>DASZUB010000001.1:0-16388 GCA_035547815.1 Saccharimonadales bacterium (SeqCode)
CTCACCGTTGAGTGCGCTTCCAGGCAATCCACGCCCAGGCTCTCCGCGGTCGCTTTGCCACGGTTGCACATGACGGTGACGCCTATGACTACGCCGCCATGGCGTTCGACTTGCTCCTTGACTCTTTCGACGGAACCGCCGGTGTTGAGGAGATCCTCGAAAATGAGGACTCGTTTGCCCGTGAGACGTCCAGCGAAGCCGGCGCGCTCGAAAAAGAACTGCTTGCCGTCCTTGGTCGGCCAGACGAGTTCCGGTGCTCTGGGTCCAGGCCATCTGGCAGCCGCCATGGTAGACAGCACCAGACCGCCTATCGGCGGGCCGACGACGACCTCGACCGTTTTATGGGTCCAGGGCTCCGACATGGCATCGATGATGACGTTCATCAGTTCCGTGTCAGGGAACAGCGAATCCGCATCGATGTAATGGGGACCGTGTTTACCGCTGTTGTAGACGAAATGATGGTCCAGCAATATTGCGCCGGCCCGTTCGAATGCTTGCAAAACTTCCATACCGTTTCTCCTCTTGGTAGTAGGCGATGGGTCTTCAGGCGGCCAGCGCTTTGGCTGCTTCCTCGGCCATCCTGTCTAGCGTTTTGGTGGGGTCCTCGCTCTTGGTGAGGTCCCTGCCGCTGACGATCCTGTCCACTTCGGCCCTGAAAGCCTCGTACGGAGTCTTGGGCTTGTTCTGATCGTCGCTGCTGGAGCCTTCGAGCCGTACACCCGGAGTGTTGAGTTCCAGTAGGTCAAAACGCCTCTCAGAACGGATCAACCCAGCCTCATTGGGCGAGCAGACCACGTCGGTGAAACCGCATTTCAGCAACTCCTCCACGTAGTACAGCACCTGTTCGCCTCTGTTCCGGCCGTTGAACTCCCCTTTGACGGCGTCATCCGACTTGCTGGTGAGCACGGTTACGGCGCAGGGATGTACTCCATTGGCGAGACAGGCATCGGCGAACCGCTTGAGCCCGTCGATTTCGTCTTTTTTAGGAGCTTCCAGCAGACCGGTCGAAGAAGAACCGGCCATGCAGTTCAGCATCCAGGGGTAATAGGAGCAGACTCTTTTGGCAAGCTCCTCCAGCTTACTGGGAATCTCGACGTACTTGGCGTCGTAGAACACTTTGAGCCCGCGGTCTTCGGTCAGTTCGCGAATGATCCTTGACCCGTGGGCTTCGACGAATAGGCGGTCGATCTTGACGCATTTCAGCCGCGGCATTCTGTCGAGCATGCTCAAAAGCTCCTCGACGCCCGGCATGTCGGCGCTCCAGATAACCTTTTCGTACAGCGTTTGATCAGAGACCATTATTGACGCCTCCCTTGGCGGATTGAGTTTTTAAAGACCATACTTCTAGTCCGGTGTAATTTTATAACAGAGGAGCGTAACAGAAAACGTTAAGCGTTTTGCGTATGGACCGGCTTTTTCTGTGGGGCAGGGCTGGCAACGGGCTCATCAAGCCGCAAAGGCTTGGCGATCGAGGGCGGCAAAAGGCGGACGAAGCAGACGGCCATCAGGCCGATCGAGAAACCGCTGATTATATCGGCCGGTGTGTGAACGCCGAGATACAGGCGCGACCAAGCAACCAGTAGGATCCACAAGACGGATACCCAGCGCCAGGCCTTCGGCAATATAAACCAGAGCGTGAGCGCCAGCGATGTAGCCGCCAGCATATGGCCGGACGGGAAGCCGGGACCTGTTTCTATGGCGCGGACGTGGATATCGTGGTGGTGCAATATCGCCTCCGGCCGCGGCTCATTGACCAGGTATTTGACGGCAAAACCGGCTACTATGGCGCCGCCGGCCGTGAAAAAGAAACGCCAGGCCAGCCGGTATTTTTTGAATAACAAAGGCACGATCACGCAGATAGCGATCGGATAGGCTGCCCCCAGGGCTTCAGTGATAAATTTGGCGAAATTTGTTAGGCTGCCAGATTCATTATTTATAGCGTGGAATATGCTTGCCTGCCATCCGCCGAGTGCATTGCCAGCGGCGACGATCATGCTGGCGATCAAGAGTGCAAGACCTACGAAAAAAGCTATCCATAAACCTGTTTTGTTCTTATCGTCTAGGGGTTTTGGATCGGTAGGCATGACCATTATTTTATCACGACAGGCTTGAACATGACTGAGAACGCAAGCTATACTGAGTTGGAATAAGAGGTGGGATGTTCACTAAACAAACGATCCGCGATATAGACCTGAAAAATAAGACGGTGCTACTGCGCGCCGATTACAACGTGCCCGTGAAAGATGGCCAGATAACGGATGATTATCGGATCAAACAGTCGCTGCCCACATTGGAATACCTGCTGAAGCATGACGTCAAACTGATCATTTGTTCGCACCTCGGCCGGCCCAAGGGCAAGGTGGTGCCGGAATTGAGCCTTTTCCCGGTCGCCAAACACCTTAAAAAATTGCTGGGGAGAGATGTTGAATTCGTTCCGGACTGTGTGGGCGAGCGGGTCGAGAAAGCTGCCGCTAATCTGCAACCGGGCCAGGTCTTGCTGCTGGAGAACGTGCGTTTCCACCCTGAGGAGGAAGCCAATGGCCAGGCTTTCGCCAAGCAGATGGCCGCTTTAGCCGATATTTTCGTGCAGGACGCGTTCGGCGTGGTACATCACGCGGCGGTCTCGGTCTCGGAGCTGCCTAAATTCATGCCAGGAGTAGCCGGGCTGCTACTGGAAAAAGAGGTGGATACCATCACAGCCGTCATGGAAAAGCCTGAGCGTCCGCTGGCCGCGATTGTCGGCGGCGCTAAGATAGCCGATAAGATCGACATCCTGAAGCGTTTTATAAAGCTGGCGGATTTCGTGGCTGTCGGCGGCGCCATGGCCAATACTTTCCTGGTGGCGCGCGGCCTGGATGTTCAAGACAGCTTATATGACAAAGATGACCTGCCGCTAGCCAAGGACATAATGCGCGAGGCCGCGGCCGAGGCTAAGAAGCGGCGCTTTATCTTTGCCTTGCCGCGCGACGGCGTGGTGACCCACAAGCTGGATAAGACGGCACCGACGCGTATCGTTGACTGGGATACGCAGGTTATCGCCGATATTGAGAATTATCCGCGCCGGGTGCCAGTCGGCACCAGCCACATACACGCCCATGAAAAAATCGTCGACATCGGCCCGTTCAGTGGCTCGTTCATCGCCGGAGGCGTGCAACTGGCGAATACTGTCATTTGGAACGGCGCCATGGGCGTGACCGAGATAGATGGTCTGCAAGGGCCGATCGGTCCGTACGCGCATGGTACGGACCTGGTCATAGAGGCGCTGGTCGGCGACTTCGGTCATAAACCGTTCACGGTGGTCGGTGGCGGCGATACGGTCGGCTACATAGAGCAACGCGGGCTTATGGACTGTTTCGATCATGTGTCAACCGGCGGCGGCGCCAGTCTGGAGCTGATGGCCGGCCGTAAACTACCAGGAGTAGAAGCCCTGCTCGATAAGAAGAAATAAGGTACAATACCATAAGCGTTATGAGAAAAATGATGATCGCCGGCAACTGGAAGATGCATCTGGACGTCCAGGCGGCCAGTCTGCTGGTTCATCGGCTCGATAAAGATATAAAGCCGCACCGCGACCTGGAAATAGTGCTGGCGCCCAGCTTGTTGGCGCTGCAGCCGGTGAGCTTGGAGATAGATCGCCGTAAGTTCCGTCTAGCCGCCCAGAATGCTTTCCATGTGGACGAAGGCGCCTATACCGGCGAGGTCAGCTTCACGATGCTTCGGGAACTGGTGCACTACGTCATCATCGGCCACAGCGAAAGACGGATTTACTTCGGTGAGACGCTTGACATGGTGCGCGACAAGGTGGGCGCCGCCGTGCGGAATAAGATTACGCCGCTACTGTGTGTAGGCGAAACGAAACATGAACGGGTAGCGGGCGAAACTCGCCGCGTTATACACGACCAGCTGACGTCCGCCATATCTAACCTGACGTCTGAAGAGGTCGAGGACATGGTTATAGCCTACGAACCGGTATGGGCCATCAGTACCTTCGGTCATGAGCTGGCTAAGCCGGACGAGATCGAACAGGTTTTCAAGATGATCCGTTCGGAAATAAAAGAACTGTATGGCGCTAAGGCGGCCGACAGCGTGCGCGTGCTTTACGGCGGCAGTGTAGATGACCAGATCGCCGGCGGCTATCTGGCGTTGCCTGATTGCGACGGTGTGCTAGTCGGTGCCGCCAGCCTGAACTACAAGAAATTCACCGGCATAGTAGATAGCGCATACCGCTTGCTGCACACGAAAGAAAAATAAAAATGAGCGGCGAAAAGAAAACGGCGAAACATACTAAGAAGACCGTTAAGCCGGATGTGCAGCGGCCTGGGGAGGCTGCGCCGCCCGCTACATCCAAGCCGATAATCGTAACCAACCGCCCTATATTGCAGGATCCTATGGTGGCGGGCGGTAGCACAGATAATGAGGATGTCGGGCAGGAAAGCCTGGCTCACGTTTCCGGCCCGAAATTGCAACCTATAAGCAAAAAGCCGGCTGAGAATCCGGAGGAGCCGGAGCCTGAAGAACAGTCCGAGCCTGATCCAGAGCCTGATAATGCGCCGCCCGCGGAGCCTGCGGCCATCGAGCCTAACACTGAAACGCCGACATCGGCCAAAGGGCCGGCCTCCGAAGACCAAGCACCGGCTCCAAACGCCAACACGGAGCCACAGAAGAAGGACGACCAACAGGCTAGCGAGAAGGCCGCCCACGATGCCGCGGTCCAAAAGCTAGCGGAAAGCCGGCGTTATGAACTGCCGATCAACGCCGTGGAGAAGCGCAAAGCCAGGCACTTTGTGATTCTTGGCGTGCTGCTGGCGGTGATATTGGCGTTGGCGTGGGCGGATATCGCTCTGGACGCCGGCCTTATCCATATCGACGGCGTGAAACCGGTCACGCATTTCTTTTCAAACTAGATTACAACACCTAAAAACGGTTGGTTTTGTTAAAATTATTAGGTGTTAAACGACTTACTTGAGGGTTTGAATCCAGAGCAGCAACGTGCCGTCAAAACGACGGAAGGGCCGTTGCTTATCCAAGCTGGAGCCGGTTCTGGCAAGACCAAGACGCTGACGCACCGCATCGCTTACCTGATTGCCTCCAAAAAAGCCACGCCGTTTAATATTTTGGCGGTGACTTTCACCAACAAGGCGGCCCGTGAAATGCGTGAACGGGTGGCAGGACTGCTCGGCGAGAACGCCGAGAACCGCGGCTTCATGCCTTATATGGGGACTTTCCACGGCATCTGCGTGCGGCTGCTCAGGCAGGACGGTGAAGCGGTGGGAATACCGCGCAGTTTCGTGATCTTTGATGAAACGGATCGGCAAGCGGCCGTCAAACAGGTCAGTAAGCAGCTGATGATAGATGAGAAGGCTTTTCCCGCACGCGTCCTGAGTGGCCTTATCAGCAGCGCCAAGAACGAGATGGTTTCGCCCGAAGAATATACCGGCGCGGCGGCCAGTCCGGCCCAGCAGGCGGCCGCAAGGATCTATCCGCTGTATGAAAAGGCTCTGAAAGAAGCGTCGGCCCTGGATTTCGACGATCTTATAAACCGCACGGTAAGCATGCTGAAGACCAAACCGGAAATCCGAGAGAAATGGCAGCGCCAATTCAAGTACGTAATGATCGACGAGTACCAGGATACGAACGCCGCACAGTATGCATTAGTTAACATGTTAACTAATGAACAGAGAAACATCGCCGTCGTCGGTGATGACTGGCAGAGCATTTACAGCTGGCGCGGCGCCGACTTCCGCAATATCTTGAAGTTTGAGAAGGATTTCAAAGACTGCACCGTCATCAAACTGGAGCAAAATTACCGCAGCACACGGCCTATACTGGACGCCGCGCACGCCGTTATAACCAAGAATGCCCAGCGCAGCGACAAGAAGCTCTGGACAGCTATAGACGGCGGCCTACCCGTGCAAATAGTGCCTGTCGGCAGTGAGCGGGCCGAAGGCGAAGCCATCATCCGGCGCATCCGCGAAGGAGTCGACAGCGGCCGCCGGCATTTCGGGGATTACGCCATCTTGTACCGCACCAACGCCCAGAGCCGCTCCATAGAAGAGGCCTTCGTGCACTATGGCATACCTTACCGGGTGGTAGGCGGCGTACGTTTTTATGACCGCAAGGAAATCAAAGATATCTTGGCTTATCTGCGGCTCATATTCCAGCCGGAAGACAGGGTCAGTTTTGAACGAGTCGTCAACGTGCCGGCCCGCGGCATCGGCGCTAAGAGCCTGCAGACATTCTTCAGTTGGCAAACCGGGGCCGGGCTTACGCTGGAACAGGCCCTGAACGAAGTCGAAAATTGCCCTGACCTGACGCCGAAGGCTCGCAAGGCTTTGAGCGAGCTTGCGGATATCCTTAGTAGCCTGCACGTCATCAGTCAGGACGCTGCCGTGACGGGATTGATAGATTCACTCCTCAGGCGGATAGATTATTTAGCTTATCTGGAGGATGGCACGCCGCAAGGCGAAGCACGGCAGGAAAACGTCAAGGAATTGCTCAGCGTGGCGCGAGAATATCAGGACCTCGGGCTAGATGGATTTTTGGAAGAAGTGGCCCTGGTCAGCGACCTCGATGGCGCTGATTTCAGCGGTGACGCCGTGACCCTGATGACTCTGCATGCCGCGAAAGGTCTGGAATTTCCGGTCGTGTTCATGAGCGGTATGGAAGAATCCATCTTTCCGCACTCGCGGGCGCTTTATGACCAAGGCGAAATGGAAGAAGAGCGCCGGCTTTGCTATGTAGGAATGACGCGCGCCAAACAGGAACTATACATGACTTATGCTGCCAGCCGGCTCCTATATGGGGGTATGCAACACAATCCTCCGTCACGCTTTCTAAGCGAGATAGAGGGTGAGGCGACCGCTATTTCCGGCTCAGATACATTCGTGCCTCGAGTATCTTCACCAGAAACATCGGTCGCCTTGGATGAGCCGCGCTACGTGCCCGACCTGAACGAAGGTGATGGCGTGCGGCACAAGGTGTTCGGCCAGGGTACGGTGCTCGAAGTCGAGGGCGATAACATCACCGTTTATTTCAAAGGCAAGGGCACCCGCAAGCTTAACGTATCGTTCGCGCCGCTAGAGAAACTGTAGGCACGGCCGAGTATTTGTTACAATAAACGGTACGGGTCAAGGGGTAACATATACTTTCCGGGAGCCTTGACCTAATTCGAGATATGCAGAAGAAACTAAAGCGATTTCATTTACGTTTCCGCCGTTTCCGCCGGCGCAATTTGCCGCAGAATACCGACGAACTTAAAACTATGAGCCGGCACCCTTTCGCGGTACCGGTGATTACTTTCTCCGTGCTGCTAGTCCTGGCCATGGGCGTCTATGTGGTTGCCCGTCAGACCAATCATATAAAGCCACACCAAAAAGGCTTCGTCGTCATAGTGTCGCATGACCATGAAAAACAGATTATTCCAAGCCACCAGCAAACTGTCGCCTCACTCTTGGATAAATTGAATATCAAGCTGGATGAGGGCGATGTCGTCGAGCCGGCGCCTGATACTATGATCCAGCAGGATGACTTCAGAGTTAATATATACCGCGCCGTGCCGGTCCAGGTCGTGGACGGCAACCAGAAGAAATTCGCTTTCAGTGCCGCTACCACACCTAGGGCGATCGCGCAGCAAACCGGCCAAAAACTTTACGCGGAGGACTGGGTCAATACGGTTCCGGCCCAAAATTTCGTCGAAACCGGCGCCATAGGCGAGCAGGTCGTAGTGGATCCGGCAACACCAGTTAATGTTGATTTATACGGAACACCGGTAGTGCTTAGGACCCACGCGAAGACCGTGGCCGGACTGATGCGCGAAAAGGACATTACATTAACGAAGCAGGACCACCTGAGTATTCCTGCGACCACCCCTATAACTGCCAATATGAAAATCGCCTTCCTGCGCACGGGCACCAAGACCGAGACGATCAAAGAGGCTATCCCGACGCCGGTCAAAACCATAAATGACAACTCGCTGGCCTATGGCACCAAAGCTATCCGTCAGCAAGGGTCGCCAGGCGAGCAGGTCGTAACTTACCAAGTGGTACTGAATAACAACGTCGAAAAAAGCAGGAAAATAATCCAGAAAGTCATCACTAAGAACCCTGTTACCCAGATAGTGGTCGTGGGCACGAACTTGAGTGGTATCAAGGGTGATATGGCATTGGCTGGAATCGGTCCGGGAGACTATCACTACGCGGACTATATAATCAGCCACGAATCAGGCTGGCAGCCTACCATAACTGGTATCGGCGGAGCCTACGGCCTATGCCAGGCGTTGCCCGGCGGCAAGATGGCCAGTGCCGGTTCCGACTGGGCGACCAATCCGGTTACCCAGCTAAGGTGGTGCAACGGGTACGCCGTTGGACGCTATGGCAGCTGGGGAGCGGCATACAGCCACTGGGTAAGCAATGGCAACTGGTAGTCGTGCACCTGGTTCTCAGGCGCCAAAAAAGTCGCTGGGCCAGCACTGGCTAAGGGACGGCGCGGCGCTTCAGGCGATGTGCGACGCGGCGGATCTGCGGCCTGATGATTTTGTGCTGGAAATCGGGCCTGGCTTGGGCACCCTGACAGAGCTGCTGGTTAAAAGGGCAGATAACGTAGTGGCCGTGGAATTCGACGGGAAATTGGCCGATGAATTGCCAAGCAGGGTCGCTGCCGATAATTTGGGCGTGGTTCATCAAGATATCCTTAGTTTCGACCTGACCAGGTTGCCGCCGGACTACAAGCTAATCGCCAACATACCTTATTACCTCACTAGCAACCTCATCCGAGCCATCAGCGAAACCTCTAATCCGCCGCTGATGGCGGCTATCCTCGTGCAAAAAGAGGTGGCGGAGCGGGTCGCGGCCAAACCGGGAGCCATGTCGCTGCTCAGCGTGACGGCGCAGTTTTACTGGGAGGTCAGTCTGGGGCGCGAAGTACCGGCTGAACTTTTCGAACCGCCTCCCAAAGTCGATTCACAGATCTTGGTTATGAACCGTCGTCCGCAGCCGTTATTCAACGTCGACACCAAAGCTTTTTTCCGCCTGGCCAAAGCCGGCTTCGCGCAGCGCCGCAAAACTTTACTTAACAGCTTGGCTGCCGGCCTGCATCTGGACCGGACTGAAGTCCAAAAATGGTTGGAAAGCGTGGGTATAGACCCGAAACGCCGGGCCCAGACGCTCAGTCTGGACGAATGGCATGCACTTTATAGCTCAATGAATACTTGACGTGTTAAGTATCAGGGTTAGAATAAAAATATGGGGCCAACGAACAACCTCTCATATCTGATACAACACCTAGCCGCAGTCATGGGGCGCCAGACGGATCAGCTTTTGCAGGAACAATTTGATATCGGTCTGAGCCAATTCAAGATCCTGATGGTGCTGGAGTGGAATCCCCGTGTCCAGCAAAAGGCTATTGCGGATGCACTGGGGCAGACGGAATCAAGTATCAGCCGCCAGCTTAAGCTCCTGAAAGATAAAAGATTGCTGGTAACCAAGCAAGATCCCCAGAATCGGCGCCGCCATATCACTACGCCGACACCGCACGGTATGCAGGTTACAGAGGCAGCCACCGCGGCCATGCGCCGCCATCTGGGGCCGGAGTTCTCCGGCCTTGGGGACGAGCAGCTTTTGAATTTAGTGTCCGGTTTACAAAGGCTTCACCGGATAGTCTGCCAGCCTGGCAAGACCGGCGCTTGTGGCCACCCGCTTGGTTTATAGCCAAGCTAATTGGTTACGGACAATGCCAAGATCGCCAGCGAAATAGACATACCGAAATCCCAGATCAGGATGAGGGTGTTGTTGGGTGCATAATTTTTCTGGGCGATAATTTCTTTGACATGGTTAAGGCCGGCCAGAAATAAGAAGGTCATGATCGGGATCGATATGGTTATTAAGGCACTTACTCCGTGGCTAAGCGCGTAAAAAGAGCCTAATCCCAATCCAAGTGATACGAAAGCCAGCTCATACTGGAAGCCATTGGTTTTCCAGCCTATGGAGGCCGCTGTTTTTTTGGCGAGGATGAAATGCATTATGAAAGATACTACGAGTACGTAGCCTCCGAAAAAGACAAGCCATCTTAAGTACGACAGGTCTTTGGGCTCGTGGCCTACGGCGCCTGGCGGCATAGAGCCGCTGAGGGCATAGATCCAGGCCAATACAAAAAGCGCTGGCAGAATCAGGCTTGATATCAGTTCGCCCAGATTGCTCTTTTTCGTATTTTTCTTCATTTTGCCTAACCTTGGAAGTAAGTATAGCACGGTCGGTTTATCTATAAACACTAGCGTTTATTTGGCAAAAGTGCTATAATACTTAGTTACGGGGCTGAATTTTAAGCTCGACGTTGGACTTTATCGGTTAAATCAGCAGGTCGCTTGTCAGCGTCATAGGCAACCAGAATAGATGCAAAATCTACTCTTAGCGATGCCGTAGATCGTGTACTCGGTCAGCGTCTCGCACCAGCTGTAGCCTAATAACTACAGCAATGCCCTAGGCGACGCCAGATAGCTGAAAGGCGTTTCATATTCTTCTGGACGCGCATGCTGAAGTGTCCACTCAGCATGCTAAGACTTGGACTTTGAGGAGCGGTTTTTTGGCCGTTTAACGGCCGCGCCTCGAGAATTTTTTAAATGGCCTAAGCCTGTAGACGATTAACCAAGATAAACCGGCGGACGTGGGGGCAGTACCCACCAGCTCCACCATTATTACTACCGTATGAGAGATCTAGAAGCCACGAGACAGGCCGAAGACGCACTGTTCAAGAAAGCGGCCAGAGAGGTCCACGATCAGGGTGCGACCTGGTTTTCTCTGCTCGACGTAGCCGCCCAGATAGCGATAGAAAACAAGAAGCTGAGGAGTAGGCTTTCGCTTGGCGACCGTATGTTGCAATTGTTTGGTATTAACAGGTCAGGAGCAGAGCCTGCCGTTACGATAGACGATGGGCTTTATGCTGTCGCCGGCCGGCTTCAGTGTGATGGAAGCCTGGAAGCACGTCGGGCGGTGGAAGGTCCAGGGGCGACCAATTTATACCGACTTGCAGAAAAGCCGGAAGCAGTAGCAGCGGTCGCTTAAACTACGGGAGCCTGCGGCGGCGTCGGAGGAGTCGCGGCTGGAGGTGTTGGCGACGTAGGGGTGGTTGGATTAGTCGGGGTTACCGGAGGCGTCGGGCCAGTAGGCGCGGCTGGGCTTCCAGTGCCGCCAGCTTGGTATTTGGCGTCCCCGAAGCCGAGCATCAGGTATCCGATTATGGAAAAGAGCCAGAGCCCGATAACACCGAAAGCAGAGCTCTTACCGAAAGCTTTTGCGACATCGATAGACACTATCAAGGATATGACGATGTTGACCACCGGAATCAGGTAAAGGATCAGCCACCAACCCGGCCGGCCAGCAACTTCCATAAGGACGTAAATATTGTAGATCGGTATGATTGCGGCCCAGCCAGGTTTGCCAGCTTTACTGAAGGTTGCCCACATGCCGGCTATGGCTAGGACGGCTATGATCAACCAGACTACTAGCATGCCGGCACCTATGCCGCCGGCGCTTGATGCGAAAGTTTCGATATTCACTTTGATATCTCCTATTATGTTTATGCTTACAAGTGTAACCCCCGGCGTAGCGTTTTTACAACACCTTTTATAATCTGTTACCATATACGGGATAGGTCTTTAGGCAGATGAGGATAAATAAAACAGAAATTATCATCGGTAGCGGCGTTTTAGTAGCCGCATTGATGATTGTCGGTGGAGGGCTGTGGTGGCACGCCGCGCATAGTCGGCATACTAAACAACTGTCGGACAATTCCTCTAATGCCAGCACTACCGATAATCCGAACATAGCCTTGGGCCAGGATAGCGCCGGGCTTAATGTCAGCGGGCAGGCTTCCGAACTCGGCCAGCTAGGAAACAATAGTGGCGGCCAGTCGCAAGGTGGCCAAGGGAGCAATAATAATGCCGGAAATTCTAATAGCGGTATCAATCCGGCCAGTTTCTCGCAATATGATAAATATCAGAGTTCCAAAGACGCCTTATTCGGCGACATCCAGAAAGGGACCGGCCCGCAGCTGACCGCCGGACATGGCGCCAGTATTTATTACAAAGTGTGGCTGACCAATGGCGCCTTGGTCGACCAGTCGCCCCTCAGCAGCAGTGGTCAGCCTCAGCCGTACAGTTTTACCCTGGGCGGCCACCAGGTAATTCCGGGATTGGAAGAAGGCGTATATGGCATGAAAATGGGCGGCCAGCGCCTGATTATCGTACCGCCGGCTGTAGGCTACGGGTCCAAAGGGCAGGGTTCTGTTCCGCCAGGTGCTGTGATGGTATTCCAAGTACAACTAGTGAACGTCAAATAAACCAGTTATTATACGGGCATGAAGCGTAACGACGACGAACCTTTCAGTGTCCAGCTGGAAGCATGGCTCAAATCCAAAGGGCCCAAGACACTGACCGGGCTTGACGAGGTATTCCAGGACAAAAGCTTTGCCATCACCTTCCTCGTGCTGATGGTCTTTCCGGCCTTGCCGCTGCCCACGGGCGGCATAACCCACGTGTTTGAAATTATCGTCATGCTGCTTTGCTTGGAATTGGTCATCGGCCTGCGCTCTCCGTGGCTGCCCAAAAAATGGAAACACATGCACCTAGGCAAAACCCTGACAGGCAAGGTTATCCCCACGATGATGCGCTGGATACGATGGTTCGAACGGCGTTCCACGACCCGGGGTAGTTGGATTTTCCAGGCCCCGTTATTCCAGCGGGCCATAGGCTTGGTCATCTTCGCCCTGACTTTGGCCACCTTCCTGGCGCCACCTTTTTCGGGCTTGGATACCTTGCCGGCCCTAGGGGTAGTGGTAATAAGTCTGGCGATTATTCTCGACGATGCCCTGATGCTTCTAGCGGGCATATTGATCGGCGCGGCCGGAGTTTTCCTGGAGATAGCGCTAGGCGCGGTGATAGTCCGCACGTCTCGTCATTTCTTATAATAAAGCGAAAAGCCGCCTCGCGAATAGCCAGGCGGCTTAAGGTATCCGGCCTACTTAGGCAGGACAAATAATCAAGAGGGGGCTGCTAGGCGCGTACCTCCCGCGCGTTCGCATTCATTGCCTGCCCGTTAGATCTAGGACTTTTCAATGGATTACCCCCTTTCTGTTTTTCAAATTGTTAATGCTTATACTGTAACACCCGTTCATTAAAAGTCAATTAAATGCTATTGCGTGACAGCGGTGGAACTGTTACACTAACAGCGCTAGAAAAAGCTGCTAAGAGATCTAGGTTTTACAAATAAAATACATGTTAAGAGGAGCAGCTAACTTGGCTCGCCATAGTTACCTCGGACATCAGGAGAGTAATAATTATGGCAACCAAACTATTCATAGGCTCATTAGCCTGGGCTACTGACGATGATAGCCTGAAGCAGTTTTTTGAAAGCGCTGGCACGGTAGTATCCGCCAACGTAATCAAAGACCGCGAGTCGGGCCGCAGCCGAGGTTTCGGTTTCGTAGAAATGTCTTCGGAAGAAGAGGCTAAGAAAGCCGTCGACGAGCTGAACGGCAAAGAGCTCGACGGCCGCCCGATCGTAGTCAACGAAGCAAAACCGCGCGAAGACCGCTAAAAATAATAATTGCTTGACCGGCAATTATTAAACCACTAGTCTGAAAGGACGATGGCGCCACTCGACAAGGCACGGCGACGTGCCACACACACCGCAAAAAAAATTGTCACCAGGACGCTGCAAAGACCTCTTAAGCCGGGCAAAAGCCTGAGCCCGGAGGATGTTGCAGCGGCCCGGGATTACGTGGCCGCGTATTGGCCGAAAGTAGAGCGCTATCATCCTAAGGACGATGAAAGTCTGCTGGGGCTGCCCAAACCGTACTTAGTGCCTTCTTACCGTGAAAAGACGGGATTCGATTACAACGAGCTTTATTACTGGGACAGTTATTTCATGGTCCAGGGTATGCTCGACGAAGAGCACAAAGAGATGGTAACCGGCATATTGGAGGACCTGGAGTCGCTTTTTAAGCGTTTCAAAGTCATTCCCAACGCCTCTAGGACTTACCTGACGGGGCGTTCGCAGCCGCCTTTGCTCTCGACGTTCATCTTTGACGTCTACGAAACTTATAACCCAGGTGTCAATTGGCTGAAAAAGCATATAGAAGTCGCCAAGCAGGAATATAAGGTCGTCTGGATGGGCGAAAAGAAGCCGAACGAACGCAAGGTTTATAAAGGTCTGAGCCGCTATTACGATTTCAACTACCTGCACGACTTGGCCGAAGCCGAGAGCGGTTGGGATATGACACCACGGTTCGACCGCCATGCCTTGAACTATCTGCCGGTCGATCTCAACGCACTGCTGTACAAGTACGAGATGGATTTCGTGCGGGCGGCCAAGATAATGAACGACAAGGACGAGGCAGATCACTGGCGCGCAGCTGCCAGGGAACGCCAAAAGACCATGAACAAGCTGATGTGGGACCAGGCCCGCGGCCTCTATTATGATTACAACTACATCAAGGAAAAGCGCAGCAGCATAAACAGCCTGGCCGCTTATTTCCCGATGTGGGCTGGTATGGTCAGCGATATGCAGGCGGCTGACTTGGTCAGGGCGCTTCGGCGGTTTGAGAACAAAGGCGGCTTGGCGACCACCGACGCGCTGCCGCTCGGCCAGTTCGTACTCGGCAGCATGCCGACGCAGTGGGCTTATCCCAACGGCTGGGCGCCTTTGCACTTCATCGTAGTGCAGGGGCTAGAGCGTTATGGCTACCACAGTGATGCCAAGCGCATCGCCAATAAATGGCTGCAGACCAATCTGCAATGGTTCCAAAAAAACCACCTATTCCTAGAGAAGTACAACGTGGTATCGCCTGAGAAGCCGCCCCTTAAAGGGCTATACCCCAGCCAGACCGGTTTCGGCTGGACCAACGCCGTCTTCGAGCGCTTCTGCCGCGACTACATAGACAAAGCCTAGGGGCGCAGTCTCTGTTATAATATGGTTTCGTTATGAGCAATTATTTCTATGTCACCACGTCCCTGCCTTATGTGAACGGTGAGCCGCATCTGGGCCACGCCATGGAATTCATCATGGCCGACGTACTGGCCCGGCGCGCCAGACAGCGCGGCGACAAGGTCATCTTCAGTACCGGTACCGATGAGCACGGTGGCAAGATCGCCGAAAAAGCCGCCGAAATGAAAATTACGCCCAAAGAGCTGGCCGACCAGATGGAAGCGCAGTTCCGCAAGCTGACAGATACCTTAAAGATCAGCAATGATCGTTTTATCCGCACCACCGACCGCGGCCATGAACAGCGAGCCCAGCTGATCTGGCGGGCGCTCGAGAAAGACATTTACAAAGGCAAGTACAGCGGTTGGTATTGCACCGGCGACGAAGCCTTCTTCACGGAAGCCGAAGTTAAAGCCAACAAAGGAGTCTGTCCGAACCATAACCGTCCATTTGAAAAGGTTGAAGAGGAAAACTACTTTTTCAAACTTAGCAAATACACCATACAGATCCGCAAAAGTATCGAAAGCGGCGATTTTAGTGTCATACCGGAGACGCGGCGCAACGAGATTCTTAGCATCTTGAAGGACGGCCTGGAAGACATCAGCGTCAGCCGCCCTAAAGACAAGATAAACTGGGGTGTACCGGTACCGGGCGACCCTGGCCAAGTGATGTACGTCTGGTTCGAAGCGCTGATGAATTACATAACCGTACTGGGCTATCCGGAAAACGAAGATTTCAAGTTTTTCTGGCCTGCTACGGTGCAGGTCGTGGGCAAGGATATCGCCCGTTTCCATGCGGCCATCTGGCCGGGCATGCTGCTTGGCTTGGGTCTGGCGCTACCGCGCAAGCTGTATATCCACGGTTTCATCAACGTTGATGGCAAAAAAATGAGCAAAAGCTTGGGTAACTATGTAGCGCCACATGAAATCATAGAAAAATATGGCGCCGAAGCCTTTCGCTATTACTTCTTGCGCCACATTCCCAGCTACAATGATGGCGACTTCTCGTGGCAGCACTTTGAAGCTGCCTATAACAACGAATTGGCCGACGAGCTAGGTAACACGGTGCAGCGGACGATCGTTATGATCCAGCGTTACCAGGAAGGTGTGGTCGGCGATATCCCCGGAGCCAGCCACGACATCGCCCAATACGAGGCGGCTATTGATAATTGCCGTTTTGACCGGGCGCTTGATGAAGTGTGGGAGCAAGTCCGTGGCCTGAACCAGTACATCGAAGAAGAGAAACCTTGGGAAATCGCCAAGACGGACGATAAGGACCATCTGCGAGAAGTACTGGCCTACCAGGCCGGCGCGCTGCTCGAGATCGCGGGTCTGCTGGAGCCGTTCATGCCTGAGACGGCCGCCAAAATCCAGGCTGTCTTCAAGGATGGCATAGTCCATCCTGCCAAAGAAACCC
>DASZUB010000002.1:0-8471 GCA_035547815.1 Saccharimonadales bacterium (SeqCode)
CGCGCCGTACCCTCTCAATAGCCCGGAGCGAACACCTCTATGGTTTTATTATTTTTTTAGTTTTTTATTTTGGCTGACGATGCCTCTGCCGGCTCGGCAATATGCTTGCCTTGCCTGACCATTGACAGCTCGCGTTCAAAGCTCGCTATGTCTTTGAACCGTCTGTAAACGCTGGCGAAGCGTACGTACGCTACCTCGTTGAGCCGGGCCAGCTTGTCCATGACGAGCTCGCCGACCTTGTTGGAGCGCACTTCCTGCTCACCGCACGCGTATAGGTCCTGCTCCACGCTGTTCACGACATCCTCCAGCTGCAGACTGGTGACCGGGGTTTTCTCGCATGCCCGATATAGTCCAGCCATAAGCTTGGTACGGTTGAAGAGTTCGCGTGTCCCGTCATTTTTTATAATGATCAGCTGCGGACGCTCCAATCGTTCGTATGTCGTAAAGCGTTGCCCGCAGGCGACACACATACGGCGGCGACGGATAGCTTGGCCCTCTGCGACATCGCGTGACTCAATGACCTTTATGTCATCGCTATGGCATTGGTTGCATTTCACGTTAGCCTCCTTAAATGTGCTCACAGTCGTCTATACGTGATATGTGTTTGTTTTTCTACATATAGTGCTGTGTTCTTCCAATATACCCCCAGCTGTAGTGCTTTGCAAGGCTTTTTACGCTGTATTATTTAGTACGGATTTCGGCTATTTTGAGGAGTTATCGGCTTCGTCGTCGGATTTTTGGCTGTCTTTGGCGGGCTTTTCCGGCTCGACTTTGACGCTTTCAATGTCCTCGTCAATGGCAGTGTCGGCGTCATCACTGGCAGTGTCGGCGTCAGCGTTTTCCAGCAGGCCGCTCTTATCCTGATCGTCTTCCAGATGCTCTTCTACCGCGGCCTTTTCTTTGCGGCGGCGGCCCAGGCGGCGCAGGAAAGATGGTTTTTCCAGGTCGTCCTCGTCGTCATGGCCTCCATGGCCGGCAACGACGCTGGCCTGCTCTTCTTCGCCCCTATCCTCATCGTCGCCGATCGCCCAGATGTTCGGCATCGGCGCGTCGTGGTTCTCAAAATCATGGGCGCTTTCCTTGGCACCGTCGTCCAGGTTCATGTCTATGTCCGCCAAGGCCTTCTCATCCTGCTTGGAGGTGCGGTCGGTGTTTTCCAGGCGCGGTATGGTAGCAGCAGCGGCCGCGGTTTCGCGTTTGTTGCGGCCCTTGGCGAAATACGAAGCGTCGAAGCCGGTGGCCACGACAGTGATGATGACTTCGCCTTCCAGGTCGGGTTGGATGGTAGCACCGAAGATGATATTGGCATCCGGGTCCGCGGCCGTGGTGATGGCCTCGGCGGCGGAGTTGATCTCGTGCATCGACAGGTCGTTGCCGCCGATAACGTTGAACAGCACGCCGCGGGCGCCGTCTATGGAAACTTCCAGGAGTGGCGACTCGATAGCCTGTTTGGCGGCCTCGACGGCACGGTTCTCGCCGTTGGCGCGGCCGATACCCATCAGCGCCGAGCCGGCCTTGGCCATGACGGTCTTGACGTCGGCGAAGTCGAGGTTGATCAGTCCGTGGACGGTGATCAGATCGGAAATGCCCTGCACGCCCTGTCTTAATACGTCGTCCGCTACTTTGAAGGCCTCCATGAGAGGCGTGTCGCGATCGATGGTCTGCAGCAGCCGGTCATTAGGAATGATGATAAGCGTATCGACTGAGCCGCGCAGCTTGTCGATAGCGACCTCGGCATTTTTGCGCCGCTTTTCGCCCTCGAAGGCGAACGGTTTGGTGGCGAAGCCGACGACCAACGCACCCAGTTCGGTAGCGACCTGCGCGACGACGTGGCCGGCGCCGCTGCCGGTGCCGCCGCCGGCGCCTATGGTCACGAATACCATGTCGGCGCCTTCCAATGCCTTGCGGATATCTTCGCGGGATTCTTCAGCCGCTTTTTCGCCGACTGCCGGATCGGCGCCGGCGCCCAGCCCGCGGGTGGCGTCCTTGCCGATGTGAACTTTCTTGGCAGCTTTGGAATGGTGCAGCGCCTGGGCGTCCGCATTGATGGCGATGAACTCGACATTCTCGACACCGGCGTCAATCATCCTGTTGATGGCGGCGCCTCCGGCGCCTCCGACACCGACGACCTTAATCTGCGCGAACGTTTCGATGGCTGGTTCTACTACCTCTGGCATACTGCTCCCTTTTCCCTTCAAAAACCCTAACTTTATGCTGGTTAGTATATATGAGCCAGGGGCTGAGTTCAACAAATTTATGCGGGCATTTTTGGAGGTTTTGTGGATGATTGCCGGCTTGCCTATTTATGTGTACAATCCGGTTTTGAAAATTTTGGTGGCGTTGGCTGAATGTAAAAAATGTATGCAGCGTAATAATTTAGCGGCGGAAACGGCCGACCAAGCCGTCCAGAATGGCGCGGGCGTTGGCGGCGCCTTTGCCGCGTTCGTGCTGCGGCGGCAATGATGGCAGCAGCAACATATCGAGCAACATTAAGCCGACGACCGTGACATAGCTCTGGCCCTCCACGGTATCAGCCAGGCCGCCGATATCTCGGAGGCGGCCGACCCGGGCTGGCAGCTGCAGTTTTTCGCGGGCGAATTCATCCAGTCCTGGCAAGTTGGAGGTGCCACCGGTCAGCACTACGCCACCCGGCAGCTTACCTGCCCGTTTTATCTTATGAAGCTCCTTGTCGACGTGCTCCAGGAGTTCGTCCACGCGGGCCTCGGTGACCATGATAATCTCTTCGAAATCGAAATGGTGCATCTTGTTGCCCAGCCGCAAGGTGGCCGTCGATTTCTTGTCGGCGGCGCCGGCTTTCAGGCTGGCATGCTCCAGTTTGACCTTTTCGGCGATGTCGATATCCGTCTTAAGGCCGATGGCCAGGTCGTTGGTGATATGCTGGCCGCCGATCGGCAGGACCGATACGTGCTGGACTTCCCCGTCTTCAAATACGATCAGGTTAGTCGTGCCAGCGCCGATGTCTAGTAATAACGTACCGGCCTCGCGCTGCTGGCGGGTCAGTACGGCTTCGGCCGCTGCCAAGCCGGAAACGGTATGGTGCGTGGCCCGGATCTCGGCCTTTTCCAGCACCTGGTCAAGACTGCGCAGGTTCGGCGAGGCAGCCGTCACGATATGGGCGTCCACCTCGAGACGCACGCCGTGCATACCGACCGGGTCCTTGATGTTGCGCTGACCGTCCAGGCTATAATTCTTAGCGAAGAACTGGACGATTTCACGGTTGGCCGGCAGGCTGACGATGGTCGCCGCCTCTTCCACCCGCAGACGGTCCTCAGGGGTTATCTCGCGGTTGGCGGTACTGATGGCGATGACGCCCTCCGAGTTAATGCCCTCCACGTGGCTGCCGTTGACGTTGACGGTGGCATGGTTGATCTGTTTGCCGGAAATGCGCTCCGCCTCGGTGACAGCCTTGACGATGGCGTCGGCGACTTCGTCGATATGCACCACCGTACCACGCCGCATACCCTGGTTCGGCGCCGCGCCATGGCCGATGATAGAAGGATTGCCGCCGTGCGGATCCATCATGCCGACTACGCAGCGGGTCTGGCTGGTACCGATATCGAGACCGACGAAATATTCTTGGTTTTGGTTCTGCATCTTAAGAAGGTCTTGTCTACCTTATGGCCTAGTATAGCGGTTACGCTCTGAATAATAAAGCTTTACGCTAAAGCTTGGTCAGTACTTCGGCGCCATCTTCGGTGATCAGTACCGTGTGCTCAAAGTGGGCGGCCCATTTGCCGTCGGCCGTCTTGATCGTCCAGCCGTCTGGCGCTATGTAAACCTGTTCGGTGCCCAAGGTGACCATCGGTTCGATGGCGATCGTCATGCCTTTGTCCAGCCAAGGGCCGGTGTCCGGGCGACCGTAGTTTGGAACGTTGGGGTCCTCGTGTACGTGATGTCCGACACCGTGGCCGACCATGTCGCGGACGATGCCGTAAGGGTACTGACTCAAGTAAGATTCGATGGCCGAACCGATATCGCCGGTGCGCACCCGATCGTGGACAGCCTGAATACCGGTCTGGAGCGCTTTCTCGGTACGTGCTAGCAGATCGCGGTGGCCTTTGGCCTTGGGTTTGCCGGCGATCACGCTGATCGCCGCGTCGGTAATCATGCCTTTATAGGTGACGCCGAAATCCAGGCCGACGATATCGCCTTCTTGGACGATACGCTCAGAGCTGGGAATACCATGCACCACTTCGTCGTTGAGGGATATGCAGATGACGTCCGGGAAGCCCTGGTAACCCAGAAAGCTCGGCTCGCCGCCTAATTTCTTTAGTTCGACGGCTGCCAGATCAGCCAACTGCTTGGTAGATATACCGGGTTGGACCTGCGGCCTGAGCGCGGCCAGCACCGTGGCCAACATACGGCCGCTTTCCCGCATAGCGGCGATTTCACTTTTGGTTTTGACTTTTGTTTGCACGCTAGTCCTTGTCTATGTAACGCAGGATGTCATCATGAACGGCTGCCGGATCCTGATCGGCATCGATGTCGTAGACTTTTATGCCGGCTTGCTTGAAATAATCGATGATCGGCAACGTCACTTCTTCGTACTCCTCGAAGCGCCGCTTGATAGCCGCTTCGGTGTCATCTTGGCGGCCCCGCTCCAAAAGGCGTCGTTTGACCACTTCGCGCGAGGCTTTCAGATTGAAAATAGCCGTCAGACCGAACCGCCCCTGTTTGACCTGCTCGAGCAGCCAGTCGGCCTGCGGCTTGGTACGCGGGAAACCGTCCAGCAGGAATTCCTGGTTGGTGTCTATCAGCTGTTTCAAGGTATCGTCTATCAGTTCTATGACTTCGTCGTCGCTGAGCAGTTTGCCCTCCAGCATCTGTTGGCGGCGCTTGCCGGTGACCAGTACGCGGAACAGCTCGCCGGTCGAGACCCAGGCGTAGCCGTGTTCATCGGCGAACATCCTGCCCTGCATGCTTTTGCCGGCGCCGGCGACGCCCATAAGGATAATCACACTAGGCTCCCAGCTTCTCTTTGGTTAAACGGGCGATCAAAGCGCCGTCCGCGCCGGCGCCGGCCTTGGACCTCACCATGCCGATCACCTTGCCCATATCTTTCTGCTCTTTAGCGCCGGTGGCTGTGATAGCCTCGTCGACCAAGGCGGCCACCTCTTCTTCGCTCATCTGTTCCGGCAAGTATTCCTCGATGATGGCCTTCTCGGCCAGCTCGGCTTCCGCCCTGTCATCGCTCCCACCTTGCTTGTACAGGTCGGCGCTTTCCTGGCGCTTCTTAGCCTCTTTGGCCAGGATGGCCACTATTTCATCGTCGTTCAAGCCCGATTCGCGCTTGCCCTCAGCCACTTTGACGTTCAGCAATACACTCTTAAGGCCGCGAAGAACACTGACCCTCTGCGCATTCTTGGCCAGCAGGGCGGTTTTGAGGTCCTGCTCGAGCTTGTCTTCCAGCATTTGCCCGTTAGCGCTGCCCTAACTTTATGCGTTTCGCCTTGGCTGCCTTGCGCTCCTGGCGGATAATCGCCTTCTTGCGGCGCTCCGTCTTGCTGGTCGGCTTCTGGAAATACTGCTTCTGCTTAACAGTACTCAAGGTGCCGGACTGCTGCACTTTGCGGTTAAAGCGCCTTAGCAGGTTTTCTGCGGATTCTTTGGAATCCTTACGTGTAACTTGTATCATCAGGCGTTATTGTACAGAACAGGGGTTATTTTTGCAACCGTTTTTAGCCGGTGACCCGCTTTTGTTGTGCCGAGCGTTGTGATTTCAACACTATACTTTGCAATTCACGAAAAATCGGGAACTGTTTATTGGTAGAATACACTTTTGTGTTTCCCTGGCGTTCACTGACCAGGAAACCTACCTTTTCAAGACGCTTAAGCTCGCGCTGGATATTGCCGGCATCTTCTTTGATAAGCTTGGCCAGACCCCTCACATGAGTCTTAAAATCAGGGTATTTGGCATAGATCACGATGATTTTGCGCCTTACACGGGATGTAATAAATACGTCTAACATAAGCTCCTTATTGTTGTCTGGACAACGTTGATTTTTAGTATAGCCCGCGTGTAATAGTTTGGCAAATTTTTTAACAATATTCAGCTTAGTTATAAACTAGTAGTATGTATTACTACGAAGTTTGGGTACGCAGTAACCGTTACCACGGTCAGGATCCGCTGACCTATTCCAGTGACAGGCGCCTGAGGACCGGCGTCGTGGTGCGCGTCGAGCTGCAGCGCGAGCCGGTATTGGGCTTCGTGAGCGGTACGACAGCCAAACCGCGCTTCAAGACAAAGCCGATCGGTGAGATCCTTGATCTGCCAACCTTGCCTTCTCATCTGATAAAACTGGCTGCATGGATCCAGGATTACTATCCGGCGCCGCTTGGGATCATAGCCCAGCAGCTGCTGCCAGGCAACCTGACTAAAAAACAGCTCGAAGCCCAACCGCCGGACAAGTTCAAGGCGCTGGGCACCAAGCAGCTGCCACCGCTTAATAAAGAGCAGAAAAAAGCCGTGGAAGCCATGTCGGAACACGACACGTATATCCTCCACGGCGTGACCGGCAGCGGTAAGACGCGCGTTTACACCGAGCTGGCCGTCAAAGCCGTAAATAGCGGCAGATCAGCCATCATATTGACGCCGGAAATCAGCCTGACGACCCAGCTGGCCGGCCGCTTCCGGGAGGTCTTCGATGACCGTGTAATAGTAATGCACTCGCAGCTGACGCCGGTCGAGCGGCAGCGCGCCTGGCTGGCCTGCCTGCGCTCCAAGGAGCCTCTGGTCATAATCGGCGCTCGCTCGGCACTGTTCGCGCCGCTGGCTAACCCAGGCCTTATCGTGCTCGATGAGGCGCACGAGGCAGCCTACAAGCAGGAACAGGCGCCCGATTACCAGTCCGGCCGCGTAGCGTCCTACCTGGCGAGACTGACACGGGCTACGCTTATCCTAGGTTCCGCCACGCCTTCGCTCAGCGATTTCTACTTGGCCAAGCAAAAATCCAAGCCGATCATTAAGTTATCCGGCCTGGCCCAGCCGGGCGAGCATCCAGCCACAGAGATAACCATCGTCGACCGCAAGGAACATGGCCTATTCAACCGTTCTCCGTACCTGAGCCAGCCGCTGATAGCAGCCGTGGAGGGTGCGCTGAGTCGCGGCGAACAGAGCCTGCTGTATCTGAACCGACGCGGCACGGCCCGCTTGGTAATGTGCGAGAACTGTGGCTGGCAGGCCACTTGCCCGCACTGCGATCTGCCGCTTACTTACCATGGCGACCGGCACGAACTGCGCTGCCATAGTTGTGATTACAGTGCGCCGGCGCCCGTGAGCTGCCCCGAGTGCGGACATGCCGAGATCATCTTCAAGACCGCCGGTACGAAAGCCATCGTCGACGATGTGCAGAAGCTATTCCCGAACGCCCGGGTACTGCGTTTTGACACCGATAACGCCAAGGCCGAGCGCTTTGAGCAGCTGTACGAACAGATACGGGAAGGCGACGGAGCCGACATCATTATCGGAACCCAGCTGCTAGCCAAAGGACTGGACCTGCCCGCCTTAAGCGTACTGGGCATTTTGCTGGCCGACACCAGTCTTTATCTGCCGGATTTTTCGGCTCAGGAGCGCACGTTCCAACTGATCAGCCAGGTGTTGGGGCGGATCGGCCGCGGCCACCTGCCCGGCCGGGCCGTCATCCAGACCTATCATCCCAACCACCCCGTGCTGAAAGCGGCCATAGACGGCAATTACGAAGGTTTTTACGAGACCGAGATAGCCAGCCGCCAGGAATTCTTGTTCCCGCCTTTCTGTTACCTCTTGAAATTGACCGTACGACGGGCTACCGTGAAGGCCGCTGAGACCGCAGCCCAGGACCTGAAGTCACACATCCTATCTGTTGCTCCGCGTATTATCGTCGAAGGTCCGGCGCCGTCTTTTTACGAGAAATTGCAGAATAAATACCAGTGGCAGCTGGTAGTCAAAGCCAAGGATCGCGGCCAGCTGCTGAAAATTATCTCGAACCTGCCGTCCGGTGTCAGTTACGACCTCGACCCGATGGATTTACTCTAGCGCATAAGTTATACTGGTACCGAAGTTATGACCAAAGACGACATCATCGCCTTACCGAATCCACATCTGAGACAAAAATCGAGGCGGGTTGGGTTGGTTACCCCTGAAATAAAGCAGATCGTCGAAGATATGAAAGCCGCCACGCTGGATTGGGACGCCAGCCGCGAACACGAGGTCGGCGTCGCGCTGGCCGCCGTGCAGATCGACAAATTATACCGCGTGGTCATCGTCCGCGAAGATTCCAGAGATAAGAGCAACAAGAATTTCACCGTTTTTATCAACCCGGAAATCACCAAGCACGAAGGTGAAGTGGTAGCCGATTTCGAGGGCTGCCTGAGCGTGCCTAACATCTACGGCAAAGTTCCCCGCCACACCAAGGTACGCGTCAAGGCGCTGGACCTTGATGGCCGGGAATTCCGGGTGTCGGCCGAAGATT
>DASZUB010000003.1:0-12953 GCA_035547815.1 Saccharimonadales bacterium (SeqCode)
CAGGCTGATGTCGTCGCGTTCGTAAACGTCCTCGGCCAGGTCGCCGACGGTCTTACCGGATTCCGAAGCCACGCCGGCGTCCACGACGACGGCGCCCGACTTGATCATATCGGACTTCAGTACCGCCGGGCTGCCGGTCGCCGTGATTATAATGTCAGCCTGCAGCGTCTCACTCTTGAGGTCCTTGGTGCCGCGGTCAACTACATGGACGTCCACGTCAGATTCCTTAAGGATTTTTTCGAGCGGCGCGCCGACCAGCTTGCCGCGCCCGACCAGTAACACTCTCTTGCCTCTAAGGTCAATGTTATGGCCTGCTAACAGCCACATTATGGCCATCGGCGTGGCGGGATCGAATTTGGCATCTTGGCCAAGCGCATCGACGTCTTTTTCAGGAGGCACCATATTAACTATTTCATCTGTTTGCGAGACATCTTCCAAAGGTAACTGAACAATGACTCCATGAACGGCTTTGTCATTACTTAACATGTTAAGTGTTTCTTGCACCTCTGTTTGCTTAACCCGATGAATATCTACGTCGATCAAAATATCTTCGCCGTAACGGCATTTCAGACGCATATACGTCTCAATTACGGGATTCTCCACGGTCACTACTATCGCAAGCTTAGGAAAGATGTCGTGAGCCTGCCGCAAAGCCCGGACCTGATGGGCCTGGCGCTCTTTAATAAACTCGGCCAGTTCGCTGCCGTTAAGTGATTTCATGGGATACAGT
Source organism: Saccharimonadales bacterium (SeqCode) (assembly GCA_035547815.1). Taxonomy (GTDB): domain Bacteria; phylum Patescibacteriota; class Saccharimonadia; order Saccharimonadales; family UBA4665; genus JARIHC01. The sequence goes on from DASZUB010000003.1 coordinate 731, forward strand.
ATAGCGTAAACCTTGCCAAAACAGAGGTAATTTGCTAAAGTTTTCTGAGTCCGGCGAGATGGGCCATTAGCTCAGCTGGTTAGAGCACCTGCCTCTTAAGCAGGGTGTCCTGGGTTCGAGTCCCAGATGGCCCTCCAATACCGCTTATGCTTAAACTCCCCTGTTTTGAGGAGTTTTTTATTGCTATCCTTTTATTATGGAATTATTTAAAGATTTGCCTGTTTTACTTTTCGCTTCACAAAAGGACTGGAATGCCTGGCTCGAGAATAATCATAATCGGCCACAAGGCGTATGGCTCAAACATGCTAAGAAATCATCTAGTAAAAAATCTGTGAGCTACCAGGAAGCCCTGGAAGAAGCGCTATGCTACGGCTGGATAGACAGCCAGAAGCAAGCGTATGATCACGATTATTTCCTGCAGAAGTTTACTCCCAGAGGACCAAAAAGCATCTGGTCAAAAAATAATGTCGCCAAGGTCGAATCACTGATTAAAATAGGTAAGATGCAGCCATCGGGATTGGCTGCAGTTAACGAGGCGAAGCACGATGGTAGATGGGATGACGCTTATGACTCCCCCAGCGCCAGTAAAGTGCCCGAAGATTTTCAAGCTGCGTTAGACAAAAATCCTAAAGCCAGGCAATTTTTTGAAACTCTGAACAAAGCGAATGTCTATGCATTCTGCTGGCGAGTGCAAACCGCCAAGAAGCCGGAAACCAGAATTGCCAGGATAGATAAATTTATAGAGATGTTAAATAGAGGTGAGAAGCTTCATTAATATACCTATTTACAGCTGCGATGGGTTCTAAGCTGAAGAATCCTGGGCCTGCCGACTAGAGCTATACCGGCACCGATAGATAGTAGCGACGCTGCGGCCAGTAGCCGAACGACAGAGCTATTCGCGGGTTCGCCGAAGCCCGTCTCGGGAGCGGCAGGGTCGGCGGTTTGGTTATTGTTCGAGGAGTTTGCCCCATTAGTTCCGGATGTAGAATTTGAATTTTGACCTATAACCGGCACACCTGTCAAAGCACCTATTTTGTTAATGAAAGACTCTGTGAACCAAATGTTATTATCGGGACCCGTGACCAGCTCGACCGGTTGGGCGCTACTGCTAGACAGGTCTTCTTCGGTAATAGCACCGGAGAGCGTAATCTTACCGAGCTTGCCAACACCGCCTTCAGTGAACCACAGGTTGCCGTCCGGGCCCGTGATGATGCCCCGGGGATAGGCATTACTTGTCGGGATAGCGTAGTTGGTGACCGTACCACTGGTGGTGATCTTGCCTATATTATTGCCTATGTAATCCGTGAACCATAGGTTGCCGTCCGGACCAGTAATAATATCAAAGCGTATATTGCCTCCGACGTTGTACTCGGTGATGGTGCCGTTGGTGGTGATTTTGCCTATATAAGCAGACTCTTCGACAAACCACAGGTTGCCATCCGGGCCGGGGGTTATGCCTGTCGGTTCTACGCCACTCGGCAAGGCATACTCAGTAACCACGCCGCTGGTGGTGATTTTGCCGATTTTGTTTTTCAAGGTCTCCGTGAACCATAGGTTGCCGTCCGGGCCGGTAATAATGCCCCAAGGTCCGCCATTGGTTGTCGGGATGTTATACTCGGTAATCACTCCGCCGGTGGTGATTTTGCCGATTTTGTTGGCGTTACCTTCACCGAACCATAAATTGCCGTCCGGGCCCGTGGTGATACCTGTCAATGTCGCGTTGCTTGTCGGGACAACATATTCAGTAATCGCACCGCTAGGTGTGATTTTTCCTATTTTATTGCCCGTGTTTTCTGTAAACCACAAGTTGCCGTCCGGGCCGGCGGTGATGGAATAAGGCGTACTGCTGCCTGTCGGTACGTCGTATTCGATGATCGCCAGCGCCGCCAAGGCATGAGGCGCGATAACAAGCGTCGCGAATAGCATGCTGGTTGCCAACATACTGATTCTGCGTGTATAGGCGCGGAGGCGTGTCATGTTTATTTAATCAAACCCTTTTGGCGTATCCTAACAGCCCGGAGTAAAAACCACAAGCGTAAAAGGATTTTATTGATACACTTATTACATGAGTAAGGTCATATGCGGTATAGCGATGTCCGTTGACGGATTCGTGGCTGGAGCCAATGAGACGGAGCAGAACCCGTTCGGAGATATACAATCGGAACTATTGCATAGCTGGATGTTTGATGAGCGCGAAAAGCACGAAGCAGAAATCGCCTACCTGAGTTCAGTCGCGGGCGCTTATATCATGGGGTGGAACATGTTCGCCCCGCCGGAATTAGAGGAGAGACGTGAATGGAAAGGCTGGTGGGGAGACGAGCCGCCTTTTCACGCGCCGGTTTTCGTGCTGACTCATAGGAAGCGCGAGCCTATCACCATGAATGGTGGCACGACTTTTTATTTCGTCAACGATGGGATCGAATCCGCTTTGCGGCAAGCGGCGGAATCGGCCGGCGATAAACCGGTCTTGATCGCCGGCGGCGCTAATACCGTGAACCAATATCTGGCGGCCGGATTGATTGACGAACTATGGTTGCATGTCGTTCCTGTCACTATCGGCAAAGGGCCGAGGTTATTCGAGAACGTTACCGACCTTAGGATGGAACCGGTGGAGCTGGGCGGCACCAAGCTGGTGACCCATATCAAATACCGGATTATTTCTCCAAAAGCCTAGTTATAAGATAGCCGCTTTCTGAGCGACTTTGCTATGATAAAATCAGGTGAAAAAATACAAAATACACTTCGTTTGCAGGGGTAATATATATCGCAGCCGTCTTGCTGAAGCTTGCATGAAGTCCCTGGGTAAACCCGAGCTATCGATAAGTTCCAGCGGCATCAACAGTTACGAAAATCCGGGCATCAGCTTTTCTTCATACGGTGATTACGCAGCCCGTCATTTCAACATTCGCACACATGTTTCCCCTGATAAGATTCAAACGTCACAACAATATCTGGACACGGCGGACATAGTCGTTTTTATGAACAAAGACGTTTATGAAGACGCTCTTGGTCTGTATTCCGTAAATTCCGCCAAATGCGTCGTTTGGGACATAAAAGACGTTGACGAAGTAATTGCCGCAAGGAATGGTGACCTTTCCGATGCTGACGTCCTAAACCAAATTGCGGTCGAAACTTACAGGATTATACGAAATAAGGTCTCCTCCCTGGCCTACGAATTGACTAGCGTCAGCTGGGCAGACATAGTAGATGAAAATAATCGTACTCTTGGTTACCGCTTGCCCGTTTCATGGGCTAGCGACAGAGGGCTTTTTCGGCGAGGGTGCCATGCCATTATCACTACCGTTGATAGAAAATTCCTCATCGAAAAGCGTTCCAAGACGATAGTCTTCTTCCCGGGTCGGTTAGATATCGGGGTTGGCGGCGGCGTTGATGATGGAGAGTCGCCCGAGCACGCAGTTATGAGAGAAATTGAAGAGGAAACAGGCATAAAAATTAATAAGGAGTGGTTGCGGCTTATCGATACGCGCAAATGGAACACCTATCACCCAAGCTATAAAAAATATTCTAGGTTCTTCATCTATACTTATCACGTTAAGATACCTGTTCAGGTGAAGCATTTGGAGCGCCAAGCTGCAGAGGTTGCCGCCATACGGTTGGTGGGGCGCAGGAAAATCCAAACACTACTACAGGCCGGTCGACTGGTCAATTTTGGCAGACTGCGTCCAGGCACGGCATACTACAAAGAGGTCGTTGACTTAGCATTAAAAGAATTATGATTGTAGAGGTTCAGACTGTCCGGACGCAATAATCATCTTCTCTGTTAAAATAGTCCTGTAACTGTGCGCCCGTAGCTCAGCGGATCAGAGCGCCTGGCTTCGGACCAGGAGGTCGGGGGTTCGAATCCCTCCGGGCGTACCATGTGATAAGCGCGCGTAGCTCAGCTGGATAGAGCGTTGGTTTCCGGTACCAAAGGTCGGGGGTTCGAATCCCTTCGCGCGTACCATTCGGCTTTATAAAAAGGAGCTCTCGAAGGAGAGCTCCTGTCATTTATCGAAGTCCTATTTAGAACTTGTAGTGCGTACCGACAGTGGTGTTTTGGAGCATGCCGATATGCGTGTAGTAGTTAAGGGCGCCGAAGACCAGCAATATGACGCCGGCGACTATCCAGCACACATAGATCAGCTCGCCGATATCTTTGCTCTTCTTATGGAGCGCGAAGGGGAACAACAGTGCACCCAGGGCGATCAGGCCGTACAGGAAAGCCAGGAACGACGACTCGAGCACCGGGTGGCCGGCGAAATGGCCGCTGATAGGCTCAACCGGCGGCGCAGCGCCGAGCCGGTAGCGGGCCCATGAGATAGCACAGGCCGTCATCATAAGGCCGACGCCGAACACATAGATCGATACCGGTTTAAGCATCCGCTGGAGTTTCTCGAGATGCAGCGCGGCACGCTGGTGCCAGAAATAGAACGCCATCGCCGAAAGGACGACGCCGAAAGCGATCGAGGGCTCGCCAAACAGGATGTTGGCGTCAAGCGTGCCCGCGACGTGGTACGGCCAGGTTATGGTGACCACCAAGCCTAATACGGTCAGGATGAATCCGGTTATGCCGAATAACATCGACCAGCCCTCGGCATAGACGGCGGTGCCTTGCCGAAGTTTACGAAAGAGCGTGGCGATACCGAGCAGACCGATACCGGCCGCTACCGCCAATAGCGTGTTGTACATAATCATGTATGTCATATGTATTCCTTTTTATTGTTGTCTTCTTTACTTCTTCAAAATACGCTTATGCTTTTTTGTTGTCAACCGCCCATCTGGTATTAACGCCCTCTATCTGCTGGTTAGCTCTACGGGGCTGCCAGGAAAACCGTTTTGCAGGGCGTCGAGGATAGCCTGATGGAGCTGCGGTGTCCTGAACTGGACACCAGCGAAAGCTCTGGGATGGGCCCACACCGGCGCATGGGTATTTATCCCTATCTTGTTCAGCAGGCCTTCTTCGGACGTCTCCTGGATGGCGGCTTCGGAATGCGGGGCCACCGTACACAAGTATATGTACTGCTCATTATAAGGCGAGGCGTGTTTCTCGGTGAATACCAGCCTGGCGCTGGTAATTTCCAAGCCGGTCTCTTCTTTCACCTCGCGCGCCAGAGCCATTTTTAAGTCTTCATCTTGCTTGGCCTGCCCGCCCACCAAGGTGTAATATTGCATACCCTCTTTGTTGCGCAGCATGAGCAACAGATTGCCATCTTCGATAATAATAGCCCGTGCCGCTTTTCCCATAAGTGTTTTGTTAGTCCACGTCAGGTGGCGGTAGAAGTTTGCGGCCGCCGTATTTGGCCTCAAGCATGGCACGCTGCAGGGAGCGCATGACTTCTTCAGCCTGTTCGGCGCTCATACCTACCCTGGCTACGGGCGAATCCTGGGATTGGCCGGAAGCCTGGGTGAAGGTCATCGTTATGCCGGCCTTATTGATGTCGATCTTTACACCGTCGCTGTACATCGTACGGGTATCCAGTGCCAGTAACATGACCACTTTTTGACCGGCGGCGATATCAGCGTCAGGCCGGATCTGCTCCGGCGCCATAGCGTCATATTCGGCCAGCTCCCATAACTGCACGGCCTGCTGCTCTTCTACGCCATAGTGGCTTATCAATAACAACAGGATGTCCTCCGAAGGCCGCTCTTTGCCGGCTTCGATCTTCTCCAGCGTTTCAGCGTCTATCTCAACCGCGCCGGACACTTCGTCAACACTTCGTTCCAGCTGTTCACGGACGTATTTCAGATGCCTTCCCAAAGTAATAAATGGTGCTCGCTCACTCATCTGATTCCATACTACGCCCTCCGCGGGCGCCAGTGCAAGCCTGTATAATGAAACGGTCATGAACCCTCAGCAAAATGTCAGCTTGGCGGAATACTCTACCATGGGGCTGGGTGGCGCGGCGGCTTACCTGCTCGAGGTACGCGATCGTATGGTAGTAGCGGAGGCGTATGCTTGGGCCCGCTCGCGCTCTTTGCCCATCCTGATGATAGGCGGCGGCAGCAATATCGTCTGGCGCGACGAAGGCTTTCCGGGGTTGGTGTTGGTCAACAAAATAGGCGGATTCGAGACTTATGAAGAGGACGAGACCAGTGTTTACCTGACCATCGGCGCCGGAGAAAACTGGGACCAGGTGGTGGAGCGCAGCGTGACTGCAGGCTTAACGGGCATAGAGGCCCTCAGCCTGATACCAGGCACGGCCGGCGCTACTCCGGTGCAAAATGTTGGCGCCTACGGACAGGAGATTTCCGAAACCCTGGTTTCGGTCGAGGCATTTGATACTCAGGCCGGCCAACTTATAAATATTCCGGCGGCCGATTGCGCTTTCGGCTACCGGACCAGCCGCTTCAAGGTGACCGACCATGGACGATTCTTCATAACTTCCCTGACACTGCACCTGACCAAGGGCAATCCCATGCCGCCGTTCTATGCCGCCGTGCAAGCCTACTTCGATAAACAAAGCGTTACGGACTACACGCCTGCCGCTTTGCGTGAGGCCGTCGTAGCTATACGGAGTGCTAAACTGCCGGATCCGGCGCTGGTGCACAACACCGGTTCTTTCTTCGCCAATCCGATCATCGACGAATATAACTTACGCCGCATGCAGGAAGCATACACCAGTGTGCCTTATTGGGAGACAGAGCAGCCCGGCAAGGTAAAGATCAGCGCCGCTTGGCTGATCGACCAAGCAGGCTTGAAAGGCATACACGACCAGGCGACCGGCATGGCTACCTGGCCGACCCAGCCGCTGGTGCTGATCAACGAGCATGCCCACAGCACCGCCGACCTGCTAGCCTTCAAACAAAAAATTATAGATACCGTGCAGAAAAAATTCGGTGTTACCTTGCAGCAGGAACCTGAACTTTTACCCTAATTAAAGGCCGCCAAAGGCTTCCGGGTCTTCAATCCTCCGGCGCCAATGAATATCGTCAAGGGTGCCCGTATACCTAAAATTCCTACACCTGAAAAATATCTGTGGCTGAATTTCCCGACTTTCGGGATCCTGTTCAGGCGTGATGCCAGGCACGGATAAAGTGAAGTGTATCGGCGAAAAATGTTGATGCAGCCTTCTCCTATCGACGGCATCTAAAGGTACATGTTCATCATCTTCCTCAAGCGGGTTATATCTGACATGCCTGAGTTCACTGTCCTCGGTGAGGCCTTCAATAACAATCCCGGAATCGATTATAGCTACGAGTGCGCGTTCGTATAAAAGTCTCGCTGTTTCAGCTACAGAGCGATTTACTAACGCATTGTGGCCCAGTCCCTTATACAACGCTTCGAGCGCTTCGATTCGCTCTTCAAAAATATCTGCCTCGGCCGTAGATACTTCTCCGATGGTAGGCATGTCCTTATCCCTGCTCTTTCAATTTATCGCTCGGCAACGGGAATCGCAAAGCGAATTCTTTTACCTCATCACTTAACATGTTAAGTGTTTTTGAATCTTCTCTGTTATCTATAGCTTGCCTCATCCATTCTGCGACTTTTTCCATGTCTTTTTCTTTTAGGCCGCGTGTCGTGATAGCCGGTGTGCCGAGGCGTATGCCGCTTGGCCGGAAAGGTGGTAGCGGATCATCGGCAATAGCGTTCTTATTAAGGGTCAGGTTTATCTTGTCGAGCGCTTCCTCGGCCACGCCGCCATTTATATCGAAGCTGCTATGGACGTCTGCCAGGATGAGATGGTTGCTGGTGCCGCCGGTTACCAGCGTAAAGTCGCGCTTTTTTAACCCATCTGCCAGGGCTTTGGCATTAACCACGATCTGCTGTGCGTAATCTTTGAATTCGGGTTTGAGCGCCTCGCCGAACGCCACGGCTTTGGCGGCGATGATATGCTCGTGCGGGCCGCCCTGCATGCCAGGAAAGACAGCGCGGTCAACCAGCGTCGGGATATTTTCCAGCGTCTTATCTGGTTTTTTGAGCGGGTTGCCAACGGTGCCGCGGCTGAGGATCAGGCCGCCGCGCGGACCGCGCAAAGTCTTATGGGTGGTGGTAGTTATCACGTGGAAGCCATCGTCAAAGGGATTGCGGGCCACTCCGCCGGCGATCAGGCCGGCGATATGCGCCATGTCAGCCATCAGCAGCGCGCCGACTTCGTTGCCGATCTCGGCGAACTTGGCATAATCCAGCTCTCGCGGATAGGCGCTGAAGCCCGCCAGAATGATTTTAGGTTTATGCTTAAGTGCAAGTTCGCGCAGTTCATCATAATCAATCTCACCGGTAGACGGGTCTTTCATCTTGTAGCGGATGAAGTTATACAGCTTCGCGGAGCGGGTCACAGGGGCACCGTGCGTCAGATGACCGCCGTGGCTCAGATCCATGGCCAGAACGGTGTCGCCAGGTTCCAGCCATGCCGAATAAACCGCCTCGTTGGCTGGTGCGCCGGAGTGTGGTTGCACGTTGGCGTGATCGGCTTTGAACAACTTCTTGGCGCGATCGATCGCTAGCTGTTCTACCTGGTCGGTATATTGCTGACCGCCATAATAACGTTTGCCCGGATAGCCTTCTGAATACTTGTTGGTGAAAACGCTGCCCATGGCATCCAGCACGTCGCGGCTGACATAGTTTTCGCTTGGGATCAGCTCCAGGCCCTCGCGCTGGCGCTGCTCTTCCTCCGCGATCAATTGCGCAACTGTCTTGTCTGTCATGCTATTATTGTATCAGCACCAAAAAACAAAAATGTCACAATAATATATTGCTAATTAATATCATTTATGATATATTTTATAAGATATGTCGGATACTAATCATAAAATTGGCGAATTAATAGCTCAGATAAGGCAAGAAAGAGGCTTTACGCAAGCCGAGTTTGCCAAGCGTTTAAACACTTCCCAATCGGCGGTCAACCGGATCGAGCACGGGCGGCAGAACTTGAGCCTGGAAACCCTCGGACGGATCAGTGACGTCCTTAATAAGTCATTGATAAACCTTAACGAAGGTGCGATCAATTTGCGGATCGAAGGCGGGCACGAACTGCATGGTTCGATCCCGCTAAAGACAAGCAAGAATGCCGCTGTAGCCCTGCTCTGCGCCAGCCTGTTGAATCACGGTGTCACACGGTTCAAAGCTTTTCCGCGCATCGAGGAAGTTTATCGGATAATCGAGGTCCTGGAAAGCATCGGCGTGCAGGTCAAATGGCTGAGCGGCAACGATATCGAGATCCGGCGGCCGGCCAAACTGCGTCTGGATAAGCTGGATGCCGCGGCAGCCCGCAAGACCCGCAGCGTTCTGATGCTGATCGGCCCGTTGATGCATGATTATAAAGACTTCCAAATCCCTTATGCTGGCGGTTGTGAACTGGGACGCAGGACCGTCGAGCCACACCTTTTCGCATTGGAAGAGTTCGGGGTAGATATAGCTGCCCACACTGGCAATTATCAGGTGACCGTCAATAAAAAGGCGCCGGGCGAAATGGTGCTATACGAAGCCGGTAACACGGTGACCAATAACGTGCTTATGGCCGCCGCGCGCACCACCGAAACCACTTTCGTGCAGGCCGCTAGCGGCGACTACATGGTCCAGGACCTCTGTTATTTCCTGCAAAAGTTAGGGGTTGAGATCGAGGGCATCGGTACGCCTTTCCTGAAGATCCGCGGTGTCCAGAACATCAAGAAAAACGTGACTTTCGCGCCCAGTGAAGATCCGATCGAAGCCATGTTTTTCATATCCGCGGCTGTAACTACCAACTCGAAAATAACTATCGAGCGCGTGCCGTACAAGTGGATCGGCCTGGAATTATTAAAGCTTAAGAAGATGGGCGTCGAATATAACATGAGCAAGCCCTATAAGGCTGCCAATGGCAAAACGGACCTGGCTGACCTTACGGTGGAAAAACATCAGGGTGAGCTGAAAGCCCTGAATGAAAAACTGCATCCGAACCTGTATCCGGGTCTCAATCCTGATAATCTGCCCTACTTCGTACCGATAGCCGCCGTGGCCCGCGGCCGGACGCTGATACATGACTGGATGTATGAAAACCGTGCCCTTTATTACACCGAAATGACAAAGGTCGGCGCCCAAGTAGAGCTAGCCGACCCCCATCGGATATATATCGTCGGACCCACGAAATTTAAGCGGGCTGACGTAGTTTGTCCGCCAGCCTTAAGGCCGGCAAGCCTGCTATTAATAGGTATGCTGGCCGCCAAAGGGACCAGCATACTGCGCAACGTCTACACCATCAATCGTGGCTACGAAGACCTGGCTGCCCGCCTCAACAGTTTAGGCGCCAGCATCACCGTATTACACGAAATCTAGTACGAAAATCTAAGGAGGTTAGCCCTCGTCTTCCGAGCCTTCTTCCTCTTCGTCGTCTCCGTCTGCGTCCGCCAGCGCCTGCTGAATGCCGGTCCGCTGGTTTTCATCAACCCCCTCACTCATGAGATCGATATCGCGCATGTCTTCTTCCTCTGCCATAACACCCTCCTTTAATTAATATTAGTAACCCTAATTTTAGGTGTTATTTGAGGGTTGTCTGTGGGATTATTCACCCACGTTTGATAATCGGTTTGGTACGGCATTGTTTATGAAGTTAGAAAAAGATTGGTGGCTGCTTAGCTTATAATGTTAGCCATGAAGCAAGTGACCGACATAGAGGATTATGAAGAAGCTCTTCGATTTTTAGAAGAAGGATTGAAGACCAACAAGAATCCTAAGCCTGTCGGCCAACACAGCATCGATGTAGCTAATCGTTTATTAAGTTGGGATTTGGATAATGATGTTGTTATTGCCGGACTACTTCACGACTTAATCGAAGATACTGACGTTGAATTTGGTGATATTAAAAATAATTTCAGTCCCGACATAGCAAAACTAGTCGATGCGGTGACCTATGACGTACCTGGCGCCGACTACAAAGATAAATATTCAAGATTCCTAATTAGCGTAGATAAAGTCCTGTCATATGGAGAAGATGCAATTTATTTAGAAGCGGCAGACTTTATAGAGAACAGCCCTTACTATAAATTGGCCGATACAGACGAGTTAAAATCTTACCTAAAGAAGAAGTATGAGTATTTTATCGATAAAGCGACTCCGCGAATCAAAAAAGAAGCAATACTAAACGATCTAGACAGTAGTTACCGAAGGTATGTAGAAAACTTGATATAGTGAGCTATCTTACCGCTGCTAGAACAGTGGCTGCGGTCATAACTATTGTTAAGATGGCAATTGACAAGGTTAGCCAAATTAATACCTTGCTATACTTCGATGTGCTTCTATTTCCGACTTTTACACTGTCAGTGAGGTCTTGCATAACTCGTTTTAGTCACCTATTTAAAAGCGCCTCGATAATCTGCCTGGTTACAATATTAGAATTTGTGTTGAGCTCCTCGATTAGCTCAACATCAGATTTAGCATCTAAAGCAAGTATGTCTTTATCCGTAAAATTCTTTTTCATGTATACAATTTTATTGTGCTTATGCTTTGGTACCCCGGGCAGGACTCGAACCTGCAACCTACGGGTTAGAACTCCGTGACTCTATCCAGTTGAGCTACCGGGGCGCGTGCTCGTGGTGCGGGATGGCGGAATCGAACCGCCAGCTCTAGCTTGGAAGGCTAGCGTATTAGCCGTTATACAAATCCCGCTGAACAGAGGTGATTATACCATAGTGTTATAATCGCCCGTATGTATAAGATTTTTTCTATCCTGGGCCTGGGGCTTGGTATAGGTCTTCTTATAGCCATGGTTATCGTGCTGGTTTTCATTTTCGAAGTGTGGATGTTTATCAGTGCCATCACCAATAAGAACATATCGGATACGGCAAGAGTCTTGTGGGCTGTCGGCATGGTGTTGATCCATCCTATCGTGGCCATCGTTTATTATTTTACGGATCATAGGAAGGCATGATGAGTATCGATGAATTGTTGAAAAAAGCCCGGGAAATATGGGGCGGTCAAAAATTAACCCTGGAAGAAATTATTGTCCGGCAGGGCGTGGCTATAGGAGACATACATCGTTACGCCAGGGATAAGAGCGAGGGCAAAGAGGTCGACGAGGCCGAGCTTAAAAAAGAGCTCGGTAACATAATTTTTTCAACCATCCGCTGGTGCGACGACCTGGGATACAGCCCTGAGGAATGCATTGAGCTGGCCCAAGAAGCCCAGATAGCTTACCGTAAACGCTAGGGGGAGAATTCCTATGGAGCCGGCCGTTCGAATCAAGGAACTCTCAGTAACACTGAGCGGCCATTTCGAGGCCCTAAAAGGCATAGACGTAGAGCTGCCGAC
>DASZUB010000004.1:0-4043 GCA_035547815.1 Saccharimonadales bacterium (SeqCode)
AGCGTCTCCGGCGCGCTGCCGGTGCTGGCCGGCTACTGCGCCGTCAGCGGCCGGCTGGACGCCGGCGCGGCGCTGGTCTTCCTGGCCCTGTTCTTTTGGCAGATGCCCGAATTTTATTCGATATCGATCTACCGCCGCAAAGAATACAAGGCGGCTGGCGTACCGGTCATATCAGTCGTCAAGGGCGTCCGCACGACAACTGTCCAGATAGCCGTTTATACGGCGGCTTTCACTGTGGCAACGCTTTTGCTGACAGTCTTCGGCTACACAGGCTGGGTATATCTGGTGGTCATGGGGTTATTCAACGCCTATTGGTTGCGTCTCGCCTGGCAGGGCTTATCGGCGAAAAACAGTGATGCCTGGGCGCGGCGGATGTTCCACTTCTCACTTATTATTCTGCTGGTCTATTCGGCCATGTTGGCCCTCGGGCCGCTGCTGCCTTAAGGGTAGGGCGAAGGTTGCCATGGTGCCCTTGCCCGGCCGGCTCTCTAGGGTGATGACGCCGTCATGTAGGTCGGCGATCATCTTGGCAATGCTCAGGCCCAAGCCGAAGCCATCGGATTCGGCCTTGCTGCGCGATTCGCCCTTGCCCCTGTAAAAACGGTCGAAAACATGGTCCAATGTAGCGGCGTCCATACCATCACCGTGGTCGGTTACCTTAAATACCGCGTCGCCGTCCTGTTGTCCGGTGTAAACTTCTACGATAGAGCCGTCGCCGCCATATTTAATGGCGTTGTCCAGCAAGATGACCAATAGCTGTGAAAGGCTTTCCTGGTCACCCGTCAGCGCGACTTTCTTCAGATCGGTCTTAAGCTTAATTTTGTGCTCTTTGGCCGCTTTATCTATCTGGCCGATAGCCGCTTCGGCGACAGTTTTGCTATCTGTCATGCTGAACTGCTGCTGCAGCTCGCCGGCTTCCAGCCGTGTTAACTTCAACAGGTTATTGATAAGGCTTTCCAGTTTGTCGGCCTCCTCCAGATTACTGGCCAACACGGCGCGCAGCTCCTTCTTGCCGTTCTTGTCGTTCATCAGCGCCACTTCGCTCTCCATCTTGAGGGCCGTCAGAGGAGTGCGCAGCTCATGGCTGACATCAGCCGTGAAGCGCTTTTGCTGCTCGTGAGCCTCTTCTATGGGTTCCAGCGTCCGCCTGGCCAGCCAATAACTGGCCCAGCCGGCGCCTATCAAAACCAGTATGTTGAAGCCGACCAGACGCAACAGGATACGGTGGGCGCCGGTGTCATAATCGGTTCCCGGCCTGAGCAGAGGGTTGCCCTCGAACACCGGAAACTGGCGGTAAATACGTTGGGTCTCGCTGTGCAGCCCGCGTCCCAGTTCACCGGTCGTGACATGGTACAAAACAACGCTGAAAATAAGGCTGATAGCCATGACGATACCCAAGTACCACATGGTCAATTTGAAAGTTGCTGAGCGGAACATCGTTTGTCTCATGCCTCTAGTTTATAGCCGAAACCGCGCATGGTCTTGATAAGCGGCTCCTGTTTCGGGAACGGCCGGTCTATCTTGCCGCGCAGGTAACCGATGTAAACCTCTACGGTGTTAGGCAGGATATCGGCGTCTTCGTCCCAGACATGGTTGATGATCATATCCTTGGTGATGACCTGGCCTGGATGGTGCATCAGGTACTCCAGTAGCGCGAACTCTTTGTGAGACAGCTTCAGGGATTTTTGGCCGCGTTTGACTTCATAATTATTGGTATTGAGGCTCAGGTCGCCAACCCTCAGCTCGGTGCCGACCTGGGTGGGCGGCCGTCTGAGCAGCGCCCGCACCCGGGCGTTCAGCTCATCAAAGGAAAACGGCTTCACCAGGTAGTCGTCCGCGCCGCTGTCCAGGCCTTCCACGCGGTCGCCGATGGTGCCGCGGGCTGTCAGCATGATCACCGGCGTGCTTATGCCTTCGTCCCGCAGCTTGCGGCACAGCTCCACGCCGTCCATGCTGCCCGGCAGCATGCGGTCCAACACGATGACATCATAACTCGGGTCGGTGCCATAAGACAGGCCGCTGTCGGCGTCCTGGACGGTGTCCACGGCGAAACCTTTCAGTTCCAGCCCCTGCTTGACGGCCTGGGCGATCTTGGGCTCGTCCTCGATGACTAATATTCGCATTACCCTACATTATATGACGACAGATGAAAGTTAGCTGAGAGATTTCAGGCCGCGGATGCGCAGCTGGTCCTTGGCGTGCGTCGCCAGCACCACCAGGAATAAGAGGCCGAGGAAGAGCACGTAAGCCGTGCGGTCGATGACATTCGCCGAAAAGATATTGGCCGTCGAGACATGGTTAAGCCCTTGGGAAAGCACCAAGAAAGCCTCGCGGAAGCCGATGGCGTCAGGGGTGAGCGAGACGAACAGGGCGAAATTGGCGGCGCCGGCGTAGGACATGGCCTGCCCCGGGCTGATGTGCGGGTTGACAGCTTTGAGCTCCACGTAATAAGTGATTGCCGTCAATAACACCTGTAAAAACGCCAATACGGTCAGTTTGAGGACGATGTCGGGGTGCATATGGAACTGCGATTCAGCCGGCTTCTTTTCCTTGCCCGCAAAATAGCGGAAGACGAACCAGCTGAAACCGGCTACAGCTACCAGGGCCAATAACGTCTGCCACCAAGGCCGGGCGCCGACCAGCAGGAAAAGCGCGCTGAAGAAAGCGAACAGGCCGTAATACAGCAGCGTCGCCAGCCCGTAATCACGCAGCCGTACGTCGTGGCGTGTCTTCAGATAGGCGGCTCGCACGCCCGGCCCGCTCTGCAGGGGCCCAAAGAAGTTGATGATTGATGAATATGAGGTCAGCAAGAAGTTCTCTTTCCACGCTAAACGTTTGCCGCAGAGCTGCAGGCAGGCATCATAAATCAATACCAACAGGCCGACCATCGGAATATTCAAGAGGATGACAGCGACGATCCACCACAGGCTGACACTCTTGAGGTCCTGCCAATACTGGGGGTGATGGACGAAAAATAGGATGAACGCCGCCAAGGTGCCCAGTATGATCAGCACGATAAGGGCATTTTTGACGTATCTGTTCCTAAGGAGTCGCATTGGTTTAATTCTATCACGGCCTCAAGCTTATCTTCAGGTTATGGCTTATAATATGGACAACCTGAAATGTCGGAAAATACCCCTAAAAGCTTCACTGGCCGCCTGAGATCGTTCGTATCGTCAGAGTCGTGTTTCTATCTGCTGGTAGTGTTTTTCGTGCTACAGGCGCTCTGGATAGCTCTCAGCGGCCGTTACCCTATGGCTTTCGACGAGAATTTCCACTTTGGCATCATCAAGCTGTATGCCCACCACATAAGCCCTTTCTGGGGCGGCAACCCACCTGATTCCGGCGCTTTCGGCCCTGTCGCGCATGACCCTTCGTATCTGTACCAGTGGCTGATGAGCTTTCCCTACCGTCTAGTGGGTGTTTTCACTTCTAGCCAGACGGCCCAGATCATAGCGCTGCGACTGGTCAACATCGCCTTGTTTACCGCCGGCCTGCCGCTTTATAGGCGGCTTTTGCTGAAGACAGGCGCTTCCAAGACTATCGTCCACTTCTGTTTGGCGCTGTTCGTGCTGGTACCGATCGCGCCCCTGTTGGCGGCACAGATCAACTATGATAACCTGTTTTTCCCGCTGACGGCCACGGCGCTACTCCTCGCGATAAGCTTCAGCGAACGGTTGCGGCGCGGCCAATTTGACCTGGAGCGGTTGGCTTGGCTGGCTGTCATAGCGATGCTCGGCTGCCTGGTGAAATATGCCTTCCTGCCGATAGCGCTGGCCATAGTTTCGTATCTGTTGGTGCGTCTCAAGCGGACTTATAGAAGCGTTGGAGATCTTGGGTCCGCTATTAAAAAGGGCTGGTCTAGCGTATCTGGCCGCCTCAGATGGCTGCTTTTGAGTCTGCTGGTGGTGTCGTTCGGTCTCTTTGCGCAACGTTATTTCGTGAACCTGGTACGTTACCACGCGCCGGTGCCGAGCTGCGAACAGGTCCTGACCGTCAAAGAATGTGGCGCCTATGGCCCCTGGGCGCGGGACTACGAATAT
>DASZUB010000005.1:0-11422 GCA_035547815.1 Saccharimonadales bacterium (SeqCode)
TGTGTATGTGGTTGAGCCACACGCTTTCACTACCGACTTACGATGCCACCTACGCAACTCTTTACGCCCAGTAATTCCGGATAACGCTTGGATCCTCCGTATGACCGCGGCTGCTGGCACGGAGTTAGCCGATCCTTATTCCTCTGCTACCGTCATATTCGTCACAGAGAAAAGCAGTTTACAACCCGAAGGCATTCATCCTGCACGCGGCGTTGCTCCATCAGACTTTCGTCCATTGTGGAAAATTCCCTACTGCTGCCTCCCGTAGGAGTCTGGGCCGTTCTCAGTCCCAGTCTGGCTGATCATCCTCTCAGACCAGCTAATGATCGTCGCCTTGGTGAGCTTTTACCTCACCAACAAGCTAATCATGCGCAGGCCGTTCCCAAACCGCCGAAGCTTTACTCCGAAGAGCACATGCGGTATTAGACACCGTTTCCGATGCTTATCCCTCAGTTTGGGGTACGTTCCTACGTGTTACTCAGCCGTCCGCCGCTCGTCACCCGAAGTGTTACCGCTCGACTTGCATGTATTAGGCACGCCGCCAGCGTTCATCCTGAGCCAGGATCAAACTCTCCAAAAAAGAATCTGCCTAGCTTAGTCGAACTAGCAACCTTACTGGAAGGTTGCCTGACTTTTGCTAAAACAGTTCATGCATCCGAAGATGCAAAATGAACTGACGTTGATTTGCACTACTCAATTTTTAACGTACGTTGATGGTTTCTTTAAGGCGACACATAGAAGCCCCACGTCAACCATTCAAACCATCATACAGCACTTTGTCCCTGTCGGTCAAGGGGTAAATTGACCAAACTTGTAGTAATTCCTACTTCGATTTTTTAGAAGGCTTGTCTTCGGCGGGCTCGTCTTTGACCAGTTCAGCCTGGTTATCGTCGGCTTCCTCGTCGTCATCGCCATCTTCGTTCTTGTCAACCAGCGCCAGCGAGACGACTTCGTCGCCGTCATTGAGGCGCATGATACGTACGCCCTGGGTAGCCCGGCCAAGCGATGGGATATCCTTGAGGCCCAGGCGGATGGTCTGGCCGTTGCGGCTAATGATGATCACTTCTTGGCCATCGCCTTCGTCGAGGCGGTTGACGCCGATCAGTTCGCCGGTCTTGTCGTTGACGACGGCCGAGCGGATGCCGACACCGCCGCGGGCGTGCGGCGTGAACTGGTCAATGCTGGTCTTCTTGCCGTAGCCGTATTTACTGATCACGAAGATGTCGCTGCCCTTTTCGACGACGTCCATGCCTATGACGTGGTCGCCCGGGCGCAGGCGGATACCGCGGACACCGCGGGCCACGCGTCCCATCGGGCGAGCGCCCTTTTCGTGGAAGCGGATGGCCTGTCCCTGAGCCGTGCTTATGATTACTTCGTTGTCGCCGGTCGTCATGCGGATCCACTTCAGTTCATCGCCGTCATCCAGGCGGATGGCGATCAGACCGCTCTGGCGGACGTTCTGGTATTGGTCGAACGGCGTCTTCTTGACCGTGCCGCGCTTGGTGCACATGATCAGGTTCTGGGCGGCATCGGTCTTAGAGATGTTTATGACACTGCTGACGGTCTCTTCGGGTTGCAGCTGCAGCAGGTTGACGATGGCCACACCCTTGGCGTTCAGGCTGGCGGCCGGCACCTCGTAGGTCTTGATCCGGAAGACGCGGCCCTTATTGGTGAAGAACAGCAGGAAGTCGTGCGTGCTGGCGTTGACGACGTGCTCGATGACATCCTCTTCGCGGGTGGCCATGCCGCGGCGGCCCTTGCCGCCGCGCCCCTGGCGCTTGTATTCGGCGATCGGACTGCGTTTGATGTAATTGGCGGCTGTGAGGGTGACCACCACTTGTTCGTCAGCAATCAGGTCTTCGTCGCTCATCTTGCCCAGCTCCGACGGCACCACCTTGGTGCGGCGCTCGTCGCCGTACTGCTTCTTAAGCTCCAGCAGCTCGTCCTTGATGATCCTTCGGATCTTCTTTTCGTCGGCCAGGATGCTTTCCAGATTAGCGATCAGTTTCTTGAGCTCTTCCAGTTCGTCCTCGATCTTCTTGCGCTCCAGGCCGGCCAGCGTGCGCAGCTGCATGGCCAGGATGGCCCGCGCTTGGATCTCAGAGAGCTTGAACTTCTTTATAAGGTTGGCCTGAGCTTCCTCGGTCGTCTCAGACTTGCGTATGGTGTCTATGACCTCGTCTATGTGATCGAGTGCAGTCTTAAGGCCTTCCAGCACGTGGGCGCGCTCACGGGCCTTCTTGAGTTCGAATTCCGTGCGGCGGCGGACCACCACCAAGCGGTGCTTGATGTGCTCGCTGATAATGTCTTGCAATCCGAGGACTCTCGGTTGAATACCATCAACGAGAGCCATCATATTGAAATGGAAGCTCTGTTGCAGTGGCGTCAGCTTGTACAGCTGATTGAGCAACTTCTTGGGATAGGCGTCTTTTTTGAGGTCGATGACGATGCGTACCTGGCCGCGGGCCGTCTCATCGCGCAGGTCGCTGATGCCCTGCAGCTTCTTATCGCGCACCAGGTCGGCGATCTTGAGCAGCAGCGTCTCTTTGTTAAGCGCATACGGGATCTCCGTGATAACGATCTGGTGGCGGCCCTTAGCGCCCTCTACGACCTCGGCCACGCCGCGGGTCACCACGCCGCCGCGGCCGGTCGCGTAGGCCTGGCGGATCGATTCTTTGCCGTAAATTATACCGCCGGTCGGGAAATCCGGTCCCTTGATATGCTCCAGCAGGTCATCGAGTGTGGCATCGGGGTTATCTACCATATGAACCTCAGCGTCGATCAGCTCGCCCAGGTTATGCGGCGGGATATTGGTGGCCATGCCGACGGCGATACCGAGCTGGCCGTTCAACAGCAGGTTGGGCAGCTTGGCCGGCAAAACGACCGGCTCCTGGGTGGTGCCGTCGTAGTTATCGCGATAATCTACCGTTTCTTTGTCGATATCGGCCAAAGCCTCGTCGGCCAGGCGGGCCATCTTGGCCTCGGTATAGCGCATGGCAGCTGGCGGATCACCGTCCATCGAGCCGAAGTTACCTTGGCCATTGACCAGCATATAGCGCATCGACCAGGACTGCGCCAGGCGCACCATGGCATCGTAGATAGAGGAATCGCCGTGCGGGTGGTATTTACCCATGACTTCACCGACAACGTACGAGCTCTTGCGGTGCCGCGCAGTAGAACGCAGGCCCATACCGTTCATGCCGTACAAAATGCGGCGATGCACCGGCTTTAGCCCGTCACGCACATCTGGTAGGGCGCGGTCTATTATGACGCTCATGGAATAACGCAGATAGCTGTCTTCCATGACTGTCTCGACGGTACCGCGCTCGACAACTCGCGAGTGCGAAGCCTTGATCAGCTCAGGCTGCGCCTGTTCCGGGGTATCCGGGGTCTGGTCCGCCAAAGGCAATTCAGATGGTGTGTCGTTGTCGTCAGCCATAATTTATATATCCAGATCTTTCACGAATTTGGCGTTGGCCTGGATGAAACTTTTGCGAAGTTCCACCTCCGTGCCCATCAGCTTGCTGAAAATAGCGTCTGCCTTCTCGGCGTCCTCTACCTGGACCTGCACCAGCACCCGCTTTTCCGGGTTCATGGTGGTGTCGAACAGCTGCTCGGCGTCCATTTCGCCCAGACCTTTGTAGCGTTTCTGCTCTATAAAACCGGCTTGTTTATAGCGCTCCGCGCCGCTATCGATCTTGGCGCCTTCTTTTTTGCGGCGGGCGATCTCAGCGTCCAGCACCTTATCCAATTCGTCTTCGTTATAGATGAATACGGGGTTTTTGCGCCCCGCGCGGACCAGCTCGAACAGCGGCGGTTTAGCTAAATACAAGTGGCCGCCATCGACTACCGGCTTCATGAAGCGGAAGAAGAAGGTCATGAGTAGCGTGGCGATGTGGCTGCCGTCGACATCGGCATCGGTCATGATGACGATGCGGTCGTAGCGCAGACCGCTGACGTCGAACGATTCCTCGATGCCGACGCCCAAAGCCTTGATTAGGCTAACAATCTCGTTATTGGCCAGCATCTTGTCCAGCCGGGCACGTTCGACGTTCAGGACCTTGCCGCGAAGCGGCAGGATGGCCTGGCTCTTGGGGTCGCGGCCGGTCTTGGCCGAACCGCCGGCGGAGTCGCCCTCCACCAGATAAAGTTCCGAATCTTTAGGATCTTTGTTGGAGCAGTCAGCCAGTTTGCCGGGCATGGAAGCGCCTTCGAGCACGCCTTTGCGCAAGATGTTGTCGCGGGCCGCGCGGGCGGCCTTGCGGGCACGGGCAGCCAATAAGGCCTTGCCGACGATCTTACGGGCCACGGCCGGATGCTCTTCCAGATAATATGCGAAATGTTCGTTCATGACAGTCTCCACGTAGCCGCGGACCTCTGGGTTGCCAAGCTTGTTCTTGGTCTGACCCTCGAACTGCGGATCGGGCAACTTGACCAGGATGATGGCCGTCAGGCCCTCGCGAGTGTCTTCGCCCGTCAGGTTGTCTTCCTTCTCTTTGAGCAAGCCGTTCTTGCGCGCGTAATCATTAATGACCCGCGTCAGAGCGGCGCGGAAGCCGGTCAGGTGCGTGCCGCCTTCAGGGTTCAGCACGTTGTTGGCGAATGACTTGATGGTTTCATTATATGCGTCGGTATACTGCAGCGAGATTTCTACCTGCGTGTCCTTCACGGTCTTGTCGACGTAGAAAATGTCATCGTCGACGACTTCTTTGCCGACGTTCAGGTGTTTGACATAGCTCTGGATACCGCCTTCGAAATAAAAGCCGTAACGTTTGCCAGTTTTTTCATCCTCCAGGTTGGTATGGATACCTTTGGTGAGGTACGCGGCATGCCTCAGTCGGTCGAGGATGGCGTCATAATCAAAAGCGGTAGTCTCGAAAATGGTGTCATCAGGATAAAAGGTTATCTCCGTGCCGGTCTTATCGGTCTTGCCGGTTACTTTCAAGTCGCCCTGTGGCACGCCGCCGGCGTAATCCTGCTCATGGATCTTACCCTCGCGGTACACCGCGATGTGCAGGCTCTTTGATAAGGCGTTGACGACGCTGGAGCCAACCCCGTGCAAGCCGCCGGATACCTTGTATCCGCCGCCGCCGAACTTACCGCCGGCATGCAGCACCGTCAGCACGGTCTCGACCGTGCTCTTCTTGGTCTTAGGATGGATGTCCGTCGGGATACCGCGGCCGTTATCTATAACGGTGACGCCGCCGTCAGCCAGCAGCTTGACCGTCACCTGTGTGGCGTGACCGGCCAGGGCCTCGTCGATACCGTTATCGACCAGCTCCCAGACCAGGTGGTGCAAGCCTTCGCGGCCGGTCCCACCGATATACATACCGGGGCGCTTGCGCACCGGCTCGAGCCCCTCTAAAACCGTAATCTGATCGGCAGAATAGCCTGTCTTTTTTTTCTTAGCGTCAGCCACTGAAAACCCTCAGTCCCTCTGTTCAAGTCTTAGTATTACTTTTGTCCCACTGCCTAATAGTATAACGGATTTAAGCCCTCTTAACAAGCGTCGCAGCGCATTACTGATTCTCTTGCGTCTGGCGGAAAGTACCGTCGCGGTCTATGAAGATCGTGTCGTCCTTGCCGGGCTTCAGCTCGGCTTCGTGCTCAGTCTTCTTGGCGGCCGGTTTATCGCTGGCGGCCGGTGTTTTGGATTGGTCCAGCTCCTGTTTCAACTCGGCGGCGATCTTGTCTACCTCGTCCTGCTCCACGCTCTCGCTGGAGATGTTCTTGGTCGTGGTCGGCGCGGCCGGAGGTTGCGCCGCCGGCGCGAAGCTCGAGCCCGCACCTGAGGAACCCGCGGGTGCCGCGGAATCCGGCATGGACGCGCCGGCTGGCTGGGCCGTCGTAGCCGAAGCGGCCGCCGGCGCGGCTGACGGCAGCCGGCTACGGCGCTTGGACAGCCAATCATCCAGGAAAGACCCGGACCCGGCTGGCTTGGCAGCGCTGGCCGGGCGTGAAGCGGTCGATCCGCTGGCGCTACCAAAACCGCCACCCGTACTACCCAGGCCGCCAGCACCCATCGACGACGAAGTACGCGCCGGCGCCGGACGAGTAGCCAGACGCTTGGCAATTTCTTTCTCCACCACGGCTCGCGGCTTACCGTATTTGGCAGCCGCCAACTGCTTCAGGGCATCGGATAGCCGCTGGTTCGGCGTACCGAGGCTCGGCAGCGTGGCCATACTGAACGGCTGCGTCGGCACGCCGCCTATCAAGGTACGGACGATGGTGTTGTAATTCGGGACACGCAGCAGGTCGTCCTGGTCGAAAATCGGCTGGAAGTACCTGGTCAGTGCCTCGACGTCGTTCTGGCCGACACGGAATGACACGATGGTGCCCATGTTGCCGAAGACGGCGTCGCGGATCTCCTCAGTCAGCTGGGTGGTGAACTGGTTGGCGACTATCAGGTTCAGGTGATATTTCCGGGCCTCGGACATGATGGTGGCGAACGAATCCGTCGAGAAGTTCTGGAACTCGTCGACATACAGGCTGAAATCTACCCGCTCATCTTCCGGAATGTTGGAGCGGCTCATGGCGGCCGCCTGGAACTTCATGACGAAGATCATGCCCAGCAGCTTGCTGTTCAGGTCACCCGTCCGGCCCTTGCTCAAGTTAACGATAAGAATCTTTTTGTTGTCCATAATGTCACGAAGATCGAATGCGCTCTTGGTCTGGCCGATGATATTGCGCATCATCTCATTGCTCAAAAAAGCACCGAACTTACTGGTGAACCAGGCTGTCACCTCGCCGGCCTCGTTGGAGCGCTGCATCGACGGGTATTGCTTCAGCCAGAAGTTCCGGACCGTTGCATCTTTCACGTGTTGTATTTTTTCTTTAAGGAAGCCTGGGTCCCTGAACAACAGCGGAATCTCGATGAACGTGCCGCCGCTCGGGTCCGCCATCACGGCCAGCGCCGCATTGCGGAACATGTCCTCGTAACGAGGCCCCATGATGCCCTGATGTTGCGGGTCATATAATTTATACAACATGTTCAAAACCTCTTGGATTATGAAGTCTTTTTGGTCTTCGTTGTGAAATTCAAACAGGTTCAAGCCCATCGGATAATCCATGTCGGCCGGGCTGAAATAAATGACGTCCTCAGTGCGCTCCTTGGGCACCATAGCCAGCAATTTCTCGGCCGTATCACCATGCGGATCGACGAACGCGAAGCCGCCGCCGCTCAGCATATCCTGAAGCGCTAGGTTCTCTAAGAAGGTCGACTTACCCGTACCAGTCTGGCCGACCACATACATGTGCCGCTGTCGATCGTGCAGACTGAGGCGGATCGGTTTCTTGGCGCCGCGGAAGACGTTGTATCCCAGCAATAACCCATCTGCCGGAATGTTTCGCGGGCCGTCCACCTGCTTGGAGTCTTGGCGCTGAAGCTGTGAGGTCGGGATATTGCGCTGGTCCGGGAAGTGGAACAGCGTGGCCAACTCAACGGAATTCAGGATAGTCTTATTATGTTCCGGCGGCATGAAACGCATGATATAAGAGGTCGCCAGCTCTTCGGTATCCTTGGCCGGCGTGTACTTGAAGCCATTGCGCCCCGGCGCGTCATATAAAGAGAAGCTGGCCACGATGTTGGCCAGGATAGCCTGGGCGCGCTGGCTTACGTTGGACGACACCACTACTCTTATCATTACTTCATAACCGGGGTGACGGGTCTTTTCGTCGATGGCGTCCAAGGTGGATTGCTCGAGGTTCGAGAGCTCCGGCTTCTTGGAATCACCGCCTTCACCGCCTTCCGGCGGCTTGACCATAGCAACCGCTAGGCTTTTCGCCATATTGCCGCTGAGCAGGCCTAACCCCTTATCATTGCCCTTCCTCTTCTTATTGGCCAGTGATGTAGCGGTCTTCTGCCACGAAGGGTCAGCCGGTCGCATCAGGAACTGGATACCGACGCCGTCTTCTTTGCCCAAGGTGGACATAGCGTTCAAAAGCGCCTGCATGGCGTCGCGCTTGGTGTCCTGATAGGTCGCTATCGGATAAGCGAAGGGCTCCTTGAGCGTCAGCTCACCGCCCAGCGTACCGGCCGACTTGCCGACCGGGTTAAAGATGTTGTGCTCGGCCACCTCTTCAAGCTGGGCCGACGGATAAGCACTGACTACGGCCTGCTTGACCACCTCTAGCATGCTGATCGGCACCGCGGCGTAGAAGTAAACGAAGCCATGGGTGGCCACGATCTCGAAAGCGAAGTGGCGCTGTCCATAAAAACCGCGCTTGAAGTTCTTTTCGAAAGTACTGGAGATGATGTTGTAGATAGTTTGCGCCTTACTGATGGTCTCTTCGGTGACATCGCGGGTGTCACGCGCGCCGACCTCGATATCTTCGCTAGGCGGCGGCAGATGGATAAACAGGGGTACGAATTTCAGTCCGCGCTCGTAATTTTTTTGTTCACGCGCCGTTTTGCGGTACTGCACGAAGAAGATCGGCCCCAAACCGCCGACCACTATCAAAACGATGATCAGGAATATCAGCAGGGCGACCATCGATATTACTTCTCTACTTTAATAATCTTATTGTAGCGCTGCTTCATATAGTCAGCTTTCACCACCGTTAACTCCTCGCTCTGCCGATATGGGTCATATTTGGTCTGTTCTATGATCCGCCGGACCTTGTCCACCCATTCTTTCTCCACCTTGTCGTTGTCATCTGTTATGGTCGCAGCCGCGGAGCCGCCACCGTTACTTTGGGCGCTCGCTATGTTCGAACCGCTGTCGGCCGGCATAGCCGGCGGCATGACCGCGGGCTGCGCGGCCGGCAAAGACGCGGCAGGCTGGGCCACGCCCGTAGCGGGCGCCACCTCTGGAGCAGCAGCCTGGCTTTCCGGTCCGCCAAGACCGGCAGCGCCATCGGACTGACCGGGTTGCTGCTCTGCCACCGGCGGCGGCAAACTGATACCGGATGTTTCCCTCGAGGACGGATTCATAAGTATATTATATCCCAAAATTGCCGGGCCGTGCCAGCCGGGCCGCGGCCATGCCGGTTACAAGCCAATTGTATGGACGTCCCGCCTAGGCTGATTGCGGCGGCAAATCCGGCACGACGGCCGCTGAACGCCGTCCGTAAGACAGGTACATATAAGCCAAGAACGCCAGCGGCAAAGCCACCAGCACGTCGCGCGCGCTCAGTTCGCCTATCGATTGCAGCGCTACCAATCCGGCAAAGACGCCGGCCGTCACCCGCACAAAGCGCTGCTTATGCTTACCCGGCGACACGCCATACCACGCCACTAGCTTAAGGGCCACCACTAGCAACGCGTAAAAATTAGCGATAAGCAGCAAGAAGCCCAAAAAAAGGCCTATCGACGGCACCTTGCTTGGATCGGTGCCGCCAAAAACCACCAGGTCGGCAGTAACCAGGGCCGCGGCCGGCCATTTTCTACGTTTGTGGGAGTGCGAGGCTAAAATTTTCATAATAATAAGAAATTGGTGCCGGGGCGATAAATCCGCTCTTAATTAAATTACTATGTAGCGCTTATCGCCCTATCGGCTTGACTGACCGCTCTTGGTGGCTTTGGAGACCACGCGAAGAGCGACGTACGGAAAACTCCGTTTGGGGTGTCATACGTCGGCACCCGATAAGTTGTTCGTAAGTCCGGCCCCTCACCGGCTTTTCTAGTGCTAACTAGTCCAAATTGTGGTTTTTGTTTTGGTGACTTACATGAACCAATCTAGCATAAGCGAGTTAAAATGTCAACCCGGACTTGGCGCACGCCTGGAAAGTTATGCACAGGTTTCTAAAAAATTAAGCATAATTGTTATTGACGTTGTTTTTTGTATTCTATAAGATAGGTTTAGCACTTGAACAAATTAAGTGCTCAAAAACAAAAACGACTGAATACGGAACAACGATTTCTCGCAAGTCGTTGTTCCACCAAAAAAGAGACTAAAACCTTAAAACCAAACGTTAAACAAAAACCTTAAATTATTCTTAAAACACCTTGTCTTTCCCGGGGCAAGGTGTTTTACTTTTGGCACCCATAAATAACGCCTAAATGGAGTCCTTTAATAAAATGAGTGCCCGCGTGCAGAGTATTATCGCCATGGGAGCCGGCGGCCTGGTAGTAGATATCGAATGCCACCTCTCCAATAACCTGCCGACCATCGTCATAGTCGGTTTCGCCAACCGTTCCGTAGGTGAAGCGCGCGAGCGTATCAGGGGTGCTTTCGCAACTAGCCGGATAATGCTACCTCGCAAACGCATCACTGTTAACCTGGCGCCGGCCGACATCCCTAAGGCTGATAGCGGCTTTGATTTGGCGATCGCCATGAGCATCATGCTAGCTGGCGGCCAGCTGGAGCCCGGAGCCGTGCCGGCGGACTGCGCCTTCATAGGCGAGCTGGGGCTGGATGGTTCGGTGCGCCCGGTCCGCGGCATTATCGGCAAATTGCTCGCCGGCCGGGCCCGCGGCCTGGCTACTTTTTATATACCGGCCACCAACCTGAAACAGGCCCGCCTGGTGCCAAACGTCCGGCTGCAACCGGTGGCCAGCCTACAGGAACTTTATGTCCATCTGACGGGACTGGCGCCGATCATGGCCGTGAAGACCGGCAAGGGGCAATATGACATAGATGCTATCGACCGGACCAGGATGGCCGCTCCTTTAAACCTCAGCGAGATCGCCGGCCAGGAGCAAGCTAAACGCGCCCTTCTGATAGCCGCGGCCGGCGGCCACAACGTTTTTCTGAATGGTCCGCCTGGTACCGGCAAAAGCATGCTCGCTAAGGCACTGTCGTCTCTGTTGCCACCGCTCAGCCGCGAAGAGGTCCTGGAGGTTACCCAGCTGCATAGTCTGGCCAGCCTGGACTACGAAAAACTCGTCACCGAGCGGCCGTTCCGCGCACCTCATCACAGCGCCAGCCAGGCGGCCATCATCGGCGGCGGGCAGCAGCTCAGGCCGGGCGAAATCAGCCTGGCCCACCGGGGCGTGCTGTTCCTGGACGAGCTGCCGGAATTCGAACGCGCCGCCATAGAGGCCCTGCGACAGCCATTGGAAGACCGCGTGATCAGCGTTGCGCGCGCTAAAGATACGGTGGAATATCCGGCCAATTTCATCCTGGTGGCTACGGCCAATCCCTGCCCTTGCGGCTATTACGCCGGAGCCGGTACCTGCGCCTGCCTGCCGCACCAGGTCAAGCAGTATGGCCGCCGCTTGTCCGGACCCATCCTGGACCGCATAGATCTATCCACCCCTGTCCACGACGTAAAATATGCCAGGCTGCTGCGTCAGGCTGCCGACCCCGAACATGATGTCAGTCTAGCCAATCAGGTCAGCCGAGCCCGGACCTTGCAGGCCAGACGTTTTGGGCGGCCCGACAGGCTTAACTCGGATATGACCAACGCCGACATTCGGCGTCATGGCCACCTGGCAGCGGAGGCCGAGGCGACGCTCAACACCGCCGCGCGGAACCTCAAA
>DASZUB010000006.1:0-16855 GCA_035547815.1 Saccharimonadales bacterium (SeqCode)
GAAGCGTTTTTCAGATTGGACGAAAAAGGCAAACTGCTGCAGCTGGATTACGAAAAAGATATTAAAAATGACCCTGACCTGTGGCAGGAAAACTGAGATAATAAGCTCATGAACGAGCGTTTGGTTTTTTTCGGCAACGAAAGGCTGGCGACCGGTGTCACGACCACGGCGCCGGTGTTGAAAGCCCTGGTGGGCGCCGGCTATCAGGTGGCCACGGTAGTGGTTTCGCAGTCCGACCCGGCGCAGTCCCGCAAAGCGCGGCTGTTGGAAATCCGGACCGTCGCCGAGGAGCTCGGCATACCCGTCCTGGCGCCTGAAAAAACCATTGAAATCAGGGATCAGCTCAAGGA
Source organism: Saccharimonadales bacterium (SeqCode) (assembly GCA_035547815.1). GTDB lineage: Bacteria > Patescibacteriota > Saccharimonadia > Saccharimonadales > UBA4665 > JARIHC01. Next base: position 351 of record DASZUB010000006.1, read on the forward strand.
ATTGGCTGTTGAAGCTGGCATCCTGGTAGCTTACGGCAAACTGGTGCCCAAGGAGATAATCGACATCTTTCCGCGGGGCATCATCAACATCCACCCTTCCCTGTTGCCGAAACGCCGCGGCTCCACACCGATCGAGAACACGATCCTTTACGACGAACGTGAGACCGGTGTGTCGCTTATGAGCTTGGCCGAAGAAATGGACGCCGGGCCTATTTATATGCAGCAGAAATTGCCGGTCCGAGAAGGCGTCACTAAGCAGGAGCTGGCCGATTCTCTCTTAAATCTGGGCAAAGACATGCTGCTTGAACATTTGCCCGCTATTTTGAGCGGCAGTTTGAAACCCGAGCCCCAAGACGACTTTGACGCGACCTATGATAAACAGATAGACAAGAGCGTCGGCAATCTGGATACGTCCAAATCGGCCACCGACTTGGAGCGCGAAGTACGGGCTTATGCGGGGTGGCCTCGTAGCCGGATAATGCTAGGCACCACCGATGTTATCGTGACGCGCGCCCATGTAGCCGAAGGCGTCGAGGGCCTAGAAGGCACCCTATGGCTGCAGGATAACCAGCTAGGCGTACACTGTGCTGAAGATACGCTAGTGATAGACGCCCTGATACCACCCGGCAAAAAAGAAATGAGTGCCAGCGCCTTCTTGGCCGGCTACAAACTGGGTTAGTTGGCTACTGGTTGAAAGTCGGGCCGGCCGGTGGCTGTTGGGTCGGGAACGGCGGCTGCTGTTGGCTTGGGTTCGGTTGGCCTGGTTGAGATTGGGGCTGCTGGACCGGCTGTTGCTCTGCCTGAGGTTGCTGCACCACTGGTTGCTGAGGAGGATACTGCGGCTGCTGTTGCGGTTGGACCGGCTGGGACTGATACGGCGGTTGCCCTGTTGCCTGAGGGGCCGGTGCGGGTGCTGGTTGCTGGGCCATCGGCTGCTGAGGCTGTTGGGATTGGGGCTGTTGCTGGCTGGCCGCCAGGATCTGCGGTGCACTTTGGGCGACTTCGGCCTTCAATTTATCGAATTCCTGCTGCACGATCTCTTTATAATTCGGGAAGTTCGTTTCCAGCCATTTGAAGGCACCGGCGTCATCCTTGGCCTCGAAGTAACGCTCGAATTCATCGAGCTGCTGGTTGGTCATCTGGTCAGCCAGCCGGATACCGACGCGCATTTCCAGCGTTTCGTAGATATGCTTTAAAAAGCTATTCTTCTCAGCGGCAGGCAGCGCCCCCAAACCAACCTCTTGCAGTAAGTTGTTATCGATCTTTAACATGATGCTCCTGCTTATATTGTAACATCCGCTGCTACGGCGCTACAATTTCCTCTCGACGGCCTGGCGGGTAAAGACATCTATACGGTCGCCCTCTTCCAGCACCAGGCGCTTATCGGTCTTCAGGCTCATGCCGCACATTTCACCCTCGACGACTTCGCGCGCGTCGGCCGGGCCGCGCTTCAGACCGGTCACTTCGACTTCGCCGAGCTGTTCGTCGCCGCGGCTGACCCGCGCCAAAGCCGGCACCGTCAGCTTGCCCTTGGTAACTTCGCCGCCACAGATGACCTCTGTCTTAGTGGTCTTGAAAATACCTTTTACGACCAACCTGCCCAGCTCGGTCTCAACGATCTCAGGGCTGAGCAGTTCAGAAAGCTCACTTTTAACATCATCTATGAGTTCATAAATCACTTTGTAGAGCCGTACGCGCACCTTATCGCGGGCCGCTTTCTGCTTGCTGGAAGTCGGCAGGTCGACATTGAAGCCGTAGACTATCGAACCCGTACTGTGGGCCAGATGCAGGTCATTCTCATTGATGGGGCCGACGCCGAAACCGACGACACGCACCGAAACCTCATCGGTATCGAGTGCTTTCAGGCTGTCGATGACTGATTTCAGCGAGCCCTGCACGTCGGCCTTGACGATAATGTTCAGCTCCTGCAATTCGTTGCTGCGGTTGATCAGCCGTATAAGCTCGCTGCCGCCCATATCAAGATGTCCGCCGCCGGCCTGCCGGCTGGAAGCAGTTTCCTGGGCCCGTGCCCGAGCTTCTTTTTCGTTCGCGACAACCACGAATTCATCGCCGAACCTGGGCAACGTTTTGAAGCCCGTAATGGTCACCGGCGTTGACGGCGTAGCGGCCTTGATGGGCTTGCCATCGCTGTTTTCCAGGTTGCGCACCTTGGCATAAGAGCCACCGGCCACGACGAAATCACCGGGTTTCAGCGTACCTGTCTCAACCAAGGCCTGTCCGACCGGACCGCGCCCCTGTTCGACATGAGCTTCTATGATCAGGCCGCGGGCCGGCACGTCGCGGTCGGCCTTAAGCTCTTCGACATCGGTTACCAGCAAAATCATGTCCAAAAGCGCCGGGATGCCCTCTTTGGTGACAGCCGAGACCGGCACGACGACGGTGTCGCCGCCCCATTCCTCGACCAGCAGGTCATGCTCGGAAAGCTGTTGTTTGACGCGGTTGACGTCGGCGCCTTCCTTGTCGATCTTATTGATAGCGACGATGATCTTGACACCGGCCTTCTTGGCGAAGCGGATCGCTTCGACGGTCTGCGGCTTGATACCGTCATCGGCCGCGACCACGATAATCACGATATCCGTCAGGTGGGCGCCGTGCTCGCGGATGGCCGCGAAAGCCTCGTGCCCGGGCGTATCCAGGAAAGTGATCGGCCGCTTGTTGTGTTCGATCTGATAAGCCGAGATATGCTGGGTTATACCGCCGGCCTCGCCCTTGGCCACTTCGCCGCCGCGGATGGCATCGAGCAGACTGGTCTTGCCGTGGTCGACATGGCCCATCACCGCCACTACCGGCGGACGGTTTTCGGCATGGTCGCCGGCCTGGGGCTTTTCGCGCTTCGGCGCCGACATGTCTTCAGCCTCCTTCTTGGCCAAATCTATATCCAGGCCCAGTTCTTCGACGATTATCTGGGCCGTATCAAAGTCGATCCGCTCATTGACGGTCGCCATGACGCCGTTCTTCATCAACTCCCCGATCAGTTTGGATACAGGGATGGACAGCCGCTCGGCCAGGGTGCCGACGGTGATCATATCTTCGATTTCTATGGTGGTTTTATCCGTTGTTTCTGCCACTGCCGACTCCTTTCTGGCCTCCCGGCCGGTTACTTAGAACTTCATGGTTATTTCTTGGTCTTGGCTTCTTTCAAAGACAATGCTATCTTGCGGTTCTCGGTGTCGATGTCCAGCACCTTGAACTCTTTTTTCTCATTCAGCTGGAACAGCTTCTCTGGATCAACGTCCTCATCATCACTCATTTCACTGACGTGTACTAGGGCCTCGACGCTCGGGCTGAGCTGTACAAAAGCGCCGAACGGCGTGATCCGCGTAACCTTGCCCTCGACGACATCGCCCTTCTTGAAAGCTTTGACTTGCTCCAGCCATGGGTCTTCGGTCATCTGTTTCAGGCTGAGACTCAGGCGGTCCTTATCGATGGCGATAATCTTGGCCTTGACGGTCTCACCGACCTTCACGTAGTTGCGCGGATTATCTACGCGCTCCCAGGAGATTTCCGAAATATGGATCAGGCCTTCGATACCGTCGACATTGACGAACGCGCCAAAGTCGATAACACCGGTGACCACGCCTTCGACGACGTCGCCGACCTTCAGCTTGGCGAAGCGTTCCTGCATGTCGTCCTTGACGGCTTCCTTCTCTGAGAAGATCAGCTTGTTATCCTTGCGGCTAAGGTCCAGGATACGGGCCCGCAGCGGCTTATTCGTCAAAGCGTTGAGCTTCTGCAGAATCTCGTCCTTGTCGGCGCCGGAAACACGCGGGTAGTGGCCGGCGGCCAGCTGGCTGACCGGCAGGAAGCCACGGATGCCTTCCAGCTCGACCAAGAGGCCGCCGCGGTTGGCATCATAAGGCACGATCTCGACGATCTCATTGGCGTCGAACACGCGCTGCAATTCGTCCCAGCCGCGATCCTTGACGGCCCGCTTCATACTGAGCAACGCGTAGCCGTCGTCCATCTCGGGGTCGATTACGCTGACCGTAACGGATTGGCCAGGCTCCAATTGCTGGCCGTGGCCGATCTCGCGGCGCAGCACCACGCCGGTGCCGCGGGCGCCCAAATCAACCCATACTTCATTCTTCTTGACACTGGTGACGGTGCCCTCTACGACGTCGCCCGGCGCCAAGGTCTTAAGGTCGCTGCCCTCCAGCAGTTCATCCATAGTTATCGTTTTTGCCATAATCCCATATCTCCTCTTTAGGCAATGTCCCGTAAGCACCGCCTCTTAAATTAATATTGGTTTACTCTTATTATATCTGATGAACGGCGTCGGCGCAATGGGCGCGACTTATGTTAAACTCATAGCATGTATTTGGCCGTGGATATCGGGGGAACAAAAACATTGGTCGCGACCATCGGCGATGACGCGGTCATCCAGGAAAAACACCGTTTCCCTACCCCTAAAGACTACGAATCACTGCTCCAGGGCCTACACGAGGCGGCTGACAAGTTCGAGACCAAACGATTCAAGGGCGGCGGCGTAGGCGTGCCCGGCAGCATAGATTATGAAAAAGGCATCAGCCTGGGCTCGCCTAACGTCGGCTGGGGTCACGTGCCCTTGCGTGATGACTGCGCCAAGATCTTCGGCTGTGAGTTCATAATCGACAACGACGCCAACATGGCCGCGCTCTCTGAGGCTATGCTCCATAAGGAATGTGAAACGGTGCTTTATTTCACGATCAGCACCGGCATCGGTACCGGTCTGGTCCGCGGCCAGCATATCGACCCGGCGCTGCTGAAGAGCGAAGGCGGCCATATCGTGCTGCCCTATAAAGACAAGCTGATGGACTGGGAAGATTTCGCGTCTGGCCGGGCCATCGTCCAGGAATTCGGCAAAAGAGCTGAGGAAATTACCGATGAAGATGATTGGCGAACCATCGCGCACAACCTGGCGCTCGGCTTTTTCGCGCACATCGCCATCTTGCAGCCCGATTTAATAATCGTCGGCGGCAGTATCGGCACCTATTTCGGCCGTTATGGCAAATATTTGGTAGAAGAGCTAAAGCGTTATGAGGTGCCTATCGTGCCAGTGCCGCCGATAGTCGAAGCCAAGCGGCCGGAAGAAGCTGTGCTGTTCGGTTGCTACGACGCCGCTAAACAGAGTTTCGGCAGCGATGGATAAGCTGATCGCCTCTTTAGAGAGCAAATTTCCCGACCTGGCATTCACGGCCGGCCGGCAGTTCTCGTGGTCGCCGGAAACCGGTGAAATCTTCTACCGGACTGGTCCAGAAAACCAAAAATCGTTGTGGTCGTTACTACATGAGACCGGCCATGCTTTGTTGCAGCACCAATCGTACCAGAACGATTTCGAATTATTACAGATGGAACTGGCTGCCTGGCAGCGCGCCAAGCAGCTCGGCCAAGAATACGGCATCGTGATCGACGAAGACCACATCCAAGACTGCTTGGAGACTTACCGCGAATGGTTATACAAACGGAGTATCTGCCCGAATTGCGGCACCAAATGCCTGCAGCAAGATGGCTCGGCCCGCTACGGCTGCCACAATTGCGGCACCAGCTGGCAAGTCTCGAACGACCGCTTCGCGCGGACTTACCGCCGTCGCGCCAGCCTGGCGCAAATAGAAAAATCTCCCCTGTAAAGAGGAGATTTTCAAGCACTCAGGCCGCCACTTAGGCAGCTTTTTTAGCGCTGCGGCGACGGCTGATCTTGCCGCCCCGGGCGCCAGCCGCGCGGGCCAGGTCGCGGTTAGCGTAAAAACCGCCGGTAGTGCCGAGAGCACCGCCCTTGGCGCCGATCTTGGCGTAGAAGTCCGAACCGTACTTCTTTTTATTCGTATCAGCGGCTTTCTGACCGCCAGCTTTGGTACCTGCCATAGCCTTATGACCTCCCGTTAATTAAAAAAGGCTTTCCGCCGATAGTCGGTAGAAAACCCTCGTGCTTCTTTCGAAACTGTGCCTATGATATCACGCTTGAGGTTATGTGTCAATGAAATATGTTAGACTACCTTGAAAGGAGCGAGCACTTATGTTGATAGAAGCCGCCAGAGCCGAACGGCCACGCGCTGGCAAGGATCATGACCGCCTAGAGATGTTGCCAGACCTGGGTCGTTTCGCCCTGTTCGACGGTGCCGCCCAGGCCATGGCCAGCGATATCGCCGCGCAAGTTTTCGCCGACCAGCACCGCCAGTACGATGCTACCACCGGATTTCCCCTGCCGCTTCTAAATGAAGTTTTCGAAGAAATACACAAACGCATACAGGAGTTCCAGGGAGAAGAGGCGGTCGTAAAGGCGCTTGGCGACAAGGCGAAGAACATCGTCACTACCGGCACCGCCCTGGGCCTCCGGCAACTGGAGAATAGTCGTGGCACCGTGATCCGAGAGTACGCCCACGCCGGCGATTCATCACTGTGGATGTTCGATTACGACGCCGGCCAACTAATTAAACTTACTGAGGACGAGGTAATAGGTAATGATTCGGAAAACTGTCTGCCTGACATCCGGAACTGGCTGGGCTCGCCGGAACATGAACTGACGCAGTGGCTAGGCACGCCGCTCAAGACCGATCACGCGGCATTCGCCTTAATGAGTGACGGGGTGACCAGTTTCGAGGCCAAGCGCGGCAAGGTGGACGAGCCGGAAATAGAAGAAATCCTCAGAGGCGACGCCAGCCCACGGAGCAAGGCCGACAGGCTTATAAGCGCCTCTGCTGTCAGGGATGACGCCAGCGTGATCGTCGTGGAATTCAGGGCTGATAAATAAAAACCGATAAAAGAAAAAGACCTCCGCTAGAGAGGTCTTGATCAAAGTTTGGCACCGTGCTATTTTCCCAGGGGTCAACCCCAAGTATTGTAACCGCTGCGGAGCTTAACTTCTGTGTTCGGCATGGGAACAGGTGTTGCCTCCGCGCTATGGGCACCAATGCGGCCGCTTCCCCGTAGAGAAACGCCGCACCGATGTCCATTCGCGGACACGCGGCACGTTATTAAAAAGCTTCGTAAGACAAACATGGTATGCACCAGCAACCAGTCAATTGATCGTAAAAAGTCAATGCCTCTATTAGTACGCTTCGACTCCATACGTTACCGCACTTCCATCTTGCGCCTATCAACCTGATCATCTTTCAGGGAGGTCATAGGGAAATCTAATCTTGAGGGAGGCTTCGCGCTTAATATGCTTTCAGCGCTTATCCCGTCCGCACATAGCTACTGGACAATGCCCTTGGTAGAACAATCCATACACCAGCGGTGCGTTCAACCCGGTCCTCTCGTACTAGGGTCAACTCCTCGCAAATTTCCTAGCGTCCACAGCGGATATAAACCGAACTGTCTCACGACGTTCTGAACCCAGCTCACGTACCTCTTTAACGGGCGAACAGCCCGACCCTTGGGAGATGCTCCTCCCCCAGGATGAGATGAGCCGACATCGAGGTGCCAAACAGCGCCGTCTATGTGAACTATTGGGCGCTATAAGCCTGTTATCCCCGGCGTAACTTTTATCCGTAAGCGCTGCCGATACCACACTCATGTACACGAATGTACGGACAGCGGAAAACTTACTCCTACTTTCGTACCTGCTCGGATTGTAATCCTCACAGTCAAGCTGGCTTATGCGTATACACTACCACTACGATTTCCATCCGTAGTTAGCCAACCTTTGAACGCCTCCGGTACTCTTTGGGAGGCAACCGCCCCAGTTAAACTACCCACCAGACACGGTCCCAGAACCGGATAACGGTCCTGGTGAGAACAAAACGTACATAAGGGTGGTATTTCACTGGTGGCTCCACCATCGCTAGCGCGACGGCTTCAAAGCCTCCCACCTATGCTACACATATGTACGCTCGGCTCAATGCCAAGCTGTAGTAAAGCTGCACGGGGTCTTCTCGTCCTGCTGCGGACAGACGGCATCTTTACCGTCATTGCACTTTCACCGAGCTCTTCGTCGAGACAGTACCCAAATCATTACTCCATTCGTGCGGGTCAGAACTTACCTGACAAGGAATTTCGCTACCTTAGGACGGTTATAGTTACCGCCGCCGTTCACCGGGGCTTCAGTTCGCTGCGTGAACAGCTCACCTTAACCTTCCGGCACCGGGCAGGAGTCAGCCCCTATACATCCACTTTCGTGTTAGCAGAGACCTGTGTTTTTGGTAAACAGTTGCTTGGGTTCCTTAGCTGCGACCAGCCGAAGCTGGTAGGCCTTATTCCGAAGTTACGGCCGCTTGTTTGCCGAGTTCCTTGACGAAGAATCACTCGTACACCTTGGTCTACTCGACCTCGAGCACCTGTGTCGGTTTGCGGTACGGATAGCGTAGTCCACGCGCCAGATTGCTTTTCTAGTCAGCACTTTGACCGGAATCGAGCCGGAAAGGCTCTTTCATTCGCAGGCGTTTCTCCTGCTTAGACGGATATAACCATGAATCCGCTCCGGCGAATATGCCGCGCACATCTGACAAAACTACACTAGTACGGGAATATTAACCCGTTGTCCATCGCCTACGCTTACTCGCCTCGGCTTAGGACCGACTAACCCTGGGACGATTACCGTGGCCCAGGAAACCTTGCTCTTTCGGTGGGCAGGATTCTCACCTGCCTTATGGTTACTCATTCCAGCATTCTCACTTCCTAACGCTCCACCGAACCTCGCGATTCGACTTCGACGCAGATAGGAACGCTCCTCTACCACGCATGCGCCACGAATGACACACACATCCTCAGCTTCGGTACTACGCTTGAGCCCCGTTACATTTTCCGCGCGAGATCTCTTGACGAGTGAGCTGTTACGCACTCTTTAAATGAATGGCTGCTTCTAAGCCAACATCCTCGTTGTTTAAGAAATCTCACCTCGTTTCCCACTTAGCGTAAATTTAGGGACCTTAGCTGGAGGTCTGGGCTGTTTCCCTTTTGAGCGACGAGCTTAGCCCCGCCGTTCTAACTGCCGTAGTTCCACATAGCGTATTCGTAGTTTGTCAAGGGTGGGTACGCGTAAGCGCCCCAGTCCGAAACAGAGCTCTACCCCACTATGCTACCGTACGACGCTAGCCCTAAAGCTATTTCGAGGAGAACCAGCTATCTCCGAGTTCGATTGGCATTTCACCGCTAACCACAGGTCATCCACACGGATTGCGAACCGTTAGTGGTTCGGCCCTCCACGCGGTTTTACCCGCGCTTCAGCCTGCCCATGGTTAGGTCACCCGGTTTCGGGTCTAATCCATACAACTGAGTCGGCCTATTCAGCCTCGCTTTCACTATGCCTACGACAAATGTCTTAAGCTTGCTGCATGAATTAACTCGCTGGATCGTTCTACAAAAAGCACGCCGTCACCGGACGAACCGGCTCCGACTCTTTATACGCACACAATTTCAGGATCTATTTCACTCCCCTTCCGGGGTTCTTTTAACCTTTCCCTCACGGTACTTGTTCTCTATCGATCGTAAGATATATTTAGCCTTGGGAGGTGGACCTCCCGGATTCAGTCAGGGTTGCACGTGTCCCGACCTACTCGACTATAGAGATGATAAAGTCCATAACACTTGGTATACCAGGCTATCACTGTCTATGGCCCCACTTTCCAGAGGGTTCTACTCGCATTATGAGTTTCTTACTTTATGCGGATTGGTGGTAGCATCCACTCCCTTTTGCGGCCCTCTGAGCAAGCTCAGCTGGTCACAAAAGGTAATCTCTAAGTCACAACCCCTTAATAACATTCGCCTACCAGCTTATTTGCCTGGCTAGCAGGCAAAAGTCATTAAAGTTTGGGCTGTTCCGCGTTCGCTCGCCACTACTAGCGGAATCATTGGTTATTTTCTCTTCCTCGGGGTACTAAGATGTTTCAGTTCTCCCGCTTACCGCTCTCCCGTCCTATATATTCAGACAGGCGCCACTGGACATGACTCCAGTGAGGTTTCCCCATTCGGACATCTCCGGATCAAAGCATAGTAGGCTGCTCCCCGGAGCTTTTCGCAGCTCCTCACGTCCTTCGTCGGTATCTTACGTCAAGGCATCCGTTGTGTGCGCTTGAGTAACTTTTTACGATTGACCGGAACCGCATCGGTGAGATGCCATTCCAGCCAGTGCAATTGACTGGTTATTGGTGATTACCATCGGTCCCGCGGGGAGCGGAACCATTGGCTTTCAAGCCAATAGCCGTTTGTCTAATTTGCTTCTTAACCAAACTGTTAAATTGCCTAAACTCACTGTCCTCTAGGAGATGATGGCGACGCGTGGCGTCACACCCACATAACTGTCGAGGCTTGAGTTTACGTTGGAAACTCGCTGCTTAGGTTCGCCTGCCGGGCCTCTGCCTAAACTCAAGCACTCAGATAATGATAGCAAAAATAACAGAGGCGGTCAACACTTTAATGATGTTAAAGTTTCTACGCTTTGGTATCTAGAAATGTGTGTTTGTACTATTTCTATATAAACAAAATCTGCGATAACATGAGAACATGCAGGAAATACGAGGATCTAGGTCTTACCGGAGCCATAATACGGGTCGGAGACATTATGACCTCTCTACGCTGCGCGAGGCTAAGCCGCCATTGGTATCTGGCGCCGAACCGTCGATTGAAGAAAAACATCAGCGCATTAATCCGCCACATAAGCTGCCGACCTTTACGCGCAAAACTCTATTATGGTCCGGTGCCGTGCTAATATGCGCGGCAATAGCGATTGGCGGATACAAGTTGCTATTTGCCAAATCCAACCAAAACAGTTCTATTAGTGAAGCGGCGTACCAACAATTTCTTAGCCAGCAGCAATATGTAAATTTCCCTGTCTATTATCCTGCCAGCTTGCCTGCCGGGTATACACTTAATCCTGATTCCATATCTTCCCAGGGCGGAACCTATAGTTTCGCGCTCAAAAGCCCTACGGGGACCGACCTGGTGACCATAGAGCAGGCCCGTCCGCCCGTACTGGAACGAGTAACCAAAACCAAGAGTGTTTCGAATTCCATTGGGACAGCTTATATAGCCAACCTAAACGGACAACAGGCCGGCATGGCAATAAGCGATAAAACCCTGGTTACTATCAGCGGCACAAATGCGGGCGCCGAACAGCTTACTCAGATTATCCAAGCGCTAAAGCCCCTTAAATAAGTGGTCAAGCCAGATCACCACCATTCAAGCGTACTGCCAGCTTTAATGACAATGCCGCTAGCCGTAGCGGTTTCTGGTGCAAAGTCTACCTGTAAAGTGCCGTTCGCCGAAGGTTTTATAAAACCGTCCAAGACTAGTCCATTGCCGGCCGTAGTACCGACAGAAGAAGTAGACGCGGTGCCGGCGTCGTACGTAGATTCGGAGTTGAACCAGCCATTAGTTGCAGAACCAGTGGCGCTTAAGCCTGTGACGGTCTGATATGACAGCTGAGTGGGTGACGCCGGGCCACTAACAGCAGCGCGAAGCCCAATAGTCGTTGCGGAAGCAGTGTAATCAAGGTAAGCATGGAAGCGATAATTCTTTCCTGATGTCATACTGAAGCTTAAACCGGTGACGGTTTGGAAACTCGTCGAAGCGGTACTTGATACATCACTCCCGAGCTCGATCACATGGTGCGACAAGCAGTCTTTCCAGGCTCCATTTTCGTAGCACCTGAAGGTATTCGTACTGGTGTTGTAGTACATAGCCCCATTGGTGCCGGTCGGGTCGCTCGACTGGTTATAGCTGTCCAGGATCAACAGCACAGCATTGGCATCAGCGGTGGCGGAGCCGACCTGCAGCTTCTTACCGCTGGTGTCAGCCGTGAACAGAGGCAGGTTGGAGCTGCTTGAGCTAGCCTGTATCTGGAAGGCGTTGGTGCTATCGGTGTAATTATGGAAGAGTGCGGCTCCGCCATTCGTCTCATCAAGCGACAGGACGCTCTGGGCGAACCCGCCCACACCAAAGGCGTCACTGGAGAAGTTCAGATTATCGCTGCCTGTCGGCTGATAAATCTTCCAGTCGCTGCCGGTCCCATCCGTAAACCTCAGGGCGTTCTCGGTGGTAGTGTTGGACCTCCACAGCTCTAATTTATCAGTGTGGCCCGCGGTTGAGGCCGCTGACGCCCCGACGACAAGATGTCCGTTGGCAGCCGAAGTATCAAAACCAAGCAACGCGGTACCGGCATTGTTCTGGATCTGGAAGGCCACATTGGAATTGGTGGTCGTCTTAGCAGTGATACCGGTATTAGAGGAGCCGCCGACCGTCAAGTTTATACCGTTGCTGCCACTGGTAGACAGATTGATCTGCGCCCCGCTGGTAGTGTTGCCGATAGTCGTACCGCCGCTACCGGTCCCATTGAGGCTTACGCCGGCAGTGCCGCTTATGGTTATGCCGTTATTGCCGGTGATATTACCGTTAAACGTCTTGTCGCCGCCGAAAGTCTGGGCACTCGCGGAAACCAGTCCGGGGTTACTGCCGTCCGCGGTCTGCAGGTACAGGTTGCCGCCGGTTATGACCGCGCCGTTCAGCGACTTGCTCTGGCCGTCCAGCGCCCCCATAGCCAAGCTGCTTCCGGTGCCGCCGCTGTTAGCGGCAGAGGTCTTGAATATCGAGAAGATCGGGCTGTCGGTGGCGTTTTCCGTGGTCAAGTTGCCGCCGCTGTTCTGATAAAGCCGGAGCTCCACGTAATCACCCGCATTCAGGTAGTAATCCGCGTTCAGACCAGCCTCCGCCAGCGAGGTCGAGCCTCTGCGGTCAGCGGCAATCACGGTAGTGCCGTTTACAAGGAAATCCGCATACCTTTCGCCGGTAACGTTAGAAGCCCATCCCCAGTTGGCCGTAAGATGGTAGAAGCCGGCGCTAGGTGCCGTAAGCCTGGAGGTGTTAGAAGAAGTGCTGTGGTAGTTGTCCGTGTCGTTGGATTCGCTGTTAAAGGTAATCGTCGTGACCACGCCGTTGGCCAGGGTTTCGGCGCCGTTATTATAGACCCGCGCATAGCTGTCACCCACGCAGCTGCCACCGGTAATGATGCCGCTGACTACGGTCGCGCCCTGTAGGCTATTACCGCTGCCGCAGGATATATTGGCGCCGGCAGTACCGTTAACAGAGTAAGTGGTGGCATTCATGTTACCGTTAACGTTTACTTGCAGGTTCGTTATGTCGGCGTTCAAGAGATCGGTGCCATAGGCGTCCTGGACGTGGAAAGGAATGGTGGCCGTGCCGCTGGAATAGGTGCCGCCGGCATTGTTAGAGGTGTTCTGATAGACGCCGCCGGAACCACCGTTGGCGGTTAAGGTTATGTTCCCCACATTAACAGTGGTCGTGCCGCCGGCGTTACCGTTAACTGCGCCTGTGCCCGGCGTACCGGCCGCGCCAAGGCTATAGGTGATGATTTGACCCGGTACCACGGCGACCGTCCTGTAGGCCACACCGCCCGCGCCGCCGCCGCCGCCCGAACCACTATCAATGTTGGTAGAACCAGCGCCACCACCGCCGGCGCCGATGGCCCAGATCTTAATGCTGGTTATTCCGGCGGGCACCGTATAAGAAGTGCCGCTCGTCTTAACCACATTGGTGCCGCCGGAGGGGCTGATTACTACCACACCTTGGCCGCCGGTACCGCCGACTTCATTGAGACAGGTGCCGCCGGCCGCGCCCGCGCCGCCGCCGCCATAAAGACCGTTGCCGCCATTGCCGCCGTACCAGCCTGCGCCACCGCCACCCGAGCCAAAGCCGGTAGCTGACGATCCGCTGCGCAGACAGTAGCCCGCGGCAGAACCGCCAGCCGCGCCCGGACCGGTAGTGGCGTAGCCAAGCCCGGATACCACCGAGAACAGCCCTGAGATATCAACGGCTTGACCGCCGGTGTCGCCCGCTTGGCCACCCTCGGTAGGAATACCTCCACCTATACCACCACCACCGCCGGCGCCCGTATCGCCGCTGGCGCCAGTGCCATAACCTCCGGCTGCACCACCAAGAGCACCCGAGGAACCGCTGGAGACGGTCAGGCCACCATCGACGTTTATCTGTTCATTCACCGTGTCGGCCGTGAACAGACCGTTTGAGTTAGAATCCTGTATCTGAAAGGCCGTGGTGGAATTGTTATTTAGGGATTGCACGGTCAGGCCGCCAGTCGATGTGTTCCGCGCCAACTGGGTGTCCTGGGCAGCAGAACCGCTGCCCCACTGCATGGTGCCGTCCGTCTTGAGAATGTAACGCTGTTGGGTGTCAGAAGTTACAGCGCTATCCAGGACCCAATCTGTCGCCAAACTGTTGCGCGCATCCAGATATACGGACGAAGCAGCCGATTGCAACGTCAGATACTGGCTGCCTGAACCGCTGAAGGTCCGGAGTGAATCACCGGTGCCAAGACCCAGCATATTCGTGGAAGAGCGAAACAGTGACGTATCGCCACCGATAGTGATGCCGCCAGTGGACCCCTGCGTAGCCAGCTGGAGCTGACCGGTACTAGTAAAGGCGGCTACGTCGCTACCATTGTGCTGCAGTTCCAGTAAGGCAGCCGTGCTAGTTGTATCCTGATTGATAATCTGGCCGCTCTTGGTGCTGCCACTCCAGACATATAACTCTGTAGAGGTAGCAGGTGATGTTCCGAGGCCAATAGTACCGTGCTGTGTGTCAACGCCAAGTATAGTGGTCGTGCCGGCGGCGTTTTGAACTTGGAAGGCACTAGGGTTATCAGAACCGGGCTTAAAGGTAGAAAAGCCGCCTGGCGACAGTATGAAGTTCTGGTTGTTGGTAGGACCTACACCGAAGTAAAGGTAGCCATTGGCATCGGTGGCCTGGATATAATTGGCGGCGTTGCGCGAGAAGTAGATGCCATTGTCGGCTATCTGTGTCGAGTAGCCATTAACTCCACCCACTGTAAGTAGGCCGGCACCCGTGGTATCGACCGACAGGATATTGGTGCCGGAACTGTTCTGGACCTGGAATTCGCTGGAAGAGCCGCCCTTGACCAGTAGCGGCCCATAGATATTCGTCTGGTTAGCACTGTTGCCGATATTGATAGTCGTAGCGGTACTGGTACCGAGGTTGATGGTAGAACCCGACCCTGCCTTCAAGATGAAGCCGCCGTAAGCCGTATCGGCATTCGGGGTATATTGCAGCGTTCCCACCTTATAGCTCAGCGTGGTCGAGGTAGTGCCCGTCTGGTACATCACCGTGGGGTCCGGGCTCGGCCTCAGCGAAGCTGGCGCCGAGTTTTCGGTCCAGCCGGTCACCGCACTCCAGACGTGCGTAGAGCTATCCTGGTCCACCGATCCGGCCAGGATTTCCCAGTCGGCCGTCGCTGGAGTGGCTCCGAGCGTCGCCGTCCAGGTGTTGTTACTGGCGCTTTGGCGGTTGGCCGACACCTGACCCGCTATGGGGTTGATCGTGTCGACGCCGCTCATATCATCGACGGTCACTTCGTACTTGTTCACCGAGCTGCCGCCGGCGCCGACAGTGACCTGCATACTGCCCGGCGAGCCCGAGGTAACGGCGTAAAATGCCCTGAAACCGACGCCCCAGCCCGCCGAACGGTCAAATTTGCCGGTAATAGGCACCCACGTCAGCGAGCCACCAGAGATAGTGATATTGCTGGCGTCACTGGGCATCGACACGTTATTGGACTCATAGTTCACATAGGCCACCAGCACGTGGTTGGCGCCCGGCGTAAAGGTGCCTGCCGGCGTGTAATTACCCGTGCCGAAGCTGGTAGCCGAGGTCGCGGCCACTTTGTTGGTCCGCGCGATCGCCGAGCTCAAGCCCGACGAATCGACATTCTGCACCTTCAGCGTGGCACCGTTATTGACCAGAAGCTGCGAGGAGCCGACGCTCAAGATGTTAGTAAACGTGTTCTGCAGAGCGCTATCCCAAGAACCCAGGTTCAAGGCGCTACTGTCCGAGCGGATCCCGAAGGCCGCGCTACCGTTGTTCCAGTCCAGGAACGGCGAATTACCGCCACCAGTGGTCGACAGCTGGATTCCCTCTTGTCCGCTCGGCGCGCTGATCTGGACGGAAGCGCCAGCTGCCGGTATGGCGATGGTATTGCCGCCGTTATAGGCCGTCTGCAGGTTGGTAACCGTGCCGCTGCCGATACAGTTGACCCACGAACCTCCCTGGTAGCAGCGGAACAGACCGCTGTTGGAGTTGTAGTACATGCCACCGTTCAAACCGGTCGGGTCACCGGAGGAGGTCTTGGTATCAAGTACCAACAGCGTGCCGGTGGTGTCACTCGTCCCCACCGTGACAGCGCCCGCCGAGAGCAAGTTGACGTTCCCCGAGCCGCCCTGGATAGTCGTCGTCGAACTGCCGTTTGTGCTGCCGACCTTGACCGTCTGGACGGCGGTCGTATTGGTGCCGACATTGATCGTCTGCGTGGCGCCGCTATTCAGGCTGCCGATCTGGATCGAGCCGTTGGCCGTGCCAGCCTGGACAGTGACGGTAGCATTGCTATTAGAGGCCGTACCGATGTTTATGTTGGTAAGTATCGTATTGAGGGCACCCGGAGAGGCTATGTAGCCGATATTGATAGTCTGCGTAGCCCCGGTGGCCGTATTGTTACCGATGGAGATAGTTTTGTTGGTTGCGCTGGTACC
>DASZUB010000007.1:0-24590 GCA_035547815.1 Saccharimonadales bacterium (SeqCode)
TCAGGCCGGTGCTGATCGGCCGAGATTATGCCGGCCTGGGCACTGGCGCAGCAGACCACCACATGTCCCGCGGCCAAAAGGGCCTGGCGATAAGTCTCGGCCAGCACGCGGTCCGGTTCTATCAGTAGTATCTGGCTCATATTACACCAGCGCGATCTGGTTGTTAGGCGGCAGCACCGTGCCCAAGCCATATAAACGGTGGTGCCTGGAAGCGCGCAGGCGCAGGCTCATGGCTTGCAGTATCGTATCGGCTACGAATATGCCCGCCCCACTGGTATGACTGATGGTCGTCAGCGGCTGGCGGCTGACCCGTTGGCGCTGCAGCCTGCGACCATGTTTCAGGGCGGTATTAGTCAGCTGCGGCGTGTCCGTATATAGGCCGGCCACGATACCGTAACGGCTGCGATGGCTGGCCAGCCGCAGTTTGAGCTGCGGACTTTCCAGCGCCGGCAAAGTCTCTATCAGCGCCGCACCTAAGCTGGTAAGCGCCGATTGCAGCCCCTGTCGGTGGGCCATGACCGTGCCATAGCGTCCGGCCACGTTGAGCTCCAGCTCGATACCATAATTCTTCGCCATGGCGTCCAGCTGCTGGCCCGCGTCATACAAGACGGACGATACGGATACCGGCTCCAGCTGCAAACGTGTAGGGTTCGATTGCAAGCGCAGGCTTAATTCATAATTGTCCAGCAAGCGGATAGCGGCTTCCGCCGTGCCACGGATCGCTTTAACGTCCGGCGCGCCCTGTTCTGCTTGGCGGGCTATCTGCATAAGCGGCAGTTTCAGCTCTTCGGCCACGCTGAGTAATAGTTCGGACCCCTCGCTCATCACCCCTATTATATCACCGGGTTATGGCGAGAAGGAGAAATTGGGCAGTATGTACCTGTTGAAGTCGGCTTGGTATTGGTTACCTTCGGTCCACAGCTCAAGGGTCTGCGAGCGCAGCGGCAGGACCACCATGATACCCGTTTTTTTACCGCCGCTGCCGCTGATCGGTAACGTTCCGGTCACTTCTACGCCTATGGTCTTGGGAACTTTAGGCAACGCATAAGGCTTGACTACGGCCGGGTTACTGCTTGAGCTGGCACCGCTGTTAATACTATCGAGCGTCTGCAAGTAGCTTTGGCTCAGCACCTGCAACCGCAACGAGAATATAGATGAGTCGCCATCGACCGATGGCACCGAACCCGGATGGAAATAAGCGTTTATCGGGTTGCTGCTGTTGCTGTCGCTGCTACTGCTATCAATGATGTAACTGCTCCACGTCTTGGGATATTGCAGTATTATGCTGCCGTAAGCTTCCGGACCGGCGTATGTGGTCAGCGGGCTCTTGGATTCCTCGGCGAACTGTTTTTCTTTGATTACGTCTTCCTGCTGCTTGGCTGTTTGGACGGCCGAGGCCACCTTGGCATCCGTATTATTCTTATAATCCTGGCGGCTGCTGAAAGACCAGATACCGAAACCGATAGCACCGACAAGCAGGACGATGGTCAGCACCAGAGAGACACCGACGCCGCTTACGCCATCCTGATTATGCTTGATCATAAAATTACTGTAGCATACCCTGGCCGCCTAGGCATAGTCATAAACGTATATGCCCGCACGGTGGCGTCTGGGCTTTTTATCCGGTATCTGGAAGGCGAAACTGACTAACCGGAGCGGTCGGTGCGGATAGTCGGCACACTTCTTGTCTAATTTGTCCATGTAGCGCGGCAGTAAAAACGTGAAGACGGCGTCAGCCGGCGGCCACTCGGCGCGCCAGAAATCACCCCACACCACCCTGACCTGGCCACGGTAGCGACGGGTGCGGAACCAGGCTATGGCCGCTAGGAACGGATTCAGCTCATAGCCGACGGCATGGTAGCCCTTTTGGGCAGCGGCGATCAATACACGGCCGTCACCACAGCCGAGCTCGAGCATGGTCTGGCCGGGCTTCAGCCCGGCCAGCTCGACCGCCGTCTTCATCTGAGGCCTCAGTGTCGGCAAATATGGCGCGCCAAATAGTAGCACGCCGGCGAAACAAACCAGCAAGATCAGGACGATGATAGCCAGCCAGATCATCTGATATCGAACTTGCCTTTTATTTCCTGGATCTTGTTCTCGGCACCACTTAGGTGTTTCTCTAACTTCCGGATAAGTTCCAGTCCCCGCTGGTAGTATTCCAGGGCTTTGTCGACGTCCAGATCTTCGTGCTGCAGTTCCGCCATGACGGAATCAAGCTCTTCACGCAGCTGCTGATAATTGGGCTCCGTGGTTTTAGATGGTTTGGGCTTGGATGGTTCTGGCATGTTTTAAGGTTTATCCTCTTTTACTTCGGTGACCTCGGCATTGAAGCGCCCGGCGGCCAGCCGTACATCCACTATAGCACCAGGCGCTAGCTGGCTGGCGGCACGCAGCGGCCTGCCTTGTCCGTTGCCATTCCGGCTGCCGACTTCGCGGACTATGGCGTAGCCGCGACGCAGGATGGCTTCCGGGTTGAGTGCCTCCAGCAGCCGCCGGTAGCTGTCCAATCGCGAAGCGGCGAGATTTACAACGGCGCTGGACCGTTCCGACAAATCCGCCTTGAACGAAGCCAGTCCTGCGCGCTCGGAAGATATTATGTCGGTTACACACCGCTCCATGCGCACCATGTCGGCACGCATTTCGGCCAAGACCGGTCCGCGGTCCGGCACCAACAGCTCAGCCGCGTTACTCGGCGTGCTGGCCCGACGGTCGGCGGCCAGCTCGGCTAAGCTCAGGTCTGTCTCGTGGCCGATGGCTACCAACGTCGGTACGCGGCTGCCGGCTACGGCCCGGGCCACCACTTCGGTATTGTAGGCTGCCAGGTCTTCGGCGCTGCCGCCGCCCCTGATAAGCACCGCCACTTCCGGCGGTTCGGCCAGGGCGTTCAACCGTGCCAGGGCTGCCACCAGCTGATCCGGCGCGGCGTCGCCTTGGACTTGGACATCTATAAAATCTACGGTCACGCCGCGCCAGCGGGCACCCAAGATTTTCACGAAATCAGCGTAAGCGGCGGATTGCTTTGAGGCTACGAGCCCTATCCGGGATGGCGGATACGGCAGTTGGCGCTTGCGAGCTTCGTCGAACAAGCCTTCTTTGGCCAGTTTTGCCTTGAGCAGCTGCGCGGCCCGTTTGATCGTCCCCTCGCCCGCCGGCCGGATATCGAAAACGTTGACGCTGAAACCGTACTGATGGTGCAGCCTGGGCGCGCCCCGGACTTTGAGTATCATGCCATCTTCCAGCGGCCCCGGCAGCTGCCTCACCGTTCCGAAGAACTTTACCGTCGAAATCTCATCTTTCAGGTCAAAATATAGCCAGCGACCTTTGCTGACGCGGAGATTGGCCAGCTCGCCCATTACCGTGACCTGCGGATAAGCGTAATCCAACGTCTGATTCAGCACCGCCACGAAATCGCTGACACCAAGGATAACTTCGGCCGAAGCGTCCGTCTCACTCACCGCGCATCGCCTCGGCAGACAGCTCACCGCGCTTGATTGCCCGGTGATAAAAATAATAGCCCGGCGGCACCTGCAGCAAGGTGTTCAATATCCGGTACATGACGGTGACCGGCAAGCTCAGCGCCGGCGGGATCCCGGTGGCAGCCAAGACGCTGGTCATCAGCGCCTCATAGATACCGACGCCGCCCGGCAGGACCGATATCAGCCCGGCAAAATTGGCCACGCCGTAAGCCAGGATAACGGCGCCTATATTAACCCATTCCCCGAAAGCGATATAGACCACGTAGACCGCGCCGATTTCGGTGGCGTCGGCCAGCAAGGCATACAGGAACGGCACCTTAAGCTGCTGATAGTTGCTGCGGATCTGCAGATAACTGTCGTGGAAATCGTTGAAGACCTGCTTGGCCGAAGAAATATTGATCGTTTCCGGATGACGGGGCCGGACAATCCTGATTATGCGGTTCAGCGCCCTGGTGAGCCCCGTGAAAAAACTGTCGATCCGCCGCTTGCTACCGATGATATACATGAATCCCAAGGTAAAGACGACCATCAGCGTCGTCATCGAGCCGGCCGTCAGGATCACGATATTATTGACCCTGCCCATCAGCGACAACGCGAAAACGCCGATCAGCAGGATAATCTCGAAAGCTATGAAATAGAGCGCTATCTTCATGACGTGGATGAATGTGGCCTTGCCACTACTCAAACTTTCACCGCGCCGCATCCGCAGGGTGAAATAAGACAAACCCGTCACGCCGCCACTCGGAAAAACGTGGTTCACGAAGTTCAGCTCAAGCGACGCTATGAAAAGGAATTTATAAGACAGTTTGTTGCCGACTATGGCGAACAGCCGCTGGTACATCCGCGTCTGGGCGTGATAATTCAAGAACTCCACCGGTATGAGCAGTAGCAGTGCGGCGCCGCTGACATTTTCCAGGTTATTAAAGGTGTTAGCGATGTCGTCGCGCACCAGATAGACCAGCACGACCAGAGCCGCTAGCGTCACTACATTGACTATCAGCTTCCAGTGCTCACGCGCCCAGCTTTGCTCTGCCATACCCGCTCATTATATCCTAATGATCGGCGTGCCTGCAGACACTCTCGTCCTCGAATAGGACGTTTTAGACACAAAACGTGCGCAAAACGTCCTATTTTGCCATGAAGCAGTGGCAACAACGACCAATAAACGACTATACTTATTAAATATGCAAAGTTTATTGATATTGGGCCGGCAGCCCGCCCTGGGGTTGGCCGAGCTGGAGAGCCTATATGGGCCCAAAAAAGTGAGGGCCGTCGGCGCCAAGGTAGCCGTAGTTGATGTCGACCCCTGTTTACTAGCTTTTGACCGGCTTGGCGGCAGCCTGAAATTCTGCAAAATCCTGACGACGCTTGAAACTACCGCCTGGAAAGAAGTCGAGAAGTTCCTGGTGCAGGTTTCGCCTGGTCATAGCGAGCGCATGCCTGAGGGCAAAATGCGCCTGGGCTTAAGCGCAATCGACATGTCCGTGGACATAAAACAGCTCGGCGTGACTGCCCTGACGCTCAAAAAAGCCATCCGGAAAACCGGCCGCAACGTCCGCGTCATTCCTAACAAATCGCTTGAACTCAACAGCGCCCAGGTTCTGCATAATCAACTGACCGGCCAGACCGGCTGGGAGCTGGTTTTTATCCGCGATGGCAGTAAGACCATCATCGCTCAGACGGTAAAAGTCCAAGATATAGAATCGTACGCCAAGCGGGACCAAGGACGGCCGCGCCGCGACGCCCGTGTCGGCATGTTGCCGCCCAAGCTGGCCCAGATCATCATCAATCTGGCGGTCGGCGAATTACCCGAAGAAGCCCGGCAGTCGATCTGCGAAATCCCACCGGACCAACCGATCCCGCCGCAGCATTTCGACAAAAAAATACTCGACCCATTCTGCGGCACGGGCGTGCTTTTGCAAGAGGCTTACCTGATGGGCTACGGCGTTTACGGCACCGACCTGGAAAAGCGGATGATCGATTACACCCGCGAGAATATGAACTGGTTGGTAGAAAACTTCGATCCGGGCGGCACCGCCTCACGCTTCGAGACCGCTGACGCCACCTCTTATAAATGGCCGCATGAGTTCGACGTCGTGGCCAGCGAGACTTATCTGGGCCGGCCCTTCAGTTCGCCACCGGACGCCGAGACGCTGGCGCGGACCATGGCTGACTGCAACCTCATCATCAAGAAATTCTTGAAAAATATCCACGGTCAGCTCGAACCAGACGTCAGGCTGGCCCTGGCCCTGCCCGCCTGGCAGACCAAGCCGGACCAATTTAAATCGCTACCCCTTATTGACCAGATAAGCGATCTGGGCTATAATCGAGTAAGTTTTGAGCACGCCGGGGATGACCAACTGATCTATTACCGTTCAGGCCAGGTCGTAGCCCGCCAACTGCTCGTAATAACAAGGAATTAACCGATATGTCACATGTCAAAGCCGGCGGTACCGCCAAAAACGTCCATGATAGCCCGGGCCAGCGCCTAGGGGTTAAGATTTATGGCGGCTCGAAAGTAAAGGTCGGCCAAGTTATCGTCCGTCAGGTCGGCATGACCAAGCGCCCGGGCAAAGGTACGACCATGAGCCGTAATTTCACCATCCACGCCGCCCGCGACGGTGTCGTCCAGTACAAAAAGCGCCGAGTCCGTCTCTTCAGCGGCAAATCGGTTCCCCGCACCGAAGTCGTAGTTGAATAAAGCTGTTTAGCTGGCAGGCCGATTCAGTTGGCTAGGTGCTGGCGGATACGGTCCACGACATCCGCTATCACCACCTGGGACTTTACCAAGTAGTCATCGACGCCGAGCTGCTGGGCACGCTGTTTGTCGCTTTCCTGGCTGAGCGCAGTCAGCATTATCACCTTGACCTTGGCCGTTTCAGGCGTGCGACGCAGCCTGTCGAGCACGTCAAAGCCGCTGACTTTGGGCATCATGATATCCAGTAGTACCAGATCAGGCTTATAGGTCATTACCGTAGCCAACGCTTCCTCACCGTTATTGATACGTCGTACGTCAAAACCCTCTACCTGAAGGCGCGTTACGTAGACATTAGCCAGCGCGTCGTCATCTTCAACGAGCAATATCCGTTTAGGACTATCCATACTGCTCATGGTAACCCAGAATTATCACTTCAGCAAGGCGCGGACGAAGCCTTCGAACATCGGGTGCGGCCGGTTAGGCCGGCTCTTGAACTCGGGATGGAACTGGCTGGCCAGGAAAAACGGATGGTTAATGCCTTCGATGACTTCCACCAAATTGTTATCCGGGTTGACACCGCTGGCGCGGATTCCCCAGCTTGCGTAACGGTCGCGGTAGTCATTGTTGCATTCGCCGCGGTGACGGTGGCGCTCGACTATATTGGTCTGACCGTAAAGTTTGGCCGCCAAGCTGCCCTTTTCCAGCCGGCAATCGTAGTTTCCTAGTCGCATAGTGCCGCCGGTCATTAATTTATCCTGCTGGTCGGCCATGGTATTGATAACCACGTCGGGGCTGTTTTCATCGAGCTCGAAAGTAGTGGCCTGGGCGAGGCCGGCGTTGCGCGCAGCACCGATCACGCCCATCTGCAGTCCCAGACACAAGCCCAGATAAGGCACCTTGTTCTTAAGTGCATATTGGGCAGCTTTGATCTTGCCTTCCAGCCCGCGCTGGCCGAAGCCGCCAGGCACCACGATACCATCGTAGCCCTTCAAAGCCGCCGCTATATCTACCTCTGGCGAATCATAATCCGAAGCGTCCACCCAATGCAGGTCGACATCGGCATCATTGTGCCAGCCGGCAGCCTTGAGCGCCTCGAAGACCGACATATAGGTATCGGTGTTATCCATGTATTTGGCCACGAAGGCGATCTTAGACCGGTGCTTGTGCTTTGCCGTGGCCTGATCCACCACTTGACGCCACTCTTTCAGCTTAGGCTTCTTGGTCTTCAGGTGCAGATGTTCGGTCAGCACGTCAGCGATACCCGTATCTTCCAGTTCCAGGGGTACTTGATAAATGCTCGGTGCATTAGGCAGTGAGGCAATGGCGTTTTCCGGCACGCCGCTGAACAAGCTGAGTTTGGACAGCGCATCCTCGCTGACCGGCTGTTCGCTGCGCGCCACCAACACGTCCGGCGCGATTCCCAGGCCCCGAAGATCGCGGACCGAATTCTGGGCCGGTTTGGTCTTGCTCTCGTTGCTAGCCCCCAGATACGGCAGATAAACCACATGCACGTAAGCACAGTTCTCCAGTCCGACGCGTACGCCCATCTCGCGGATAGCCTCCAAAAATGACAAGGACTCGTAATCGCCGACCGTGCCGCCGATCTCTACGATATGCACGTCGTAACCTTTGCCCGCCTCGGCGATCCACTCCTGGATGGCGCCCGTCAGGTGCGGGATTATCTGCACGTCGTCGCCCTCGAATTTGCCGGCGCGCTCGTCCTGGATGAGCTTGAGAAGCACGCGGCCGCTCATCAGGCTGCTTTTGCCTGTCATCTCGACATCCGTGAAACGCTCATAATGGCCAAGGTCCAGATCGGTCTCAGCGCCGTCCATGGTCACGAAACATTCGCCGTGTTCGCGCGGGTTCAAGAGGCCGGCGTCGACATTCAGATAAGGGTCGCACTTCATCAAATTGACGCGCAGACCGCGGGCTTTCAAGAGGTTGCCGATCGAGGCGGCGGTGATACCCTTTCCGAGTCCGGAAAGCACCCCACCTGTCACAAACACATACTTAGTCGCCTGTTTGGCCACCTCTACTCCTCGCTTTATACTGGTCTATCCTACCCTATTACGCCCCTGGTGGCAAATTTTAATGGCTCGAGAGGTAGCTCTCGGCAGCCTGCAGCTGGACATCGTTCTTGCCGCCGGCCGTAGCGCCACTCGGCTCTTTGACGGTCTTGTCCGGCGTAATGCCCCGGTGGTTGATATTCTTGCCATCCGGCCGGTACCAGCTGGCCACCGTGACCTTCAGCTGCGAGCCATCACCGAAGTCTATCAGCTGCTGGACCACGCCCTTGCCATACGATTTCTCACCGATCACATAAGCCACGCCGTTATCGTGCAAGGCGCCGGCCGTGATTTCGCTGGCACTGGCGCTGCCATTGTCTATCAGCACGGTCGTCGGGATGCCGTTCAGGATGTCACCGCCTTCGGAATAATAGGTCTGGACCACCTCCGAGCCGCGTTTTTCCTGCAGAATCATCTTATCTTTCGGCAGCCACAGGCTGGAGACCTTGATAGCAGCGTCCAGGAGACCGCCCGGATCGCTACGCAGGTCCAGCACGATTCCGCTGACTTTCTTATCTTTGAACTGCTGGGCGGCTTTCTGCGCTAGCTCAGCCGTATCATCAGAAAAGCTGGTGATCTGCAGATAGCCGATATTGCCCGGCAAAATCTTGCTGTTCACACTGGGCACCGTAATGTTGTCACGGGTTATGATAAGCGTCAGCGCCTTGATCTTTGCACGCACGATCTGCAGCTTGACCGTCGTGCCTGCTTTGCCGCGGATCTTGCTGACCGCCGCGTCAATGCTCATACCAGAGGTCGATTGGCCATTGATAGACGTGATCAGGTCACCGGCCTGCAAACCGGCTTTGGCGGCCGGCGTACCGGCGATCGGCGCGATCACCTGCAAGTTGCCGTCGCTATCCTGCCCCAGTTCGGCGCCGATGCCGCTGAATTGGTTGTTCAGCTCCTGATTAAAGGTCTTGGCCTCCTGGGGCGTAAAATATTCGGTATATGGGTCGTTGGTAGATTCCGCCAGACCGTGTTTCAGGCCGTCCAGGATCTGGTTTTCGGTCAGTTTGCCGTCGTAGTTCTCTATGAGCGATTTGTAGACCTGCGTGACACTCGAATAATCCGGCTTGGACGGCAGCTTGCCAGCGACACCGTGCTGGCGATGCAGGCTTATGGTACCGTTGCCCACGAACAAACCGAGCGCGAAGACGGCCACCACCACGATAACCTTAGCGATCCACCGCGGCCAGCGCCGCTTTTTAGGGTATTCCCCACCTGTCTGTTTTGGCTCCATTAGCGACTATTATAGCACTAGTGGATGTAATATAGGCTGCTGATCGGGTATTCCCGGTTGTTGTAGTAGTGCCCGTAGTAATCATCGTTCATGCTGATGGTGTGCACCCAACCGCCGTCGATGCCGACGACGATCCCGACGTGGCCGAAGGCGCCAGCGGTATGGACGAAGATGTCACCGACATGAGGAGTCTGGGTAACCGGCCGGCTGGATGTGTATATCCAGTCTTTGGCGTTGCCATAGACGCTCAGCGATTTGCCTTCGACGCTAGTGAAGTACCAGTAAGCGAAGGATGTGCATTCGCGGTTCGGGAAGCCGCCGGCGGTCGTCACGCTGTCCTGGCCGGCGTTGCACCAGGCCATCGGATAGCCGCCGTTGCCGTGGCCGTTGTCACAAGCGCCGCCTGAGCCGCTGCTCGGCCCATAATAGGCCGAACCGGTGCGCGAAGTAGCGGCATTGATCCTGGCCTGTTCGGCCTGCAGCGCGGAAATCTTCTTGTTATTGGATTTGATCTGCGAGTTGTAATTATTCTGCTGGCTTTGGTTGTAGCCCAGCAGTTTGTTCTGCTCCTGCTTGTCGGAAGCCAGCTTGGCCTGTTGCTGTTGCTGGGTTTTGACCAATTGGTCCACCTGCTGCTTCTGCGATTGTAGCTGGGCCTGCAGGTCGGCGATCTGCTTGATCTTATCGTTCAACTGGTTTTGTACGCTAGTGCGATACTCTTCCTTGTCGACGTAATCGCTCAGGTTATTGCTGGAAGCCAGCTCCTCGATGGTCGACATCTGACCGTCGACGTACATCGTCTTGATATCATCGGCCAGGCTAGCCTTCTTGACGTTGATCTCCTGCTTGTCGGCTTCGATCTGCTGTTGCAGTTTAGCCTGCTGAGCAGTGCTGGCACTCAAAGCACTTTCGATAGCGCCGATCTGCCCCTGCAGCTTATTAATGGCGTCCTGGTAGCTGGTCGCCTGCAGTTGCAGGTCGTTGACGGACTGTTGCTTCTGATCGTTCTGGGCGCTAAGGCTGTCGATCTGCTGCTGGATACTCTGGGCATAGACCAGCGGCGAGGCCGTGATGAACAGCACGCCTACTACGAGCACGACCAAAGAGCGTGCGGAGCGCAAGAATAACTTAGATTTTCCCGATTTTTTTGATTTTTGCATATTTTTTGTTTGGTTTATGCTGCCCTTAATTATAGCACCTTTAGTCAAGGATGTATACCCTCCTAGATTATAACTTTATAAATTCTATCTATTTCGTTTTGAATTTCAGGTAGCGGCGGGTCGCGATTATGGAAGATACCGCTCCAAGTACTATACCAAGCACAAGCTGCAATGCCAATAGCGCCCAGAAATGGTCACCGAAGTAACTTTGGGCGTAATTTATATCTAGCAAGCCCAAGCTGCTGGCCTGCAGCGCGTTGCTCGATGCTAAGAACGCCGAGTTGATTATCAGCACCGAGAGGACCGCCGATAGCACGCCATAAATTATGGTTTCCACCACGAACGGACCGCGGATGAAATTAGTACTGGCGCCGAGCAGGCGCTGGATCTGGATCTCGTCGCGACGGTTAAAAATGGCCATCTGGATGGTATTGAAGATGATCAACGCGCAGATAACGGTAAAGACGATGACCGCGATGATGCCGATTTCACGCAGCACGTTGGTAGCATGCGTGATCTTGTCGATCGCCTCTTTGCGGTCGCCACTATAACTGGGGTCGTCGGATTGCAGCGCCTCTACCTCGGGCTTGCTCAGGAAATCTTTTATGTCCTGTATCTTGTTAAGATCGATCGGCTGGACGTGGATGGTGGCCGGGATCGGGTTGTTGGTCTGATCGATAGCGGTCAGCAGCTGCTCATTGCCGGCGTTCTGCTGCTGGTATTCGTGCAGGGCCTGCTGCTTATCCAGGTACTGTACGTCGGCGACGTTCGGCAGCTTCTTGAGTTGGCTGATCAGCTGGTCGGTCTGCTGCGGCGTATCGCTATCTTTTAGGAAGACCGAGACGTTGATCTTGCTGGTTATCTGAGAAATCGTGTTATTGAAGGTGGCGTTCGTGATGACCGAGAACAACACGATGGTCAGCGTCACCACCATGACCGCCATGGCAGCGATCGCCAAGCTGATATTACGGATGAAATTGACCGTGCCGGTGTGGACTATACGCCGGACCGTGATAAGGCTGTGGGAAAATTTTTCTATACTCATACTAGATTTTGTATCCGGCGTTAGCTTTATCCGACACGATCTTGCCGTCTTTGATGGTCACCACGCGCCGCTTGAGCTTGTTGACGATTTCGACGTTGTGCGTCGTCAGCAGCACCGTAGTGCCGTAGCGATTGATCTTTTCCAGGACCTTTATGACATCCCAGGCGTGCTTGGGGTCCAGGTTGCCGGTCGGCTCGTCGGCGATCAAGATGCGCGGCTGGCGCACGATCGCCCGTGCTATTGCTACCCGCTGCTGCTCGCCGCCCGACAGTTCCAGTGGCATATTATTTTCCTTGCCTTTCAGGTTGACGATGTTCAGCACCTTGGGCACGGTGTGACGGATCTCACGGTTGCCGACACCGACCACCTCTAGCGCGTAGGCCACATTTTCGAAAACGTTCTTATTCGGCAACAGCTTGAAGTCCTGGAAAACGGTGCCGATCTTGCGCCTCAGCAGAGGAATATCCTTGTCCTTTAACTTGTCATAATCGACGCCGCCGACGATTATCTTGCCCGAGGTCGGCCGCTCCTCGCGCGTCAGCAGCTTAAGCAGCGTCGTCTTGCCGGCGCCGCTCTGGCCGACCACGATCACGAACTCCTTAGGCTCGACATGCAGGCTGACACGGCTGAGCGCCGAACCCCTCTCTCCGCGCCCATAAGTTTTTGTTACCCTATCCAGCAGAATCATTAACTATATTGTAACACTTATGAAGCCGCTAGTGAATGCTCCAGATAAGCGCTTATAAGCGGCTCCAGATCACCATCCAGGACCTTTTCGGGGTCGCTGGTCTCATATTTGGTACGCAGGTCTTTGACCTGTTTATAAGGGTGCAGGACGTAACTGCGGATCTGGTTGCCCCACTCCGCCGACTGGTTCGGGCCTTTCAGCTGTTCCAGCTTCTCGGCGTGCTGCTCCATCTGTAATTGGGCCAGTCTGGAGCGTAAGACGGTCAGCGCCGTTTCGCGGTTTTGCAGCTGCGATCGCTCGTTTTGGATGGCCACCGTCAGACCGGTCGGGATATGCGTCACCCTTACGGCCGAGTCGGTAGTATTGACGGATTGGCCACCGTGGCCGCCGCTGCGATAAACGTCGATCTTGAGGTCTTTTTCGTCTATCTGCAGGTCTTCCGGCCGATCGATCATCGGCATAACCTCTACCTTGGCGAAACTGGTCTGGCGAAGGTTGTCAGCGTTGAACGGGCTGAGCCTCACCAGCCTGTGTACGCCGTGCTCGCCCTTTAATTTGCCGTAAGCGAACGGCCCTTCTACCTCCACGGTGACGCTCTTCAGGCCGGCTTCCTCACCCGCTGATTCATCTACAATCTTGGCCTGCCATCTGTTATTTTCGAAATATCGGCTATACATTCTGAACAACATTTGTGTCCAGTCCTGCGCGTCCGTGCCGCCTGCACCGGCATGGATGCTGAGGATGGCGCCATGGTCATCGTACGGTCCGTTGAATTTTAATTCTTCTTTCAGGCCGTTGAAGGCCTGCTCCGCCTGCCCTAGTTGTGCGGCAAGCTCATTTTTCAGGCTGTCATCATTTAATTTTAGAAGCTCGCTTATCTCGTTTATGGAGCGTTCCAGGTCTTGCCAGGGCTTCACCCGGGCCTCCAGCGCGGCCGCACGTTTCATGATCTCTTGGGCATTAGCCGAATCACTCCAAAAATCGGGTTTTCGACTGGATTTCTGCAACTTTTCCAGCTCATTCGCCTGATCAGCGATTTTCAATCGCTCCAAAGCTCCGCTTATATCATTCTTCAGGCTTTCGGCCCGCTTCTGCAAGTCTTCCATTGACCCCAGTATATACGGTTATTAATTAATTCTTAAAATCAATGGATTTACCGGCCTTTTTCTTTGACATCCCCCTCACCCCCTATATATTTTATATATACTTTTTATATAGGGGTCTTTTGAGAGTGTGCCGGACAGCGCGACCTTAAAAAATAAGAGGAGGCGGATAAAAACCATGACGATCTGGCGGCCAATGCGAAAAATTCTTATAGCTCTACCCGAGGATCTGTTGGTTGAGATCGATGAGGGTGCCAAAGCGAATGTCATGAGCCGGACAGAATACATCCGTCAGGTTTTAAAAGAAGAGATCGGCGGCACATATCCGGAAAAGATCCGTGAAATCAGACTAGAAGACCCGGCGCGCTTCGCCGATCTTGACGATAGTTAACGCTTGCCGTTCCAGAGCGGATCAAGCTGGCGCTGGCGGTCGCCGACGAAGCGCCGGCTGGCGTTGCCCAGGACACCGAAGCCCCAGATATCATCGGCGAACATATCTGTCACGACATCTATGATTTGGCGTTTGGTAATGGCGCGGATGCGCTCCGGCACGCGGTAATAATCATCGACTTCGCCGTCGAAGAAATAGCGCCCCATGTAGCCGGCCGCTGTGCCGCCGACGGTCTGGCCGCTGCGCTGGAAACGTCCCAAGGAATACTGCTTGGTGCTCTGGATATCTTTCTGCGACAGCTTGCCGGCCAGCAGCCTACCGAGTTCACCGACGACGATATCGAACAGCGGACCGATGTTCTTGCCGGATACCTGGCCACCAAACCACCAATTGGTAGCGTCGACCGTCCGGCTGACGCCAGAACTCATGCCATACACCAGGCCGCGTTCACGGGCGGTACCTAAAATCCTGGAATACAGCGTCTCCGTAAGCAAGGTGTTGACCAGCTGCAAGGAATCGGATTCCGGATCGCTCAAGCGGCGGTCGGCAAAGGTGTCTATATAGAAATAAAGGTTCTCGACGGTGTCGTTGGGCACGAAGACCGGCTTTCTGAGCTTGCGGATCCGCTCTTCCGGCAAGGCGTAACGTTCGCCCTCCGTCGGCAGCTCTATGTTTTCCAGCAGCTTGATTACGCTGCGGCGGCGCGGCGGCGTCAGCTTGCCGCAGATCACGAAGCGCATGTTCGGCGTATGATGGGTGCGTTTGTAATGCTCGCGGACGTCATCAACCGTCACGTTGTTCATTAACTCCAGGCGTTCCACATCACTTTTGGCGATCATGCCCAGCTCTTTGCGCATCTCCAGCCCCAAGCGGCGGAAATGGTTGTTGGTATAGGCGGCCATCTCTTCCTGCACGTTGCCGAACTCAGCCTTGAATTCCTTCTCCAAGAACAGCGGCTTGCTGATAGCCGTCAGCAGCAGCCCAAGCACCCGGCTCCACTCGAAGTCAGCGCACTCGGCCTCATAAACGATGTCGTAAACACCGGTGGTGGCGTTATTATAAGCACCGTTCTTTTCAAATTCCGCCTGGAAATCGCGGGCCTTAGGAATCAGCTCGTTAGCGCCCAGCAGCACGTGCTCCATAAGGTGCGGCACTTCCCATTTATCCTGCTCCACCAGGTACTCGCCCGCCCGGAAGTCGATATGGTAGGTCATGACCGAGGCGTCCGGAATGTTGATCAGCAGCCCCTCGGCGCCGTTTTTAAGCTGGACTTTATGGACCCGGTGCTTCATGCCAGAACCCTAGTGCTTCTTCCTCTTTTTGGTCTTGCCGGCTTTTTTGCGCTGGCGTTCCTGCTTACGGGACTTCTTGCGCTCCGTGGTCTTTTTCTTGGCGGCGGCTTGGGCGCTGCGCTTGTCATTAAAATCAACCGCTTCGAACTCGGTTTCGGCGGCCGTGATCTGAGAAGCGTTATTGATAGAGCCGCGGGCGGCGCGCGTCAGGTCGGTATCTATCGCCCGGTCCAGTTCGGCCTGGCTCATCGGCTGGGCGTGGAACAGGTGCACCAATATGTCATGGCGCAGACTGCGCTGCATGTCGTCGAACAGCAGCTGGCCGCGGCGCCGGTACTCCACCAGCGGATCCTGCTGGCCGACGCTCATCCAGTGGATGCCCTCGCGCAGATGGTCCATATTTTCCAGGTGCTGCATCCAGAGGTTATCGAGGACCTGCAAGTATATATCGCGCTCAACTTTACGCATGATTTCCGGCGTGAAAGCCGTCGTGCGGGCCTCGTACAGTTCCATAGCCTCGGTCTGGAGAACTTTGGCGAACTTATCGGCTTCCGAATCGAACAACCGATCCAAAGTCGCTTCATCGAACGGGAAGACC
The DNA here is from genome assembly GCA_035547815.1 of Saccharimonadales bacterium (SeqCode). Classification (GTDB taxonomy): domain Bacteria; phylum Patescibacteriota; class Saccharimonadia; order Saccharimonadales; family UBA4665; genus JARIHC01. The sequence continues at coordinate 15,764 of DASZUB010000007.1, forward strand.
TCGCGCAAGACGTCTTCGAACTGGTCGGTGGTGACCAGCGGCGAAGCAGCCAGCGAGGCTACTTCTTCCTCGATCAGGATCTTGACACGCTTGCTGATATCGGTGGCGCGCAAAATCTCGCGGCGCATGGCATAGGTCGCCTTGCGGTGGCGGTTCATGACATCGTCGTATTGGACGACGGTCTTACGTTGATCGAAATGGTAGCCCTCGACCTTTTTCTGGGCGCCTTCCAGGCTACGGCTGATAACACGGTTCTCGATCGGCGTATCATCGTCTACTTTGAGCCGGTCCATGACGCTCTTGATACGGTCGCCGCCGAAGATGCGCATCAGGTCGTCTTCGGTGCTGACGAAGAATTGCGTAACGCCGGGATCGCCCTGGCGTCCGCTGCGGCCGCGCAACTGGTTATCGATACGGCGTGATTCATGGCGCTCCGAACCGAGCACGAATAAACCACCTAGCTCCTTGACGCCTTCTCCAAGCACGATGTCGGTGCCACGACCGGCGATATTGGTGGCCAGCGTGACAGCGCCCTTTTCGCCCGCCTGGGCCACGATCTTGGCTTCACGCTCGTTATTTTTGGCATTCAGCACCTGGTGCGGCACGCCGGCTTTGTCCAGCATGTTGCCGAGCGCTTCGTTCTTCTCGATCGAAACCGTGCCGATCAACACCGGCTGACCCTTGGTGTGCAGCGCCTTGACTTCGCGCGTGATAGCCTTGAACTTAGCCTTTTCGCTGCGGTAGATACGGTCGGAGCGGTCTTTGCGTGCCAGAACCTTGTTAGATGGCACTTCGACCACCTCCAGCTTATAAATCTGGTGGAACTCTTCGGCTTCCGTCATGGCCGTACCGGTCATGCCGGCCAGTTTTTCATAAAGACGGAAGTAGTTCTGGAACGATATCGTCGCCAGCGTCATGCTTTCCTGCTGGACCTCGACGCCTTCTTTGGCCTCGATCGCCTGGTGCAAGCCCTCGTTGTAGCGCCGTCCGGCCAGAAGGCGGCCGGTGAATTCGTCGACGATGACCACTTCTCCTCCCTGGCTGACCACATAATCCTTGTCGCGGTGGAACAGCGCATGGGCCCGCAGCGCCTGCTGCAAATGATAGATGGTGCGGATGTTTTCACTGCCGTACAGGTTATCTATGCCCAGGATTTTCTGGACTTTTTCGATACCGGCGTCGGTCAGAATGACCGTCTTGCGTTTTTCATCGGTCTCGAAATGCTTGTCTTTTTGGAGCTGGCGCACGACCTTGGCGAACTGGGCGTAAGCATTGCCGCTGGTGACGCTCGGCGCGCTGATGATGAGCGGCGTACGGGCCTCGTCGATCAGGATCGAGTCGACCTCGTCGACGATGGCGTAGTGCAGATCGCGCTGGCGGAGTGCCTCGACGTCGCTCTCCATATTGTCGCGCAGGTAATCGAAACCGAATTCGTTGTTGGTGCCGTAAGTGATATCGGCCTCATACGCTTCTTTGCGGGTGCACGGTTTCAGGTGCCGGAAGCGCTCGTCCTCGTGCTCGGTATTCTCGAATTTCTTATCGAACACATATGAGTGGTCAGCCAGGATGACGCCGACTTTCATACCCAGAAAATCATAGACCTGGCCCATCCAACCGGCGTCACGCTGCGCCAGGTAATCGTTCACGGTGACGACATGCACTCCCTTTTCTGTCAGCGCATTCAGGTAGACCGGCAGCGTGGCCACCAGCGTCTTGCCCTCACCGGTCTTCATTTCGCTGACGCTGCCCTCGTGCAGCACCATGCCGCCGATCAGCTGGACATCGAAATGGCGCATGCCGAGCGATCGGGTGGCGGCTTCGCGGACCACCGCGAAAGCGTCCGGCAATAGCGAATCAAGCGACTCTTTTTTGAGCCGCTTCTTAAGCGCGTCGGTCTGTTCGCGGAGCTGTTTGTCGGTCATTTTTTCGTACTTGCCGGCCAGCTCGTTGACGTCTTTGACGCGCTTCCTAAGCCGCTTGACCGTCCTGGCCTGCGGATCGCCGAGAATTTTCTTAAAGACAATATTCATACTGCGGAAACGGTCTCCCCCTGTTTATCTAGAAAAAGTATCTGCACTATTATAGCTGTTCCGACATATAAAAGCGACCCTGTATTTAGGCGTTGCGGCCGCGCAAGCGCGCAAAGATATGCCGGTGCGTCTTGCCGTTCTGGTGTTTTTCTTTGTATTTTTTGATCTGCTGCTTGAGTTTGGCCTCTACGATATCGACGGCGGCAAACATGTTCATGGCTCGCTCTTTGGCGACGATTTTCTGGTGCGGCAGATACAGGATGGCCTCGCAGGTACAGTGGTCAGTGCTTTTTGACTTGCTTTCACGCAGAGTCACTTCGCCGTGCGCACTTTCGCGGTCATGCCGGGAAAGATAGCGGTCCAGGCCGCCGATCTTGCGGTTGACGTATTTGCGCATCGAATCGTTGACCTCGACGTGGACTCCCTGGAGTTCGAACTTCTGCAACATAGGGACCTCCTTTATTTATATTATACGCCGCCCAGGCCAGCACTTAGATTTCTGATTTACCGCCCATGAAGGGCTGCAGCACTTCAGGAATTTTGACGTTGCCCTCCGCCGTTTGGAAGTTCTCGATTATCGCGATTGGCGTCCGGCTGAGCGCGAAAGCCGTCGCGTCATTGGTATGCACGAGTTCCAGGCTGTCGTCGCTTCGAACTCGAGTTTTCAAGCGACGCGCCTGATAGTCAGTCATATAATCAGCGGTGTGGGTTTCGCGGTACTTGCCTTGTCCGGGCAACCAAGCCTCGATATCGATGCCGCGGGCGTTGGGTTTGCCGATATCAGCCGTGCACTTGGTCAAGACTTGATACGGAATGCCAAGCATCTGCATTAACTTTTCCTGGATAGCAACCAGGAACAGATGCTCTTGCAGACCGTCTTTGGCCACTCCCAAGCTTTCCATTTCGAGCTTATCGAACTGGTGCATCCGGAACATGCCTTCCATGTCTTTGCCGTACGTGCCGGCCTCTCGCCGGAAACTGGTAGCGTAGCCAAGATAGCGGACCGGCAAATTATCGGCTTCTATGATTTCATCGGCGTGCATGGATCCAAGCACGTGCTCAGCGCTGCCCTGCAGCCACAAATCTTCGCCCTCGATCTTGTAACGGTCGTCGCGCGGTTCCAGCCGGTCCATAGCATCGTAGATATCGGTGCGCAGCATGAATGGCGGCAACACCGGCACGAACGGCTTATCAGAAACCTGCAGGTTATTTTCTTTTATGACCTCTGCCAAAAATTCGCGGTCGGTCAGTTTGGCTATGACGAACTGGATGATCGCGAATTGCAGTTGCACCAGGTCGCCCTTCAAATAGGCGAAACGCGCACCCGTGACCTTGGCGGCCCGTTCTTTATCTAGCCAGTCTTTGGCTTCGGCTATTTCAGCGTGTGTTTTGGGCTTGAAGCCGAACTCCGGCTTTTCACCCACCGTTTTGCTGACGACGTTTTCGTCTTCGCTAGCGCCCACCGGCACATCGCTAAGCGGCATGTTCGGCACCTGCTTGAGCAAGTCAGTGTATTCTTTGTCGATCGATTCTAATTTATGTTCGGCGTCGCCTAACCGGTCACGCAGCTCACGGCCGCGCGCGATCTGTTCTTCGCTCGGTTTCTGCCCTTTGGTCTGAGCGGTCAGCTCGTTGCGCTGACGACGTAGTTCTTCGGCTTGTTGGAGCAGTTCGCGGCGCTCCTTATCGAAGCCCAGCAGCTGCTGGATGTCTACGTTATATCCTTTTTGCTTGGATTTCTCCGCCACCAGATCAGGATTTTCTCGGATGAATTGGATATCAAGCATAACGGATATTATAGCCTATGCTTTAGGTGATTTACCGTCAGTTCGGTGCGTGCCTTGGCGTATTCGCAGAATTCGCAGGGCCCGCCCATGGCCGCCTGGCCGACCGGCGGCATGGTGTCGTCATCTAGACATTTTTTCATCTTCTTGAGCGTCGGTTCGACCCATGAATCGTTGCCGGTATACGGAATCAGCCTCGTCTTGAACTCCAACTTGTCGGCGAAACCGTCAATGGTACCGTCGAATTTGGCATTCGTGTAGACGAAATAGCCTGTGTCCTGCACCTTGAAACCATTCTGGCGCAGCAGCCACTGATAGACCTCCATCTGGCGCTTGTAACTGATCTGCCAATCGCTGTCGATACTGACGTCAGCCTGCTTGGCCGTAGCCTTGTAGTCGACGACTATCAGCTCGCCGTCGTCATTGACCCAGACGTCGTCGATGGCACCGTAAACGTGCAGGTTGGTCGGCTCGTGAAGCGCGATCACACCTGTGAAATTGTAGCGCCATTTATCCAGGTCATCGTGCTGGTACGGCACTGCCTTGACCTGGTTATCCGCCATGATGGGATGCGGCGTACCGGCGGCGCGGTGGACATCGAACTCTTTCTTGAATAGCTCATCGATCGCCTTGTTTATGTTGAACGGCGGGCTGCTCGGGCGCTTGATCGAACGGCGCGCGTCCAGCCAAAAACAACGCGGACACTGCATGAACAGCTCAATCTTGCTGCGGCTGATTTTGTACGGCTCACTCTGCCCGGGTTCATAGGGCTTAGATCGCCTCTTTGTATATGCCATCAGTTATATTGTAGCAACTGCGGAGCCGCCGGCCCTATAATTCTTCTAAAATTTTAATGATATCTTCAGGTTTTTCGGCCATTGCCGTTGGCTCCAGCGCCTCCAGGTCGCTCGAGCGGGCAAATCCCCAGGTCACAGCGATGATACGCAGGCCGATCGACTCGGCGGCCGCGACATCACGCAGCTCATCACCTATATATAGGGCATTGTCCTTGTCCAGATTTTGCTCTTTGAGCAGTTTCTTAAGGTAACGCGGCTTGCCGAGCAGACCCGCCCCACCGTAAACTTCCAGGAAATATTTGTGCAGTTCATAGTGGTGCAGGAACTTATGGACATTTTCCACGGTGTTGCTAGTGACGATGAAAAGTTCGTGCCCTTCGGCGTGCAATTTCTCAATCACTTCGGGCATGCCGTCAAAAGGTTTCACCCGGTCGATGGCCCGGCGCATCCGCCGACGACCTTTGAAAAAAAGCGTGATAAGACGCGGCCAGGAGTGACCGAACTGGCGGCCAATCGAGGCCATCGACTGGCCGCGCAGCGTCTCGGCCTGGGCCGCGTCCAACGTCTGACCGGCCTCCTCTGCCAAAAAACCGGCGACATAGTCGAAGCTATCGGCGATCGTCCCGTCGAAATCAAAAATTATAGCGGCCATCGCCTACCAGTTTAACAGATTACTGTCGGCATACACGCGGCAAATTCAAACCGGCTCGTATGGGATATGGCACTGACCGCGGCCGGTCTGCTCAGCGTATTTCTGGTGATAATCTTCGGCTTCGTAAAAACGCGTCGCCGGTGTGATCTGGGTGACTATCGGCTTGTCGAACTTAGCTTGGGCTTCGTCCCTGGCTTTCTCGGCGGCCTGCAGTTGGCCCTGGTTGAAATAAAATATCGCCGACCGGTAATTATCACCGACATCCGGCCCCTGCCGATTGAGCTGGGTCGGATCGTGCATCCGGAAAAACTGCTTGCATAGGGTTTCGTAGCTGACTTTTTTCGGATCAAATTCGATCAGGACAGCCTCGGCGTGGCCGGTAAAATGAGAGCAAACTTGTTCGTAAGTCGGGTTTTCGGTATGTCCGCCCGTATAGCCGGCGGTCGTCTTGGTGACACCCGGTACCTGGTCGAAATAAAACTGGACGCCCCAGAAACATCCGGCCGCGAAAATCGCTTTTTCCATTACAGACCTATCTTGAAGAACGTGGCGACGATCATCAGCAGCACTACCAGTCCGAGCGCGCGCCTGAAATAATTGACGCCGCGGACGATTTCCAAAAGACACCAGATTATCAATACGACGGCGCCGGCCGTCCAGGCATAGCTGGGAATCTTTTTGCCCGGCGCGAAAATAGCTACGATATCCAGCACCGCCCAGGCGATCAACCATATGTTAGGACGCTGGTAAATTACCACCCGCCCCCGTTTATCTTTCCAAATCTTGTCTAGCAGGCTGGGTTCCAGTGCCCGCCCTGTGTAGTTAGTGTACTGTGTGATGTTCCCTCCTTGCTTTTTATATTGTAACGAAGTCCGGAACATATACTACCAAAAAAGTGTTGCAAATTTAACGTTCCACCCTTACATTAAAGTTATGGGAGCGCTGGAGCCACTGGAACGCAATCTGGACGATTTTTTCGTCAAACAGTCGCCGCCGCTGCCGGCCAACGCCAAAAAGGCATTGGTCCATTATTTGCCCTGGATAAATCTGGTCTTAGGCCTGCTGACCCTATATAGCGTTTATGTCATCTGGCATTGGGCACATCTAGCGAGCAATCTTATAAATTACGCCAATTCCATCAGCGCCGTTTATGGCGGCCCGCAGATTTCCAGTAACCGGCTGACTTTCGGCATATGGCTGGGGCTTATCGTATTGGCATTGGAAGCTGTGCTGTATATAGTCGCTTTTCCCGCCACCCGGGACCGCAAAAAATCCGGCTGGGACCTGATGTTCTATGCCTTCCTGGTGAACGTCGTTTATGGCGTGGTAATCTTGTTTACCGATTACGGCGGCCTGGGCACGCTTATATGGACTCTGATCGGCTCGGCTATCGGCCTGTATCTGCTCTTCCAAATCCGCAGCAATTATAGCGCCTCCAGGACCAAGCGCCAGGCAGTCACCAAGAATCGCAAAAAAGCTTAAATTTCCGGCTTCATTAAATAAATCTTAAACCATTTGCATGATGCTATTACGCAGTGCTAGGCTGGGTTTACTATGTCAAATAAATCAATAACCTTAGATGATGTCGCCCTGTCCATCACGAACCTGAGCACCAAAGTAGATAGTCAAATATCGGAGCTGGGCGAGAGAGTGGATACAAAGATATCGGACCTGGGCGAGAAAGTAGACGCAAAGATAGCTGGCTTGAGTGAGAAGGTAGATAGTCAAATATCGGAGCTGGGCGAGAGAATGAATAATCAGATATCTAACCTGAGTGAGAAGGTAGATACAAAAATAGCTGATTTGAGCGATAAGGTAGATGCAAATATAGCTGGCCTGAGCGATAAAGTAGATACAAATATAACTGGCCTGAGTAATAAGGTAGATGCGGGGTTTAATAAAGTTGACCGACGACTTGATAAGGTCGAGCAAAGGCTGACCGATGTCGAAACCAATCAGCGCGTCATGAATGAACGACTAGAAAAAGTAGAAAAGTCGACCACTGCCCTACACAACGACGTCATTGAAATTTACAGTATGATCTAACCTATTCCAGCTCGTGGATCTTCTTGTGGTCCAAGCCGTAATAATGCGCTATCTCATGCCATAACGTATGTCGTATGGCTTCGCGCAGTCCGTCCGGGGTGTCAGCTTGTGATTCCAGTGGCCGCTTGAAGAGAGTTATCTTATCTGGCAGCAGGCGCGTCATGCCCTGACGGCGGCTGAGCGGCACGCCTTCGTACAGGCCGAGCAGTGTCTGGTCACCGCGCAGACGAAGCTCCTCGCGTTGGCGTGGAGTCGGCTCTTCTTCGTACAGGATCGCGACGTTCTTGATATTACGAACGTGCTCGCCCGGCAGGCTCTTCAGCGCCTGGTTTATGAGCTCCTGGAACTGTTCGCTACTGACCTGGATCATGCTTCCAATTTCAGCCGCTGGAGCAGCCAATCCCGCGGTAAGATACTCAGGAACCAGCCGGCCCGGGGGCCGGAATCCTTGCCAATAAGCGCCCTGTATAGGGTACTGAAAAGTTCTTTGGGAACCATACCGGAGCTATCCTTGAATTCGTAAACGGCCTTATGGAACCAGTCGCCATCAGCGTCTTCCGGCGCTTCCGCTATCTTGTCGGCCAGGTCGCTCATATACTGTTTTTCGGCTCCGTTGAAATCGCCCGGGTCCACGCTATCCTGCAACGAGAATTTCACGTCCTCCGGAGCGCTCTTATCCAACCAGGCGTCTATGAATCTCAACTCGGCCTTGATGATATCGCCGTCTTCCTCGACGACCTCGGAATGTTCGGTGCGGCTGATTATCTCCAGAGTCTGGTCGGCGTCACGCAGCGCGGCTTGGTAGCTGGCCACCAGGTGTGAAAACGGCACCCGGCTGACCGTCGGCTGTTCTACGCCGTGCAAGCAGATATCCAAAAGCTGCTGGTCGGCCGCCGTTTTGTCAGGCTTGGCTAGCAGCTCGCCGAACTCGTCGACCAGCCGCATAAGCGTCGGACCTTCATCAAAGAACAGTTGCTTATCTGGAGCGTGGCGCAATATGAAGAACCAGACGACTTCGGCCGGCAGCATGGATAACAGGTCGGCCGCCGTGATCACGTCACCGGCGCTCTTACTCATCTTCTTGGTCTCACCCGTCCGGTTGATGAAATTATAAGCCAGCGGCACCGGCGCTTCAGCGCCGTAAATTTCTTTAACTATCACGGCGCCCGTGTCATAAGAACCGCCTTTGGTGGCATGATCGCGGCCGAACGGCTCAGCCTGGACATTCAGAAGCCACCATCTGGCCGGCCAATCAATACGCCAATTCAGCTTGACCTCGCCCTTGGCGTAGCCGGTCTCGCGATCCTTGCCGTCCCTGTCTTTGAAAACCAGCATCTTTTTGGTGGTATCTATGCTGACAAACGGCCGATTCTTCAGATAACCGTCCTCCACTACCTGGATCGGCGACCAATTCTCATCGACTTTGTGGCCGGAAATATCTTCCAAGATCTTCTGGATTTCATTTTTCTTTTCCAGCGCCTTTTCTATGGCCTCCACGAAAAAACCTGCCCTGTATTT
>DASZUB010000008.1:0-27567 GCA_035547815.1 Saccharimonadales bacterium (SeqCode)
TGCATTGAGCTGGCCCAAGAAGCCCAGATAGCTTACCGTAAACGCTAGGAGGAGAATTCCTATGGAGCCGGCCGTTCGAATCAAGGATCTCTCAGTAACACTGAGCGGCCATTTCGAGGCCCTAAAAGGCATAGACGTAGAGCTGCCGACAGGTAGAATCGTCGGTTTTATCGGTCCGTCCGGTGCCGGCAAGACCACCCTGATCCGCAGTATAGTCGGGCGCCAAAGCATTAGCGGAGGCTCGATTGAGGTGATGGATTTGCCGGCGGGATCGGCCAGGCTGAGGCCGGAAATCGGCTATATGCCGCAGTCCGCGGCAGCGTACCTGGATCTGACCGTCAGGCAAAATCTGCGCTATTTCGCTAAGATGAAAAATCAGGATAATGTCTCGGCGGAAACCGCGATCAAGGAAACCCATCTGTCGCGGCAAGCTGATCAACTGGTTTCAACACTATCCGGCGGTCAGAGATCACGAGTCTCGCTGGCCATAGCACTATTAGGCAAGCCCCGGCTTCTGGTGCTGGACGAGCCGACCGTCGGCGTCGATCCGGTACTGCGCCAGCAGCTTTGGCAGCTTTTCCGCCGCTTAGCCGGTGAAGGGTCCACACTGATAGTGAGCAGCCACGTCATGGACGAGGCCGGCCGCTGTGATTACCTGGTTTTGGTACGTGAAGGAAAATTGTTGGCATACGGCACACCGGACGAACTAAAGAAGCGAACGGGCGCTAATTCCGTGGAAGATAGCTTTTTGGCACTGGTGGAGGGCAAAAAATGAGTCCGGCGAGAACCACGGCCACCGCGGCCCGTGTAATCCGGCAACTGGCGCATGACCCCAGGTCCGTCGCCTTGTTATTCGTTGTGCCGCCGGTCCTTATAACTATCTTGAAATACGTTTTCCAGGGCTCACCGGATACGTTCGACTACATCGGTCCCATGCTGCTCGGCATATTCCCGTTGGTGATGATGTTTTTGATCACTTCAATAGCCACGTTGCGCGAACGCACCAGCGGTACCCTGGACCGGTTAATGGTTTCGCCTATGTCCAGGATAGATTTCATATTCGGTTATGCCCTGGCCTTCTCTTTGATAGCCCTCGTCCAGGCCTTCATAACTTGTTTCGTGATGCTCGGATTACTGCAAGTAACGGTCATGGGCGGAACTTTGCCAGCCCTTGTCAGTGCGGTCTTGGCGGCTTTTTTGGGGACATCAATCGGCTTATTTATGAGCGCTTTCGCGAGCAGTGAGTTCCAGGCGATCCAGTTTATGCCGGCCTTCATATTTCCCCAGTTGCTGGTGTGCGGATTATTCGTGGCGCGCGAACAGATGGCTAAGCCGCTGCAATGGTTCGCCGATATCATGCCGCTGACCTACAGCGTGGATGCTATGAAACAGATAACCACGCAGCCTGCTTGGACGGGCACGCTGTCGCGCGACCTGTTGGTAGTCGTCGGCTTTGGTGTAGTGGCTCTCGTCTTAGGGGCAGCGACCATCCGGCGGCAGGAATAAGCGGATTGTAAATTCCTGAGGTTTGCCGTATAATCACCTCTGTTTACGGTGGCTGTAGCTCAGTTGGTTAGAGCGTCGGGTTGTGGTCCCGAAGGCCGTGGGTTCAAGTCCCATCAGCCACCCCAGAACAAACTTATCAATGGTATTTATGAACTGCGGCGTGGCCTTTGCCGCGCGCGATCAAGTAGCGGTTAACGGGCGTAGCGAAAACAAAAGCGACAGCCAGGGCAGCCGCCAGGCTCCACCAAAACAAAAAAGTCGTCGGTCCGGCAGCCAAGGCCCCGGGAATCAACAGCATGATCAGTGTGTCCACCACCTCCATAGTAGCGATCGACACGGTGTCCGAGGCCAAAGCAACACGGGCAGATTTTTTGAAACCCAGCTGATGTTTTAGCAAGGGGCGCATGGTCAAGGCATAGCCGGTCATGAAAGCCAGCGGAATCGTCAGGCATTCCGTGGCCAGGTTGCTCCAGTTAAATCCCGAGCCGATTACCGTCCCTACTACTTCTCCAATAGCGCAGCCACTCAAGCAATGCAGAGTGGCAAGCACGGCCAGTTTGGTAAGCGACATATTTCCATTATAATCGTAAGAACGGTTAATCGAGGTCTCATGAAACGCGTACTACATTTTCTGCGCCATTATAAGCTGTTCAGTCTGGCTGTCGTAGCTATTATTATCGGCCTGGTGCTGCAGCTTACACACAGGCAGACCGCAGCGCACTGGCTGCTGGGAATCGTTTCCATAGCCGAGGTTCTGCCGCTCGCCTGGAATATGTGGCAGGATATTCGTTCCGGCCGGTATGGCATAGATATTCTGGCAGCTACGGCTATCGTGGCGTCGGTTATCTTGGGGCAATACTGGGCCGGCATAGTGATAGTGCTTATGCTGACCGGCGGCGAAGCACTGGAAGATTTCGCGCACCATCGGGCCCAAACAGAACTGGATGAACTGCTAAGACACGCTCCGCAGAAAGCTCGCGTGCTGCGCAAAGGCAAGACGGTCGAGATTCCCGTCAACGAACTGAAGATAGGCGAAAAGATCATAATCAATGCCGGCGACCTGGTGCCGGCCGATTCGATTGTGATTGAAGGCACTGCTAATTTCGACGAGTCGTCTTTGACCGGTGAAAGCCTACCGCAGGCCAAGTCGAGTGATGACACTTTGTTGAGCGGCGCTATTAACCTGGATGGTTCTGTCCAGGCCAAGGTCACGACCGCCGCCGCTGACAGCCAATACCAGCAGATCGTAAAGCTGGTGCGCAGCGCCGCTTCCAGCCAGGCACCGTTCGTCAGGTTGGCTGATCGCTATGCCATCCCTTTCACGCTGATCGCTTATGCCATATCCGGAGCCGTGTGGGCGTACAGCGGGCAGGCTATCCGCTTTTTGGAAGTACTGGTCGTGGCCACGCCCTGCCCCTTATTGCTGGCGGCACCGATCGCTTTGATCAGCGGTATGGCCAGGGCCAGTAAATACGGGATTGTGGTCAAGACCGGCGGAGCCATGGAACGGCTGGCGGAAGCCAAGTCAATGGCTTTTGATAAGACCGGTACTTTGACGCGCGGCGAGCTGGCCGTTGAAAATGTAAGCGCTTATTCCGGTTTTTCAGAACAAGAGGTCTTGGCCTTGGCGGCCGGCTTGGAGCAAGGTTCGAACCATCTTGTAGCACACGCGATCATATCCAGCGCCCAGCAAAAAAACATCAGATTCAAAAAGGTTAAGAGGGTCCGCGAAGTCTCGGGCATGGGTTTATCGGCGAGAGTGAATGGCCAAGACATCCTTGTAGGTCGCTTGAGCTTTCTAAATGAAAACAGCGTGGAAATGCCCACCAAGTTCAGCCAAGGCGGTGCTCGGCAGAGCGTGGTTTACGTGGCCGCCGGCGGAAAATTAGCTGGGGCGATTACGCTCAAAGACGAGATCCGTAAAGAGACAGCCGGGACCCTAGAGCAACTTAGGAACCTTGGCATAAACGAAACCTTGATGGTCACCGGAGACAATAAGGCCACTGCCCAAGCGATTGCCAAGCAGCTGGGGATCAGCCATGTTCACGCCGAGGCACTGCCTGCAGAGAAATTGCATATATTAGATGAGATCAAACAACGACCGATCGCTTTCGTGGGTGACGGTGTCAATGATGCGCCGATACTTACGGCGGCTGATGTCGGCATCGCCTTGGGCGCCCGCGGCTCAACGGCCGCCAGCGAATCGGCCGACATGGTGATCATGCTCGATGACTTCAGCCGGGTAGCAGTAGCTGTAGCGGTCGCTAAAAAGACTTTCCAGATCGCCAAGCAAAGTATTCTGATAGGTATCGGCCTTAGTGTTTTGCTGATGCTGATTTTCGCCACCGGCAAATTCTCGCCGCTCAGCGGTGCCATCATCCAAGAAGGCGTCGATGTTTTCGTCATTTTCAACGCCCTGAGGGCGCACATCATAAACGTTGATTTCGACAATTAATCTAGGTAAGAAATTGCAGAGCGGCCGCCACTACCACCGGCACAAGCAAATTGTCTAATCCGGCAACACCGACGTTTTCTATCATGCTGGCGACCACGGACAAATCCAGTATGAAGGTCCATTTGAGATGTTGGCCGCTTTCACGCGCGAACCAAGCTAAAATAGCCGCCGACACTACCAGGAACGTAAAAGTACCGAGTATGCTTTTGGCGTGGCCGAAGACTATGTACCGGAACCGTTGGCCGTAGCGCGTACCCATGACGGCCGCGAAACCGTCGGCCAGGCTCATCTGCAGTAGCGCCGCCGCGTAAATCCATTTGTCCTGGGTTATAAAAGTCACGGCGCCGACCGCGAGGGCAAAAAACAACTCGCCCCACGTGGGCCGCTGGACCGTATGGATAGCGCGGAATACCTTTAGGTACTTGGATGCACCGACCACTATTAAAAAGGCCAGGCTTAGGAACCGGATTTCTTGCCAGGTCAGGAAAAATGGCCAAAAAGCCACGAAAGTGCCGACCGTTATATGGACGAATTTACGCGTAAATTCGGTGTTGAGCTTTTGCTTGCGCCACCACAATTCGCCGATCAAAAGCAACAGAAATACAACCAGTGCGGTGGCGACGATTCTCATATTTTGATTGTACAGCAATTATTAAAAAGTTGTCAGGAATTGGTCGGGGCGACTGGATTTGAACCAGCGACCTCATCGTCCCGAACGATGCGCGCTACCGAGCTGCGCCACGCCCCGTTGATTTAATATGGTCGGGGAGACAGGATTTGAACCTGCGACCCCGCGGTCCCAAACCGCGTGCGCTACCGGACTGCGCCACTCCCCGACGTTTTATACAGAGGTGATTATATCAGAAAATACGCTGGATTTGCTCTATGGAATCGGCTAGACCTTTTTTATTGGTTTTTATTAGCACGGCGTTGAACTGCCTGGGACCTTTGGTTTCCAGCATGTTCTTGGTCTGCCGGCCATCGCGCCAACGCGGAATGACACTTTCCAGCGCAATGCCTAGAGAGGCGTCAAGCGCGCCGCACATGCCGACATCCGTCACGTGCGCCGTGCCATTCGGCAGCACCCGCGCGTCGGCCGTCGGTACGTGCCAATGGTCGCCCGCTACTAGCGTGGCCCGGCCATCCAGATAGTGGCCGATTATGACTTTTTCACTCGAGAAGTCTCCGTGGAGGTTGACCACGATGGCCTTTTTCTCAACATCTTTTTGCTCTTCCAGGATCCGGTCGATTACTTGCAGCGGATTATCTATCGGCTTAGCCGAATCTTTCCCGACGATCTGCCCGAGCAAGCTTACTATCAACACACCATCTACATATTTCCAGCCGAGTCCTGGAGTGCCCGCGGGATAGTTAGCAGGACGGATAATCGGTTGCGCCGAATCGCTCATAGAGGGAACGATGTCATCGCGATACAAGCTCCAGTTGCCGCCGGTGCAGAAATCCACGCCGGTCTTCTGGAGCCGCTTGAAATCCGTCTGCGTTATTCCCTTGCCTTCGCTAACATTCTCCGCCTGCGCGATCACCAGGTCGATTTTTTTATCTTTGCGCAAACCCGGCAGAACTTTCTCAATAGTCTCTAACCCTGGCTCACCCATCACATCGCCGACGTAGAGAATGTTCATGCCTCTTGTTTATTTGGCGAATTCGACGGCGCGGGTTTCACGGATGACATTTACCTTGATGGTACCCGGATATTGCATGGTCGACTCGATCTTGGTGGCGATGTCGCGGGCCAGCTTGATGGCACTAAGATCATCTATCGATTGCGGTTTTACGAACACGCGGACTTCACGGCCGGCGCTGATGGCATAGGATTTCTCGATGCCTTTGAAGCTGTTAGCCACGTTCTCCAGGTCTTTCATGCGTTCCGCGAAATTCTCGGCGGAGATATTGCGGGCGCCCGGCCGGGCCGCGCTGATAGCGTCGACCGTGCGGACGATGAGCGCCACCACGCTGGTGGCCTCGACATCGTCATGGTGCTGTTCGGCGGCCAAGGCGACCTCTTCCGGAGCGCCGTATTTGCGTAGGATCTCACCGGAAATATGATGATGCTTGCCTTCCATCTTGTGGGTCAGCGCCTTGCCGATATCATGGACCAGCGCAGCGTACTTGGCGGTCTTCACATCAGCACCGACTTCTTCGGCGATCACACCGGCGATATGCGCCATCTCAGTGGAATGCTTTAGTACGTTCTGTCCGTAGCTGGTGCGGTACTGAAGCTCACCGAGCAACTGCAAAATTTCTTTCGGAACGCCGACTATACCTACTTCGCGGGCCGCGTCTTCGCCGGCCCGGATAACGTCTTTTTCGACATTTTTTTGCGCTTTGGCGACCACCTCTTCGATACGCCCAGGATGGATACGTCCATCTTTCATGAGCATCTCAAGGGCTCGACGGGCGACCTCGCGCCGGATCGGATCGAAACTGCTTAGTACGACGTAACCCGGGGTGTCGTCAACCATTATATCCACGCCGGTGGCCCGCTGCAGGGCTTGGATGTTACGTCCTTCTTTGCCGATGATACGCCCTTTCATCTCATCGTCTTCCAGCTTTATGCTGGTCACCGTCCGTTCGGCCGTGACTTCGCTGGCCATCCGCTCCATAGCGGTGGTTATGATCAGCGCGGCCTTCTCTTCGGCGTTGTCGCGGGCTTCGTTCTGCAGCTTGTCAATCAGTCCAAGCAAGTCATTGCGGACATCGCGCTCCGTCATCTGCATAAGCTTTTCGGTGGCGTCCGCCTTGGTGAGCTTGGCGATTTTCTCGAGCTTTTCCTGCTGCTTCTTACGGATTTCGCGAACCTCGTTTTTGAGCTCGTCCACTTCGTCTTCGCTCTTGCGCAACTTCTCACCACGCTTATCCAGTTCGTCCAGTTTTTTGTCGAGCGTCTCTTCACGGGTAACCAAGCGCTTTTCCAAGTCTTTCAGTTCACGTCTGCGGGCTTGCTCTTCTTTGCGAGTCTCTTCTACTGCTTTGTTGGCCTCTTCGCGGGCCTGCTCCACCAGCTTCTCTGCCTCGCGCTTGGCTTTGGCTAATTCTTTTTTGGCTTTTTCTTCGGCTGAACCGGTGCGTTGTTTATTGATGGCCATATCGGCACCAAAACCAACAGCTAGCCCAACTATGGCGAGCAATACTGCTAACATATCCTGGTCCTTTCTATCTGCAGACAGTCGCCTGGACAATCGCTATCACGTCTCTAGTCCGTGGCCTGTCTGAAAGTCGAGTTAATTAGGTTTGTGAGGATCTGCTACTCCAAAAACGCGGCAATTCCTGCCTTTAATATACGCTGGGCGCGTGGCGGCGGTCAATGTTTATCAGCGTTTGGGCTTGGTTATGCGCGGCTGAGCACCGTACTCGGGTATTACCGTTTTTAGGTCCGACCCTGATTGTAGTTCAACTAAGGATTTAGACGTCCACTCATCTCCCTTGGAGCCGTATATGGGTATTCCAAGACTGTCTGCCAAAGCGTTGGCTACGCTAATACCGATCCGCAGACCAGTGAAGCTGCCAGGCCCTTGAAAAACCGCGATACCATCAACGTCGCCGAGGATCTTCTGCCGAGACTCCAACAAATCTTTGATCTTGAGATGTATCGTTTCGGCCAGCTCGCGGTGGGCAAGCCAGGTTTCATGAGCAATCCGGGGGCCTTCATCATAAAGGCCGATTTCAGCCTCTGGACGGTCGGTTCGAATACTCAGGATCAGCATATACTTAACATGTTAAGTTTTCTCCAACAGATACTCAAGCGACTCCGGACAAGAAAATATAATTTCTCGTCTATCCGGACCCGTGGCTCTTATCTTTACTTTTAGCCTGGTCGCAGGCAACACATCATTGACCACGCCGCTCCATTCCACCGCTACGACGGATTTTGGGTCGGTGATCGCTTCGGCTAGTTCGTCGCGCATTATGCCGGGATCCTCCAAACGGTAAAAATCAAAGTGGTGCAGAGTAAGCCTTTTTGAGTGATATTCATTACCTAGAGTAAAACTTGGGCTGCGGACCTGGTCCTGACTGCCCAAACCTTTAGCCAGGCCGCGGACAAAAGTTGTTTTGCCGCCGCCAAGATCGCTGGCTAACTCCAGAACCTCGCCACCTTTAAACTTAGCTGCGATGCTCTCGGCCAGCTTCATAGTTTCTTCTGCGCTTTTGGTAGACACTTCCTGCTCTTTCATACTACAAATAATTTACCACGCGGCGAAAGGTGCCCGAAAAGAACGATCAGCCTAAGTCGTATATGAGCCACCATCGCGCGACCAGATGACAAGGGAGAAGACATTCGGTCGCAGAAAACTGAAAGTTGCTGATTTGTACTAGCACCATATCCGCCGCATAGCACGTAATGGAGTGTACTTAGGGGCGCGCTGGAGCGGCAAGCACAAGCGTATTCTAGATCAAAATTTCATTAAATTAGTTAAGAATTGTCTTGATTTTTTCGGAATCCACAACAGAAACGCTATATAATTATAGGCATGTTGCAGCTGAGCGAATCATTATTCAACAAGCCTGTGCTGTCTTTGCGCACCGGTACGCCGGTAGCTAACATTACCGGTCCTATCATAAATCCGAATAATCTGAAGGTAGAAGGTTTTTACTGCCTAGATAATGTGGATAAAAAAGAACTGGTCCTGCTATCCCAGGACATACGAGATACCATTCCAGCCGGCTACGTAATAAACGATCACGATGTCATGGCCGAGCCGGAAGACCTGGTGAGGCTCCGGGATCTACTGGAACTGCGCTTCCAGCTGATTGGCAAGCAAGTAGTTACCGTTAATAAGGAAAGGGTCGGCAAAGTAAGTGATTTCGCGACCGACACGGATTCAATGTTCGTCCAGAAAATATATGTGGCGCAGTCCATCCTAAAGAGCTTCACTGGCGGCTCGCTGAGTATTGACCGTTCACAGATACAAGAAATCACACCCAGCCGTATCATAATCAGCGAGCTGATGAAAAAGGCGCCGGCGGCAGCGACGGCGCCAATCGCTTAGCCCTTCTCTTGCTCTAACACTTCTTTGATATCGCCATAGCTGAAACCCTGACGGGCCAGATATTGCATGAGTTTTTCGTCGTCCTGGTATTTGGCCTGCCGGCGTTTCCGCGCGATAACCTCGCGTAGTGCGGCATTTTCATCCTCAGCTTCCGTACCGACCGCTTGTTCGATTATTTCGTTCGCGACGCGCTTCTTGCGCAGCTCATTGACCAGCTTCCGCCGGGAAGTCGGTTTTAGCAGCCGTCGGTCATTCACGTACGCCTTAGCGAATTTTTCGTCATCGATCAGCCCTATATTACTTAACTTGTTAAGTATCGACCCGGTAACATCGGGTGAGGCCTTTTTACGCTGCAGGTAAAATTCTACCTCCCACTGGCTGCGTGGCCTGAGCGCCAGGTAACGTAGCGTCTGGTTATAGAGCTTATCGTCTTCGGAGAGCTGCTTGAACTCTTTTAGTTTACTTGCCGACAGCTCATCGCCGGAGGCCAGCTTGCTTTCCAGCAATGCTGATTCGCTCAAAGAAAAAGCGTATTTTTCGTCAACAAATATAGAGTACCTATCACTGCGTTTGACCTGCTGCTTGATAGCAGTGATGCGCACGGGTGGCTACTCCTGGGCAGCTTCGGCAGCGCGGACTTTCTTGGCCAGGTCATCAAGCACCTTGGGATTGTCCTCCAGGTATTTCTTGGTAGCTTCGCGGCCTTGGCCAATCTTTTCGCCGTTCAGCGAATACCAAGCGCCCGCTTTCTCAACTATGTCTTTGGAGGCCGCCAGATCGAGTATGTCGCCTGATTTGCTTATGCCTTGATTGTACATGATGTCGAATTCGGCCTGGCGGAAAGGCGGCGCGATCTTATTCTTGACCACTTTTACTCGCGTACGGTTGCCTATGACATCTTCGCCTTGTTTGATCTGGCCGATGCGGCGGATATCCATGCGGACGCTGGAGTAAAACTTGAGGGCGTTGCCGCCGGTAGTAGTTTCTGGATTGCCGAACATGACGCCGATTTTCATACGGATCTGGTTGATGAAAATCACCGTGGCTTTGCTGCGGTTGATAACGCCTGTCAGTTTTCGCAGCGCCTGGCTCATAAGCCGGGCCTGCAAACCGGGCAAACTATCACCCATGTCACCCTCTATCTCGGAGCGCGGGACAAGAGCTGCCACGGAATCCACGACGATGAGATCGACGGCGTTGGAGCGCACCAGCGTTTCGGTGATTTCGAGCGCCTGCTCGCCGTTATCCGGCTGAGATAAAAGCAAGTTATCCGTATCTACCCCGATACGTTTGGCGTAAGCGGGATCAAGCGCGTGCTCAGCGTCTATGAATGCCGCCGTGCCGCCAGCCCTCTGGACTTCAGCAATGGCATGCAGGGTCAGAGTGGTCTTACCGGAACTTTCCGGACCGTAAATCTCTATGACGCGGCCTTTTGGAATGCCGCCGCCCAGAGCCAAATCCAGACTTAAGGCGCCCGTGGGAATGGTCTCGACCGCGGTGGAATGGGCCTCGCCAAGCTTCATGATAGCGCCCTTGCCGAATTGTTTCTCGATTGTTTCTACGGCCAGGCCTAGCGCCTTGGTCTTGCCTGATTTTTCGTCTGTTTTAGACTCTTTGGTTGCTTTTGCCGTTTTGCTATCTGCCATGAACCCTCCTGGCCGTTTATAATTGCCTTTTCTTTACTAATATTTTAGCACTATAAAGCCCGCCTGTCTCTCCAGTAAATTGCTAGAGCTTAGTTTGTGCTTAAATCTTAATGATTATTTAATTTTGCCAGCTGGAGTCCTATAAGCTTAACTGTTATGATATAGGTTAGGATGAAAATAAAAAGGTGGGTTCAAGTTTATGCGCGTAGATGACTCGCTGCTAGAGAAATTCCTACTGGACGGCAAGCATGCCGACCAAGATAAGCTTGCCGGTCTGCGCGAACAAGCCAAGGAGCAGAAAAAAAGCTTGCAGGAGCTGGCGCTGGGCGGCAACCTTATAAGCGAAAAAGAGCTTACCAAGCTTTACGCTGACGAGATGGAAGTTCCTTATACGGAACTCAATCCCAGCGAGATAAAACACGATGATTTGCAGCTGCTACCGGAACGGATAGCCCGGCAGTACGGCGCCGTAGTGTTTGGTATCGACAAAAAAGGTATCAAACAGGTCGCCATGGAGGATCCTGACGATATCCAGGCCTTGAATTTTCTTCACAAAGAGCTGGGCAGCGATCTCAAGGTATACATAACGCCGGCCAGCCAGTTGCAAGCAGCACTGGACCAGTACAGGGACAATATCAGCAATGAGCTGACCAAAGTGATCGCCGATGATGAGCTAGGAGTGGACGAGGCTAGCGAGGTCGACGAAAAGGACGTGGCCGAAGACTCGCCGATCGCGCAGACGGTGAATATTATCATCGAATATGGGATCAAATCCGGTGCCAGCGATATCCATATCGAGCCGCGTGAGAACGACGTGGTAGTGCGCTACCGGATAGACGGCCTGCTGCGCGAAGCCAATAAGCTGCCGCGTAAATTGTTGGGCGCATTGATCAGTCGTATCAAAATCTTGAGCAACCTGAAGATTGATGAACACAGAGCGCCGCAGGACGGCCGTTTCAAAGTTAACGTCAACGGCCAAGTATATGCCCTGCGTGTATCGACCCTGCCTATTTTGGATGGAGAGAAGGTTGCCATCCGCCTGCTGAATGAATCCAGCAAGCCTCAGTCTTTCACCGAATTAGGTTTCTGGGGAGCAGCGCTGGAAGATCTGCGTCACGCCATAGTCCAGCCGCACGGCATGGTGCTGGTCACCGGACCGACCGGTTCCGGCAAATCCACCACGCTTTTTAGCGTATTGAGTTCACTGAACACCCCGGACGTGAATATCTCGACCGTTGAGGATCCGATCGAATATCATATCGTCGGCGCCAATCAGACGCAGGTCAATCCGATCGCCGGTATGACGTTCGGCAGCGGTTTGCGGGCTCTCTTGCGCCAAGATCCGAACATCATCATGGTCGGTGAGATCCGCGACAAAGAGACTGCCGAACTGGCCGTGCAAGCGGCGCTTACCGGACACCTTGTGTTCAGCACCTTGCATACCAATAACGCGGCTACGTGCTTGCCGCGCCTATTGGACATGGGCGTCGAGCCGTTCTTGATCGCCAGCACCGTACGGGTGGTAATAGCCCAGCGTCTCGTCCGCCGCTTGTGCAGCGATTGCCGAGAAAGCTACCAGCCTGACGCTACGGCCCTGAAGCAATTGGATAAATCTTTCAGTCTGAGCGATAATGGTGGATTCAAAAAGCTTCATCAATTGGAAGTCTCGGCACTGGAGAGCGGAATCGGCAAGGCGGCGGCCGGCGGCAACAGTGATTCTGACAAGCCAAGCAGCACCGACACAACCATAACCAAGCTTTGGAAACCGCACGAAGGCGGCTGCGAAAATTGTAATCACAGCGGTTATAAAGGCCGGATTGGAATATATGAGGTTTTGGACAATACCGAAGATATCCAGAAAATGATCGTCGGCAGCAACACCAGTGAGGCCATCCAGAAAGCCGCCATCGAGGCCGGTATGATAACCATGCACCTGGACGGCCTGGTGAAAGCCCTGCGTGGTCAGACCAGCGTGGAAGAAGTCCTGCGCGTAACTACGGAAGAGTGACATGCAGTTTACTTACAAGGCGATTAACAAAGACGGCAAAATCGTAAGCGGCACTGCCGAAGCTACATCGAAACAGGCTTTGATAGCCCTGCTGCGGCGCCAGGGCGCGCGGCCGATGCTGATCGAAGCCAAAAAAGGCAATAAATGGCTTTCTAGCCTATTCGGACCGTCAAAAAAAGTTAAATCCGGCGATTTGGTGGTATTCACGCGCCAATTATCGACCATGATTTCAGCGGGCGTACCACTCGCCCGGTCGCTAGCCGCACTCCAGAGCGACGCTGGAAACCCGTACATGCGCGAGGTACTCGCGGGCGTGACCAAGGACGTGGAGAGCGGCATACCGCTGGGTGACGCTTTCGGCAAATACCCGAACGTTTTCTCGGACGTCTACGTAAATATGGTGAA
Source organism: Saccharimonadales bacterium (SeqCode) (assembly GCA_035547815.1). Lineage (GTDB taxonomy): Bacteria > Patescibacteriota > Saccharimonadia > Saccharimonadales > UBA4665 > JARIHC01. The sequence goes on from DASZUB010000008.1 coordinate 13,030, forward strand.
AGCCGGCGAAGAAGGCGGTATTTTGGACAAGATCCTCAAGCGGCTGGCCTTGCAGGTGGAGCTCGACGCCAGCATCCGCAAAAAAATAAAAGGCGCCATGATGTATCCGATAGTCATACTGACTATCACCGTCATCGCTTTCTTCGGAATCATGCTGTTCATCGTTCCTAAATTGGCCAAATTGTTGACCGGCTTAGACGGTCCGCACGCCAAACTGCCCATATATACGCAGGCACTGCTGAGTATCAGTAATTTTTGCTCCCAACCGACTATTTTGGGACCTACGCACATCCCTATCATTTCCAAGCTGCCCAACCTGATCCTTATAGTCATACTGGTTTTCATAGGCGTCATATATCTGACGCGCTATATCCGCACGCCCAAGGGTCGTTACAAATTTGACGATCTCATGCTTAAAGTTCCGGTCATAAAAACCATCGTTCTCAAGACAGCAATCGCCCGCTTTTCCAGGACGTTCGCGGCATTGATGGGCGCGGGCGTCAGCGTCTTGGATTCTCTTGATATTACTGGCGCGGCCATCGGCAACAAGGTCATAGAGGCCGAACTGAGGGCGGCCGCCAAAGAAGTCCAGAGCGGCAAACAGCTCAGCGAACCGCTCAGCCGCAGCAAGCACTTTCCGCCCATAGTCGCGCAAATGCTCATGGTCGGCGAGGAGACCGGCCAGATAGATACCGTCTTGGTCAAGATAGCCGATTTTTACGAAGAGGAGGTCCAGGTCATGATAGACGGCCTGGCGGCTATCATCGAACCGGTGATGATTATCTTTTTGGGCGCCGGCGTCGGGCTGATCGCCGCCTCCGTGATGGGGCCGATAGCCAATCTTAGCAAGAACATCGGTAATTAATTTTCCACAAGAAGTGTTGACCTAATACCGTTTATGTTTATAATCATACTCAGATAGTTGGGCTTACCCCTGATAAGGTAAACCCAAAGATCAATATCAAAATAATCAAATAAGAAGGGTGGGTCCTTAAATGATCTCTCTTAAGAAACGAAACCTTAACAACAAGGGTTTTACTATCGTTGAACTCTTGATCGTTATAGTCGTCATCGGCATCTTGGCGTTGCTGGTAATCACGACTTATAGCGGCATCCAAGCCAAAGCACGTAACGCCAAGCGCCAAACGGATATCCAAGCAATCCAAACCCAGCTGGAAGCATTCTTCAGCCAGAACGGTTACTATCCAGACTTAGCTCAAATGAATGATCCAACTTGGCTAGGACAGCACATGGGCAGCTTGGATAAGAACGCATTGGTTGACCCGTCTTCCACCTGTGATCCTACAAAAAATGGCTGTCTTGTTGATGGCACTGGTGGCGCAGACAAACAATATCAATACCATGTGACCACGAGCGACCCAAATACAGGCTGTGGTGGCAGCGACTCTAGTGCAGACGCTTCAAATTGCGCCAAGTACACTTTGACCGCTAAGTACGAAGGCACCGTTAACGGAGCGAGTACATACGTCAAGAGCAACTTAGATTAAATAAACTGCTCTGGCCGCAGAAAGACCTCCGGACAACCGGAGGTCTTTTACTTACCCGATGACGTCCATATATAATAAGTGAAGCATGAGCGATATAAAAAAGCTGGAGGCCGGTTTTACGATAGTCGAGTTGCTGGTAACTTTGGCTATTATAGGCATCACGGCTGGGTCGCTGACCAGCATGTTCATCAGTATCCGCAACGTCCAGCAACAGACCCTTTACGCCGATAGCGCCACCCGGGCCGCCCAGCGCGAAATAGAGTCCCTGCGCAATGATAATTACGCCTCCCTCACTCCTGGACAAAATATTGATTTCACTTCGCAGCTTACCAGCGATCTGCCGCCTGGCAGTAGCGGCACGGTCGTGGTCAGCCAGCCGGCGACCGATTTAAGGCGCGTGGACGTGACGGTTACCTATAAATCCGACGGCAATCAGCATAACACTACTTTGAGCTCGTTGATCGGTGTGATTGGGATAACCCAATGAAGCGGCTGGATACGACTGGTTTCACCTTGGTAGAGGCGCTAGTTTCGCTAGTGGTGACTACCGTTGTAGTCCTGGTGCTTACCAATTTTATGCTTGGCGGTATCCAGCAAAGTTCCATAGCCCTGAGCCGCGACAACATGACCAAAGAGACCGAACAAAGTTTGGACCTGATGACCAATGACATCCGGCTGAGCGCCAACGCCGACGAAAATAACCGCTGGCCGGACGCGAATAGTCCGGGTGGCTCGACCAATCAGTTCGGCTGGCAATCCAATAGCACGACTCTGGTGCTGGCGACCGCCGTAAAAGACAAATCGGGGAATATTATCTTTTCGGATCCGGCCAACTATATAACCGAGAAAAATAACTTGGTGTACTTCGTGCAGAACGGCACCCTGTATAAGCGCGTGATAGCCGATCCGGTGGCAGGCAACGCGGCGGTAACCACTTGCCCGGCGGCCAGCGCCAGCAGCTCTTGTCCGGCGGACACGGAGCTTTTGCATAATATAACCGCTTTCAGTATTAGCTATCTGAATGGCCAGAGCCAATCCGTCTCACCGACGGATGCCCGGGCCGTCGAGGTGCACGTGACAGTTACCAAAGACGTTTTCAAACAACCCGTCAGCGCAGATTATACTACTAGGATGGTGTTCAGAAATGATTAAACGAGTTGCTCAGGGCAAACAGGACGGCTACATACTGATAAGCGTGATCATCGCTATCAGCGCACTGATGATCGTCGGTTTCGCGCTGATCAGCTCTACGGCCAGCCAATATACCCTGACCAGCAACGACACGTATCGGAACAACGCTCTTTTGACGGCTGAAGCAGGTGTAGAGCAGTCTTTGCAGCAACTTAACAGCAATGATAACTTCAGTGGCTACGCGACTCCCCAGCAGTTCTTCAATAATACCGACCAGGGGCTGGGCACTTATACGGTCACCGTGGCCAATGACCCTAACAACAATAACGGTCGGGTGATAACCTCCACCGGCAAAGTATACCGCTATCACAATACGTCGACGCCTGTGAGCACCAGGATAGTCCGAGTAACGGCCGTCGGCACCAGCTCGCAGGGTTATTCCGTGTATTCCGGGCCGGGCGGCCTGATATTAGGTGGAAGCGCCGCTATCACCAATTCGTCGGTCTACGTTAACGGTACCATCAAGCTCACAGGCGCAGCCAAAATCGGCACGGCCAGCCAGCCGTTGACCGTAGATGCGGCTAACATAGCTTGTCCTACCGGCAGCAGCCCGGGGCCCACCTACCCTCAGCTTTGCACCTCAACCCAGCCTATAAGTATGGACCGGAGCACCAATATTTACGGCACGGTGTGCGCGACCGGCCAGACCAGCACCGGGCCGAACAACAATATCCAGGGGGGTAATGGCGGCGCGGGGCTGAAACCAGGCTGTACGGCGCCAGCGGTCAGCGCGCCGACTTATGACCGTAACGCGCAGATAGCAGCTGTTACTACTACCGCTTCCGGCACGAACAATAACTATGTCTGCCAATCCTGGCCTTTTAACAGGACCTGGCCTGCCAACCTCAAGCTGACCGGCAACGTGGATATATCAAGCAGCTGTAACCTGGTAATAAAAGGCAATGCTTACATCACCGGCAACCTGACTATAGGCGGCGCGGCCAAGATAACCGTTGATAACAGTGTCGGCTCGACCAGGCCGGTAGTCATAGTCGATGGCACGATAAGCGTCGGCGGCTCCGCCCAGCTGATAGCCAATTCGTCCGGCACTGGCATAGAATTCATCAGCTTCAAGAGCAGCGCTAGCTGTAACCCGAACTGCACCAGTCTGAGCGGCAATGACCTGAAGACATCGTCCGGTACCCAGACGGTCAGCATAGGCGGCGCGGCCAGCCTGCCCGGCATGATATTTGACGCTTATTGGGGCAAGATTGTCGTGACGGGCAGCGGTAACGTAGGTTCGGCTATTGGGCAGACGGTTGACATGAGCGGCGCCGGTACGGTCACTTTCGGCACCACACTGTCATCAGGGGCACGGACCTGGACCATAAGCAGTTACCAGGAGCTGTACCCGAACCAGCTTTGACTGTATAATCAAAGGTGAGCTGAGGCTTGGCCTACGGTGGGTAATGCCATGAAAACAACCAAAACTCCAAATTTTTATCACGATAAACCTTTGTTCGGCCTGGAGATCGGGCACGGATCGATGAAGGTGATGCAGATCATGCCGCCCAGCGCTGACGGCAAGCAGACTACGACGCCCCGCCTGGTCGGCTATGGTGCGACTACTTTCGATACCAAGGCACAGAAGGACGGCGTCATGGTCAAGCCGGAAATCGCCGCCAAAGCGGCTTTGGAACTGTTCCGGAACAACCTGGTGGGCGATATAACCACTAAGCGGGTGGCTATAGCTATTCCCGCCTACCGCACGTTCACGCGTTCACTGCGCTTGCCGAAACTCAACCCGAAAGAGCTGGACGAAGCCGTCCAGCTGGAAGCCGAGCAATACATACCGATAGCTCTGGATGATTTATATCTGGATTATGATGTCGTCGGAGAAATCGACGGTTCCATGGAATTGTTCGCCGTCGCCACGCCCCGCAATATCGTTGATTCGTACCTGGATTTGGCCCGTATATTGGGGCTGGAGACCGTCCTTATCGAGCCCACACTAGAGTCGCTGGGCAGACTGTTCTCGCTGGACAGCCAAAGCGACGTGCCGGCAATCATCATAAATCTGGGATCGGTTTCATCGGACATAAGTATTTTCGACCGCCAGGTCCTTATCGCCGGTACGGTCCAGGGCGGCGGCGAAGATTTTACCCGTTCGATCGAGAAAAAATTGGGCGTTACATCCCGCGAAGCCTCGGTCATCAAGACTCGTTACGGCCTGGGCGTCAGCAAGAAGCAATTCGAAATAAAAGAAAGTCTGGAGCCGATCCTGCGCGAAATAGTCAAAGAAATCCGGCGCATGGTGAGGTATTATTCCGAACGCTACGGTTCTAAGCGGCCGATCGAGCAAGTTATTACCCTGGGAGGCGGCGCCAATATGCCCGGACTGGACGAATATCTGACCGAAGCGCTTCACCTGGCTGTCCGCCATAGCGACCCATGGCAATATCTGAGCTACAAAGGCCTGCAGCCGCCTCACGCTTCTGACCGTCCGATGTACTCCACGGCAGCAGGCTTAAGCCTGGTCCATCCGAAAGAGGTTTTTGGCAATGATTAATCTGCTGCCGCCGGACGTGAAACAAAGCTACCGTTATGCACGTCGCAACGTAGCCTTGCGCAAATGGGCGGTGATGTTCGCTGTCGCGCTGTTCGGGCTGGCAATCATCGGCACTTTCGGACTTCTGACCTTGCAACAATCCACCAATAAATACAACCACCGGATCGCGTCCACCCAGCAGCTTTTCAAACAAGAAGACTTCGCTGGTACCCAGGCCAAGGTGCAAGATATCAGCAACAGTTTCAGACTGGTAGTGAAAGTGCTGAGCCAAGAAGTATTGTTCTCTAAACTGTTGAGCCAGATCGCCGCCACGATACCGCCCAACTCCAAACTTACCGGTCTGGACATAAACCAGACCCAGGGCGGCATAGACATAACCGCCGCCGCCAAGGACTACGGCACCGCGACACAGGTCCAGGTCAATCTGGCAGATCCCGCTAACAAGATATTCAGCAAGGCGGACCTGGTCAACGTATCTTGCGGCAGTACCAGCGCGGCTGACCCTGACTATCCTTGTACTGTGAATATACGCGCGCTTTTCGCCAGCAATAACCCTTACCTCTTTATTAACAGCAAAGGGGCGACGCCATGACTCCAAAAAGGCTTTATTTCGTGCTGATAGGCGCCATCTTCCTTCTGTTCGTGGCAATCATCGTCGGGGCTTACGGCATCAATTCGTTGCTAGGTACCCGGGCCGATAAGCTAACTGATTTAAAGGCCAAAAGCCAAGCGCTCGACAAAGAACAGCTGAGTCTGGTGGATGCCAAAAAAGACGTCGCTAAATACTCCAGCCTGCAACAAATCGCCCAGTCGGTAGTCCCGGAAGACAAAAGCCAGGCCGAGGCCGTGCGCGAAATCGTTAATCTTTCTGCCGCTCATGGTATATCCTTGGCGTCTATAACTTTCCCTGCTTCCAGCTTAGGATCGACCGGCGCCGGTTCAACAAGCACGTCCAGCACCACTAGCACTTCCACGGTGAGCCCGACGGTCAATGCCAACGCACTGGCTAATTCCAGCGCCAGCAAACTATCACAGCTTCAACGCGTTCCGAACATTCCAGGAGTTTACGCCCTTCAGATAACGGTGCAAAGCGATAGCAAGCAACCTGTCTCCTATGATTCTTTCGTAGGCTTCCTGAACGAGCTGGAACATAATAGGCGTACGGCTCAGATAAGCAGCATAAGCTTGCAGCCTAAGACGAATTCCGACCTCTTGACCTTCACGCTAGTATTAAACGAATATATAAAGCCATGAACCAAGAAAATATGAACCACCAGCTCAAAGACCTGTCGAACAAAGTGCTGTCCACGCTAAATAAATTGAAGCCGTACAGCCTGTTTATTTTCTTAGCGTTCGTCCTTTGCGTATACGGTTTCGTGCTTTTCCGAGCCAACCAACTGAACAGCCAAGAACCCAGCGATGACGCCGTGAACAGCCACGTGAAGGCTGCTCAATTGCCGCATATCGATCCGGTCGTCGTCGAGCAACTTAAAACCTTGCACGACAATAGCGTGAGCGTACAGGCACTGTTCGACCAAGGCCGCAGCAACCCGTTCCAATAATATCTAGGCGGTTTGGTCGTCGCTCGGGTTATGTGAAGTATCAGGAAAAACCGGCGCCGGTGGAGCTACAGGAGGCACCTGGGGGTGAGACTGGTATTGCGATGCTTGCTCAGGAGATTGCGGCGGAGCGCTGAAAGGCTGCTGTTTCCCGCCGTGATGCGCCTGTTCGAACGCCTCCCGAGCGGCCAGAATCTTTTGGGCATAATAATTAGGGTTCGGACAGAACGGAAAGGTGAATTTGCTGCGTTCGCCGGCGGTCTCTACCCTGAGCGTGCCGTATCCGAACATCTGCGCCAAGATCCCCCGCTGGTCGCTGGTAACATCTTCCAGGTTGCCCAAGGAAAGTTGGGACGACTGCTTGTGGAACAGACTGGTCTGGCTGATCTGCGTAACGCTATCGCTGCTCACGACCCATCTGTTGCCCCAGTACACCTTGTTAGCGATGAAAACGAAGATTACCACCAGACAGGTAACTAGCAGAAAAACTATCATCCCGAACGTGGTGACCGCAGATTTGCTGCTGGTGGTGATCGCGGAGGGCAGGATCACTAGCAGCAATACTGCCAAAGCGACTATCACCAGGCCGCCGACAAAATATGTGCCAAGCATGCCTATCGGATGGCGCTTGACCTCGCAGATATTCTGTTCGCCCGGTTGCATGACTTGCAACGGGTTATGTATCCGCTCGGGTGCTGGAATCGGGTTATCTGGATTCATTTCAAATTATTATAACAATTTGGATTGCTTATCGGTTTTAGTCTGCCGCTTGCCAAGGTGTTGGTACGATTTGGATGTGACTTTGCGGCCGCGCGGCGTGCGCTCCAAAAGACCTATCTGCAGTAAGTACGGCTCATAGAAGTCTTCCAGCGTGCCCCGTTCCTCAGCGGTCAATGCGGCCAGTGTCTCCACGCCGACCGGTCCGCCGTCATAGTTGTCGATTATGGCCGCCAGCAAGCGCCGGTCAGACGCGTCCAGGCCGAGCTCGTCGATATCCAACAGTTCCAGAGCCTTCTCTTCAACCTGGGCGTCAATTATGCCATCGCCATTGACATCGGCATAGTCACGCACGCGCTTGAGCAGGCGATTGGCTATGCGCGGCGTCAACCGGGACCGTTTGGCAAGTTCAGCGGCTGCGCCTTCATCTATTTTTACGCCCAGGATCTTGGCGGCGCGCTGGATTATTCTTTGGATTTCTTCGGGCGTATAAAAATCCAGCCGGTGGATCATGCCGAACCTGTCCCGCAGCGGTGCGGCCAGCGAGCCTGTCCGCGTAGTGGCGCCGATGATAGTGAATTTCGGCAAGTCCAGGCGCAAGCTGCGCGCGCTCGGACCCTTGCCGAGCATGATATCCAGCTTGAAATCTTCCATGGCACTATAAAGCACTTCCTCCACCGTGCGGTTCAGGCGATGGATTTCGTCTATGAATAGGATATCGCCGTCCTGCAAGTTGGTCATCAGGCTGGCCAGGTCACCGGCCCGCTCTATAGCCGGTCCGGAAGTAACCCTGATCTGCGCTCCCATTTCGTTGGCGATTACGTTCGCCAGGGTCGTCTTACCAAGTCCCGGCGGGCCGTGAAGCAGTACATGATCTATAGGTTCATCACGTTTTTTAGCTGCTTTTATAGCCAGCTGCAGATTTTTCTTCAGCCGCTCCTGGCCGACGTAGCTGGCAAAATCACGTGGCCGGAGAGTAATCTCAATCTTCTGCTCTTCAGGCTCTTCCGTCTCAGCCCCGGCATTAACTATTCGATCAATCATCTTCTCATATTATAACAGCGTCTATCTGTTATTCTTATGGTCCAAGATTATTTCGGACACTTCCATATTTTTTGGCAGACCGATGACATGTTTAATGAGGGCGGCCACCTCACGAGTATCCATCTGGTTTTCATCTTCGGTATCAAACGCCGCCGGACAAAGGCTGATAACTCTCGACGGGTAATCTTTGAACACCTTCCGTAAATCTCCGCTGAAACCACGCAGCGCCCATTTTGAGGCACCGTAAGCCGGTGCGTCAGTAGCGCCATTTACGGTGGCTATAGAAGAGATATTCACTATATCCGTGCCGTCGTTTTTGATCCGTCCTATAAGATTTGAGACCAACAACATAGGAGCCTTAACGTGGATAGCAAAATTGAGCTGGGCTTCCTCGTTCGTCAGTTTACCTAGAGGCGCCGAGTGATAAAAGCCCGCGGCGTTTATGATAGCCTCCAACGGCTCGTCTAGCGCTTCAACCTCATGGGCGGCGGATTCTACCTCACCGCCATCACTTAAGTCGCACGATATATTATGGTCGGCTTCTTCATTCTGGCGACGGGCGATGCTGGCGACGACTTTGCCGTCTTTTTTGAATAACTTGACTAGTTCCTGTCCGAGCCTGCCGCTACCGCCTACGATTACGATCACCCTTATCCTTTCAGTGCTTGTTTTATCCTGTCTTCCGTGGGCAGCTTGGCATCGACTTTCTGCAAAGCGGCCGCCGCGTCGGCGGTAGTGTAACCCAAAGCCACCAGCGCTTCCACGGCTTCGTCTCTCATGAGCTTTTCGTCTGACCGCAGCATGCCGGTCGATTCCAGGTCCACACCGACAAGTCCGACCTTATCCTTAAGATCGACTACTACCCGTTCGGCAACCCGTTTGCCCACGCCCGGCGCCTGTTGGATATATTTGATGTCACCCGAAGCTATAGCCTGTCGCACATCCGTTGGTGAACCGATACTTAACATGTTAAGTGCCATTTTTGGGCCGACACCGTTAACGTCTAACAGCTGCTCAAACAAGCTCTTGGTATCACGGCTTAGGAATCCGAACAGGTCATGCGACTGCTCCCGGATATGCTCATACACATATAATTTGATCTTTTCGCCACTGGCCAATTTTCCGGAATCTTCGGCTGTTACGTACAGCCCATATCCCATACCCTGCACATCAACCACGACGGTATCCGCTATTTTTTCGCTTACCACGCCGGTAATTGTCGCTATCATCAGATATATTATCTCATAAGGGAAATTTTGAGGCTAATCACGAAAAACCGCCAACGCAAAAAATAACATTGGCGGTTGTTTTTTTCGTGAGGAGATTAAGCGGCCGGTTCTACGGGCGGCTCAACTGGTGGCTCTGCCGGAGGACCAACTGGTGGTTCCTGAGGCGGTACGCCGGGACCCGGGACTGGGTCTGGATCAGGTGCTGGAACACCTGGATCTGGCGCGGGGCCCGGATCCGGGGTCGGTGCCGGATCAGGGCCGGGAGCTGGTGTAGGATCCGGAGCTGGGGGTGGCGTTACGCCGGGATCGTTAGCCGGCGGATTTGGATCTACTGGGGGCATAGGATATTCTCCTCGTTTTTATTATTTGGTAACTCTTTCACTGTACCATATAAAAACATTAGCGCAACTGATTTGTCATGCTGTGCGTTATAGCGGCCGCCAGCGCGTCGGCGCAGTCGTCCGGTTTGGGCACCGTCTTCAGCTTCAAGATGACCCGGACCATTTCCTGGATCTGCTTTTTTTCAGCCCTCCCATATCCGGTGAGAGCTTGTTTTATCTGCAGCGGCGTATATTCATGGATTTCCATTCCAGCCTGCTTGCCTGCCAGCAGGACCACTCCCCGCGCCTGCGATACCGTCATAGCGGTGGTCACATTCTGCGCGAAATATAACTTCTCCACTGACATGACAGTCGGCTTGGATTGGGCGATAATGTCGGATATTTCTTCGAATATGGTGACCAGGCGCACGGCATCGTCCTCTTTAGCAGGAGTGCGGATAACACCTGCGTCGACCATTTGCAGCTGCCCTTTGTCGGCATCGATGACCCCGAACCCGAGTATGCCCGTGCCGGGGTCAATCCCTAATATGCGCATGACGACTAATTAGGTAGGCGACACCAAAAAACGGCAAAGACCAGATCAGCCAATTGGCGTAGAACTGCCAGCTACTTATAAAATCACCGAGACGAAACGTTGGAACCTTATATTGGCTGGTACATGTTTGTGCTGATACCTTAACGTTTTTATCGGTCTTGAATGGCTCGCCGGCCATAACCCCGATTTTGACATCAGTCGTTTCGGGAACAGAGGGACGGGCAGGATTTTGATCGGATCCGGCGCAAGCGGCAAAACTAGGCAGAGGCATCGGCGGCGTAGTAAAAGTCTCTTTATATATGAGGATGTTTACGGCCAAGGCGATCAGCAAGATGACTACGGTCGTTATGGTTTTTTTAGCCATTGACCAATTCCTCTGGAATATCAAAATTAACATGGGTATTGGTCACTTCATCAATGTCTTCCAGGGCGTCCATCAAGCGCATGATTTTGCCTGCGGTAGCCGCATCTTCAACCTCGATAGTATTGTTGGGAACATACGTCAACTCTGCGGATTCAATCTTAAGACCCGCCTTATCCAGAGCTTCCCGGACTTTCATCAGCTCCTTTGGATCGGTATAAATAAGCGATTCGCCGTCTTCTTCCTGCACGTCTTCGGCACCGGCATCCAAGGCTTGCAAAAGTACGTCGTCACCGCCGCCTTTAACCCGGATCATGCCTTTATGATCGAACTGAAAAGCAACCGCGCCCTTTTCGGCCATATTGCCGCCATGCTTAGAAAAGGCCAGCCGGACTTCCGGATAGGTTCGGTTGATGTTATCCGTCGCGACCTCTACAAGGATGGCGACACCGGCAGGCCCGTAGCCCTCATACATGACTTCTTGGAGCTGTGCGGCGTCCTTGTCTTTCACGCGATCTATAGATCGCTGGATGTTAGCCGCCGGCATATTGGCAGCCTTGGCGTTATCTATCGCCATGCGAAGCGCGAAATTACTTTCTGGGTCGGTACCACTACGCGCCGCGACCGCAATCGCATTGCCTAATTTAGTGAACAAGGCTCCACGGGCGGCATCTTTGGCGCCTTTTTGCCGTTTGATAGTTGACCATTTCGAATGTCCGCTCAAATCATCACTCCCTGAATATTTATGATCCTTTATCTGTTATTTTAGCAGATTTCACACTTTTTGTCTGCCAGGCAACCTAAAACGATCAAACAATTTTGCCTTCATCTTCTCAAGGGCACTGCCCAGTTCCTGCTGCCATTCATATATTATGTATGCTCCTGTAGCGACCGCTACGGCGACAATGATATACCACTGGTTTCTACTTGTTTTTGCCGCTGTCCTGATATCTTTAACGCCCTTTATTTTCGGCTGAATCTTACGGCAACGACCAGTATCAGGATTGCGCTCCTGTCCTGCTTTGCACGGCTTCCTGGTATTACTGGAAGAGGCCACCGAACGGCAGCGGCCGGTTGCAAGATTGCGTTGTTGGCCCGGCTTACAAACTGCCACTGCTTTAGTAGAAGAAGCGATTTTCCTACACCTATTAGTTATCGGGCTGCGTATCTGGTCGGGTGCGCACGGTTTTAGAAACGATTCAGCTCTGCTGCTTTTACTTAACATAGCAAGTGTAAATATATTCGGCCCCATCGGCTGGGGCGAGGCTGTCCAATGCCAGTTAGATCCATCAAACGCCCAGGCCTGACCGATTTTACTGTCAGTGCTCGCATCCGGGTACATAGTAACCGGTTGATAAATCTGAACCCCTTGGATATCTTCCAGCCATACGTAGCCACCACTCTGGGTCAATCCTAGCGGCGAACCATCATCCCTACTATTGACTACCTTGTATTGGCCGGGCAGCAAAACACCTTCAAGATCAGTCGTGTTGCTAGTCGAACTCTTTAGACCGCCGTAACTGGTGCGCAATCTATAGTCATCAAGGTTTATGGGCGCCTTGGAAGCGTTGAATAATTTCACGTACGCCGAACATAACAGGCTCTTGTCCGTCGGCGGACAACTGAAAGCGTGCGGCAGTATTTCTAAAATCTGCAAACCGGCAACATCAGTTGGCGGCTGATAAAGCGGCGCGCTATAAAGAGATTCCGAATTTGATGGTTGCAAACCATAATCACTGCTGAAGACACCCGTCAAGTTAATCGATGATTTGCCGCGCTGTTTATGCTGGGCCCAGTTATCGGCATTGAGGTCAGCCGGGCTCAAGTTGATCTTCTGTATGTCCACGCCATTGGCACCGGTAATATCTACTTCGGTCAACGCTGGGGTTTCGCAGCCACTTAGAAATCCTGCCGGAACCGTATAAAAGGCTTCCGTATCGTCGCTATTATTGCTGCCCCGTTCGAAGGTAAAATACGATTTTGACAGCAGCCATCCATCGGGCGCGTCAATCGAATATATGTGGTCGGCGCAAGCATCAGATGTGTCGTGCACAGAAAATTTAATCTGGGATCCGCTTAGATTAATCGGTTCTGGGCTTTGGTTATAAATCTCTACGAAATCCAATAGACCGGAACCGCCGAAAGATGTGATTACGATATCTGGTTTCGTGCTAGTTATAGGAGATGGAGGCTGCTGTACTTTGGCGGAAGCCGCGGTGGCTATAGACGAATTGCTAAGTATTGAAAATATAAGCGCAATTATTACTATAAAGCTGCCTGCCATCTTCATATTACCTCCATTGTTAAAGTGCTGTGAGACGATATTGTGAGGTATCGGCTAATAACTTGTCAAAAACTCATTAAAATTTAATTATATGCTTACTCTACGAGGTTCTGGACGCGAAAATCGTAGCTTATTTTTCGTTTCAGCCGCCATACAAACAACACTACTATAAGGTATGCGAGCAATAAGCCGCGGATTCCCAAGCTCGAACCCGCATCCGCTCCAGGGGCATTAGCTATCCAAACCGTGACTTTATAGGTGTAGTCCAGTAAAAAATTGGCCGGCCAACTAATCCAGGTGGCCAGTGTGGTAGGCAGCACCATACCCGCGATGCCGGCGACCAGCGCTGATACCATGGTCAACGACATGAATGGTAGAACTAGTAAATTAGCGGCTAGCCCGTACAAGGAATATTGCTGAAAGGCATAGGACATCAGCGGTGTCGTGACTATCTGCACTGCGACAGTATCCACGATGATTTGCTTCACCTCGCCATGAGCGTTGGCTCCCCACCACCATGTTTTCAACATAGGGCCAAGTACGATCAAACCCCCATAAGCTATGAATGTCATATACCAGCCGACATCACCCCATACGAATGATGGATCGATGAGCGCCGTGATAGCGGCAGCTACCGGCAGCAACACCAGAGGGTGCGGCCAACGGCCACAGTACCACGCGGCGAGGCTTAAACCTGCGACAACCGTAGTGCGCGCCATCGACGCCACGAAACCGGACACTATAGTAAGGCTTAGCAATATGCTGGCAGCCATTATGACCGCCAGCCGCTTAGCGATTCGCGCACCAGCCCGTCTAGCCAACCTAACCAAAATCGTCACATTGTATCCGCCGGCTATTACCAAATGAATCAAGCCGGTTATTTGCATTTGCTTGATAAACGTATCCGGCAGCAAGTTGTGTTGACCCGTGAGGTAGCCTATGGCCAAAGCCGATTCTGGCTGGGGCACCGTCTTTTCTAGGCCGGCGTCAAAGGTGTCACGAATTTGGCGAGCAGGGTCAGCGTTAGGGTTTCTGGCAGCGTCGACAAGCTTGGCAAACGACATGCTGGCCGCGTAATTACCGAACCCCGGCCTTAATTTACCGCTTAAGTGAAGCTGGTCGCCGCGTTTAAGATGAAGGCTTGTCGAAGCGCTCGCCCAGACCTGGCCGCCAAGTCTCGTCCGGCCAATGCTCACGTCCCGAAGTCTTATGTCTGTGGATCCGCCTTTGGCTACAGTATCATCCGCTATAGACCCCTGT
>DASZUB010000009.1:0-17694 GCA_035547815.1 Saccharimonadales bacterium (SeqCode)
TCACCGAAGAGCGGCTCCGGTTCGATTTCAGCCATCCAACCAAAATGACCGATGAGCAAATCAAAAAAGTCGAAGACATCGTAAACGAACAGATAGACAAAGACCTGAAAATATCATTCAAGGAATACCCAACCAAAGTCGCGATCGAAGAAAAGGGCGCGCTCGGCCAGTTCGGTGATCGTTATGGCGATACGGTAAAAGTCTATTCAATGATCGCCGATGGCGCCGATAAGCCCTTTAGCTTCGAGATCTGCGGCGGCCCGCACGTCGACCATACCGCCCAATTAGCCGAAGACGGCAAACGCTTCAAGATCATCAAAGAAGAGTCCAAATCCTCCGGCGTCCGCCGTATCAAAGCCGTTCTGGCATAAATCTACCCTGTAATTTTTCAGGCTTTCCTCAGTGATTACTGTGGTAGAATAATGGATATGCTTCAGAAGTTGAAAAGCGCTAGTGCCAAGGCGGCCGAGAAAGCTAAAGCTGGTGCCTCCAAGGCTTCGGCGGCGGCCCGCGAACGGGCTTCTAAAGGCGATCAATATCTGGTGGCGCTGGACGTCGGCACTGAATTCGTGAAGGCTTTGATAGGCCAGCTTCATGATGACGGCACGGTCGAGATTATCGGGGTGGGCCGCCGTCATCAGGCGTTGACCGACATGCAGGCCGGCGCCATAGCCGATATAGCCGCCGTGGTAGAAAACTGCGACAAGGCGCTCACGCAGGCCGAAGAACAGGCTAACGTGAGCGTGCGCACGGCAATCATCGGTATCGCCGGCGAGCTGGTAAAGGGTACGACTACCACGGTTCGCGTGGCGCGCCGGCATCCGACCAAACCCCTGGATATCGCTGAGATGGAGAAAATTATCAACCTGGTCCAGGACAGGGCCCAGACCAAAGCCAAGCAGCAGCTGGCATGGGAGCTCGGCGGTAAGGCTGTAGAAGTGCGCCTGGTCAACAGCGCGCTGGTAAGTATCGAGATAGATGGCTATCCCGTGACGAACCCGATCGGCTTCCAGGGCAAGGACGTGGTCGTACAGCTTTATACCGCTTTCGCGCCGATGATCCACATCGGCGCGCTCGAAAAGACGGCGCAGGAGCTCGACCTTGACCTGCTGGCCGTAGCCGCTGAACCTTTCGCTGTCGCCCGTGCGGTTATCGGCAACAAGGCCGACCAGAATCTTAGCGCTATCCTTATGGACGTCGGCGGCGGCACCACCGACATAGCCGTTATAAACGATGGCGGCGTCCAAGGGACGAAAATGTTCGGTATCGGCGGCCGGGCTTATACGCACGCCGTAGAGCGCGATTTATCCGTGCCGTTTGAACAGGCCGAGGCCCTGAAAGTCGGCCTCAGCACCAACAGGATCCCGCCTCAGCAGCGGCCAGTGGTCGAATCGGCGCTAGGCAAGACGGCTGACGTATGGATCGGCGGTATCGAGTTGGCGCTCAGCGAATTCAACAAACTGGACCACTTGCCCCACAGGATGTTCCTTTGCGGCGGTGGCTCCTCGTTAGATTTGCTGATGCATAGGCTGGAAACGGATTGGTACAAGAACCTGCCTTTTACCCGAAAACCGACCGTCCACCATATCCGTCCTGACCAGGTCGCCGGTATTACCGACCTGACAGGTGATGTCACCGACCACACCTTCATAACTGCCATGGGTTTGCTGCGTGTGGGTACCGATACGATGCAATTTAACAGCGGAGGTGGGTCGATACGTGACAGAATTGATAAAATGTTAAGCGTATAATAAGGCACATAAAGGTTATGGCTGAACCGAAAAAAGACACCATCTACATCGACATCGATGATGAGATAACCGGCATCATCGATAAGGTGCGTGCCAGCAAGGGCAAGGTTACCGCGCTGGTGCTGCCTAAGCGCGCCGGCGTATTCCAGAGCATCGTTAACATGAAGCTTCTCAAACGGGCCGCTGATGAGGCCGACAAAAACCTGGTTCTCATAACCAGCGAGGCCGGCCTTCTGCCGTTGGCTGGCGCGGCCGGTATACATGTGGCCAAGACCCTCAGCAGCAAACCGGAGATACCTGTGGCGCCGACGCTGGAAGACGCCGGTGAAGAGGCTATCGATGAAGCCGGCAATGCCCAACCTATAACTAAAGAGACGGCGGGTGACCAGCCTGTCGGCCAATTGGCGGCGCCACCGACAGATAACGGCGTGGAAACGCTCCAACTGGACGATGACGAGCTGCCCGAAGACGAAGCTGCCGACGCGGCCAAACCGCCGCTTGCCAAAAAACCGGTAGCACCCGCCGCAGCCGCGGCCAAAAGCGCCAAGGACAAGGGCAAAAAAGGCGGCAAAGTTTCCAAGATCCCTAATTTTGGCAAATTCCGCAAGAAACTTATATTCGCGGGCGTAATCCTGTTGTTGCTAATCATCGGTATAATTGTCGCCGCTATCGTATTGCCGAAAGCAACCATTAACATCAAGACCGATGCCCAGAACGTGCCGGTGAGTTTGAACCTGAACCTGTCGACCTCCCAAAACGAATTGGACACCAGCTCGGATACGCCGACCCTGCCTGCTAAATTGGCTTCGGTCCAGAAGACTTATTCCCAGCAAGTGCCAAGCACCGGCCAAAAGAACAATGGTAATAAGGCCACTGGCAGCATAATGATGACCGCGCAGGAGTGCGGCTCATCCAATCCGCCCTCCAGCGTGCCGGCCGGTACGGGTGTTACGGCCAACGGCAATACTTACATCACCCAACAGACCACTACTTTCAGCTCTAGCGGTAAATTCGAGCACGGTTGTATAACGGTTTCCGCCAACGGCTCGACGCCGATCAGCGCGCAAGCCGGAGGCTCCAGCTATAACACGGGCAACGGCAGTACTTTCAGCGTCGCCGGACATTCGGATGTCAGCGCTACCGGTTCGGCTAGCGGCGGTACCGACAACGTCGTGCAGGTGGTCAACCAGAATGACATCAGCAATGCTAAAAGCAAGATTTCCACCAATGATGGCACCCAGAAGGACTTCTTGGTCAACCAGCTGAAGCAGGACGGATACTTCGCCATCAAGTCCACTTTCAGCTCGGGCACGCCCAACATGACCCAGAGCGCCCAAGTGGGCGACGTGGCCAACAACGTCACGGTTACGGAAACGATCACCTATACCATGTTCGGTGCCAAGGAAAAGGACCTGGACACGATAGTCGATAACGCCGTCAAAAACCAAGTGGATATTTCCAAGCAGTCCATCCTGGACCGCGGTTTGAACCAGGCTGCCTTCGGCGTCAACAGCAGCAATGGTAGCAGCGCCCAATTGACCCTGCAGACTACTGCCGAAGTGGGGCCTGATATAGATACCAACGCTATTCGCCAGGCAGCACTTGGCAAGAAGCCGGCCGACGTCAGGTCAGAGGTCGGCAATAACCCTGACGTCAAAAGCGTTGACGTCAACCTGAGTCCGTTCTGGGTGGGTTCGGTCCCTAAGAAAGCAAGCAAAGTCACCGTAAAGATTGCTAAACCGACTACCACCAAGAGCTCCAACAATGCCAGCGACTCACAATAGCATTTTGGCCCTGGATGTGGGTGATAAAAGGGTTGGCGTGGCAGTGGCTTCCGTGGTTGCCCGCTTGCCCCGGCCGCTGGTTACGGTTATGCGCGGCAAGGATTGCCTGAAGGAACTGAGCGACATCATAGACAAAGAAGACGCCGGCGAAATAGTGGTCGGCTTACCCAGGGGCCTGGATGGCCAGCCGACCGCCCAGACGGAAGCGACTGAGAGCTTCGTCGCTGAACTTAAAAAATCCATAGACCTGCCCGTACACCTGCAGGACGAAGCGGTTACTTCCAGGCAAGCTGAAGCCGAGCTAAATGCCCGCGGACAGTCATACGAAAAGGGCGATATAGACGCCCTGGCCGCGACCTACATACTAGAAGATTTTCTAAACGGTTATAATGGAACGAAATGACACACTACGCATACCATAAACGCCGGCACCGTATACCTGGCAGGGTGTGGTGGATACTGGGCGGACTTCTGGTCGTTCTGGTGTTCGGCGTAATTTTCGTGCGGCACATATATACGACTGACCTGAAGGCCGTCAGCGAGAGCCCCAAGAGGCAGATTTTCACGGTGGAACAGGGCAGTTCGGTCAAAGACATAGCCGACAACCTGGAAAAAGCCAAGCTTATCAGGAGCGCCTGGGCGTTCCAGCTGTACATACACAGCAAGGAGATCAGTGGCGACCTGCAAGCTGGCACTTATGCCCTGGCGCCGAATCAGGACGTCAAGTCCATAATCGATACGCTGACCAAAGGCAAAGTGGCCACCCGGCTGGTAACGATATTACCTGGACAGCGGATCGACGAGGTGAAGGCGGACTTCATAAATAGCGGCTTTAAACCCACGGACGTCGACAACGCTTTTAATAATCTGGGGCAGTATAATGACCTGGCCGTGATGGCGTTCCGGCCGTCCGGCGTCAATACCCTTGAAGGCATGTTATGGCCGGATTCTTTCCAAAAAGATCCGACCACGGACCCCGCCGTCATCGTGCGTGAGTCGCTGACGGAAATGGGCCAGCACCTGACACCTACGGTGCAGGCCAGTTTCGCGGCCGAGGGGTTGAATACGTACCAGGGCATAACCCTGGCCTCGATAATCGAGCAAGAGGATAGCAGCGGCTCGCTCAGTGACCAGACTCAAGTGGCCCAGGTGTTCTTAAGTCGGCTCAAATCCGGCTCTACTCTGGGTTCGGATGTAACTGCTCGATACGGTTCCATAGAAGCCGGCCGCGAGCCCAGCCTGACTTATGATTCCCCCTATAACACATTGATCCATAAAGGGTTACCACCGACGCCGATAAGCACCATCAGCAGCAATAGTTTATATGCTGCCTCACATCCGGCTAAGACCAACTGGCTGTATTTCGTCGCTGGCGACAACGGTAATACCTATTTCTCGACCAATCTGAAGGACCATCAAGCCCAAGCTGATAAATACTGCCATAAACTGTGCGGCGAATAACCACCATAACAGGGGTCAGGAAAGCATAAAGGACTTGCGCGCTGGACTCAGTTTGCTATAATTGCTGACAGTAGCTTTACAGGGGAGACATATCTGTTACACCTCTGTTGGGCTACCAAAACACATCTTAAAACTTAATAAGATGTACGGAGAGCTATAATTAGCAACCCTTCTTCATCGATATCAGCCCATTTAACGGTTCCGAGGACTTCACCTCGCGCTGCTAAGGTTTCTAAAACCGCCCGCAAGCGAGTCGCTGCCGCGCGTGCCGGTTCAACACGCCGTCATAGCCGTCTGTGGCGCGGCGGGCTCATTGCCCTCAATATAGCGGTCGTGGGATTTATCGTGGCGTTAGTGCTTGGTAACCAGCATTCCGGTATCAAATCCGGCGCGGCGCCCGTAAGTGATTCCTCGATAGCCCGGAACGTGGCCAACCCACTCGACCAATTATCATCAGCCGATATCGCTCAGACGGTAGCCCAGGTCAACAGCTTGCCGGAAACCACGGCTATCGCCAATCAGGCCCAGTCCCAGGCTGCCACCATGGCCATCGCCTCGACCAGCAACAACATAATCGCCAAGCCGCAGATCGCCACCGCGTCGCTGTTATCGGCAGCCGATATAAAGACCTACGTGACTAAAGCGGGCGACACTGTTTCCAGCTTGGCCGCCAAGTTCGGCGTCACTTCCAACAGTATCATCTGGTCCAACGACCTGTCGTCAACTGACGCTTTGAACCCCGGCGTCACTTTGCTTATCCCACCTGTCAATGGCGTTATCTATACGGTCAAACCGGGCGATACGGCTGCTAGCCTGGCGGTCCAGTTCGGGGCCAATGCCGACCAGATAACAGCTTATAACGACGCCGAAACGGGTGGCCTTAAGCCCGGCCAGCGTATCATCATCCCAGGTGCCACCCACAATAACAGCGGCGCCACGGCGGCCTCTATATCCACGGCTAGCGGCCTGGGTGGTCTTGGCGGCGGCAGCTGGCTATGGGGCAGCGGTCCGGTCTATGGATATAACGGCTATGATTACGGTTATTGCACCTGGTATGTCGCCACCCAAGTGCCCGTACCGGCCAACTGGGGCAATGCCAGCACCTGGGCGTATTACGCCTCTATGAGCGGCTGGAATGTCAGCACGTCGCCTAGCGTCGGATCCATCGCCCAAACGGCCGATGCAGCTGGCGGCGAAGGTCACGTAGCCATCGTTACCGGTGTTAATCCTGACGGGACCATTAACATTCGCGACATGAACGGTTTGGCAGGCTGGGGCCGGGTAGGCTATGGCACGGTATCGGCTTCTCACTTCCAACACTTCATAAGCCGCTAAATGAGCTTCGTTGACAAGGTTACCATTACCGTTGAAGCGGGCAAGGGCGGCGATGGCAAGTTAAGTTTCCGCCATGAGAAATACGTCGACAAAGGTGGTCCCGATGGTGGCGATGGTGGCGATGGTGGCGACGTCATCCTTCAGGCCAGCCGTAACGTCAACACCCTTGCAGCCTTTCGTTATAAAAAAGAACTGAGGGCCGAAACCGGCGGACCAGGCGACAAGCGGCGCAAGCACGGCCGCAGTGGAGCGGACCTTATTATTGAAGTGCCTGTCGGGACCCAGGCTACCGGCAGCCACGGCAAGCTGGTCGCCGATCTGGTCGAGGATGGTCAGCGAGCCGTGGTCGCCAGGGGTGGCAATGGCGGTTTCGGCAACGCACACTTCGTTTCATCTCGGCGCCAAGCTCCTAAGTTCGCGGAAAAAGGCGAAAAAGGGGAAAAGGCGGAGCTTCACTTGGAGCTGAAAATGATCGCTGACGTTGGGTTGGTAGGACTGCCCAACGCCGGCAAATCCACCTTGCTGAGCAAACTCAGCAATGCCCGGCCGGAAGTGGCCAACTACCCCTTTACCACGCTGGCGCCGAATCTTGGCGTGGTGGACATAGACAAACACAACAGTATCTTGATAGCCGATATCCCCGGGCTGATAGAGGGCGCCGCCAAGGGTAAGGGCCTGGGCCACGATTTTTTGCGCCATATAGAACGGACGGCGGTCACCCTGCACCTGGTCGACAGTTATCATGAGGACGCCGCCAAGGCCTACCTGACGGTGCGGGCCGAGCTGGAAGCCTATCAGCCGGAGCTTATAAAACGGCCGGAAGTGGTGGCGCTGACCAAGGTAGAGGGCCTGGACAACGAAATCATAGATGATCTTATGGGTCAGCTGCGGCGCGTAATAGATACTGAAACTCCTCTCTTCGCCATTTCGGCACATTCCGGCGAAGGCTTGCAGGCCTTGTTGTTCGCCCTGAAAGACGCCGTAAAAGCCGTCCGCGACAAACCGGTTGAAGAGGTCGAGTCCGTGGAGCTGCCGGTCCTTAAACTGGCCGATACCAGCGATGAGTGGAAGGTATCGAAACGAGGCACCGTATTCATAGTCAGCGGCAAAAATATCGAACGTTTTGCCGGCCGTACGGATTTCAGTAACGACGATGCCATCCAGCGCCTGCGTGATATCATGCGCCGACAGGGGATTTTGCACGAGCTGGTGCGGCAAGGTATACGGGCCGGCCAGACCATCCAGGTCGGTGCCGAAGAAGAGTACCGGCTACAATACTGATGATAAACTATTATCAGTAATGGCTAACAGCTTCTTTTTTTATGACCTGGAGACTTCCGGCTTCAGCCCGCGCTCAGCCCGCGTAATGCAGTTCGGTGGCCAGCGGACCGACATGGACCTCAAGCCGGTCGGTGACCCGGTCAACATCCTTATAAAACTGACCCCTGATGTGCTGCCATCGCCCGATGCCATCATGATAACCGGCATAACTCCGCAGCAGACACTGGCCGACGGCATGACAGAGGCCGAATTCCTAAAGTTCTTCTACGATGAGATTGTCCGGCCCGGCACGATATTCATAGGCTACAACAGCATACGTTTTGATGACGAATTCATGCGGTTTTTCAATTACCGGAATTTCTATGATGCCTATGAGTGGCAATGGAAAGACAATTGCTCGCGCTGGGACCTGCTGGACGTCGTGCGCATGACGCGGGCGCTCCGGCCGGACGGTATCGAGTGGCCGTTCGCCCCGGACGGCAAACCGGCCAACCGGCTGGAATACCTGACGACGGTCAATAAACTGCCGCATAGTGACGCTCATGATGCGCTGAGCGACGTGCTGGCCACCATAGAGGTCGCTAAGCTTATAAAGAAAAACCAGCCCAAGCTCTTCAAGTGGCTGCTTGATACACGCGCCAAGCGGGTCGTCGCGGAATTGGTAGAGGCCAAAGAGCCCTTCGTCTATACTTCCGGAAAATACAGCAGCGAATATCTGCACACCACTGTCACGGTGCGTCTGGGCCAGCATCCCGAACGCGACGCAGCGTTGATTTACGACCTGCGCGCTGACCCCACGCCTTTTCTTAAGATGAGCGTCGATGAGCTGGCCGAGGCCTGGAAGTTCACCCAAGATCCTGAGGCCATCCGTTTACCGATAAAGACATTGAAATATAACCGCTGTCCCGCCGTAGCGCCGCTTGGTGTCATAAGTGACAAGGAAGTGCAGAAGCGATTATCGCTGGACATGGCGGCCATCAATCGGCACCTGGGCATACTCCGCGAGAACCAGGAGTCATTCGGCCAAAAAGTAGCACAAGCTGTCGGCCGTTTGGATCGCCAGCAAGCCCAGGCGCAGACCGGCCTGATCGACGATCCCATGACAGCCGATGAGCGATTGTACGAAGGTTTTATAAGTGACGCAGACAAGTCCGCCATGCGGGCGGTCCGGGCGGCAAGCCCTGACGAGCTGGGCGATATGGCCGACAGTCTCAATGACCCTAGGCTTAAAAACCTCTTGCCGCTGTATAAGGCGCGCAACTATCCGGATTACTTGTCATCAGAAGAGCGGGCCAAGTGGGAAGAGTTTTGCCGGTCCAAGCTTTTAACCGGCGGTAATGATAGCCGTTTGGCGAAATACTTTGCCCGTCTAGAGGAACTGGCGGCCGATAAAGATCTGCCAAAACAAAAACGATATCTTTTAGAAGAGCTTAAGTTGTATGGGGAATCTATAATCCCCGCAGATGCAGACGGCTAGCGTGCAACGGCTCGCGAGGAACGCTCTCGACATCTTCGTCGAACTGGTGCCACCATTTGTAAACCATTTCTATAACGTAAGGTTTGGATCGTTTAAATGCCACCACGAGGCCGATCATAATAATAATCCAGGTCCAAAACCCGATTTGTATGTTGGTCCCCGGGATCAGCCCGAGGACGAGAAAATTGTACATTTTACTCCTCCTTTCTGGGACTGCCTCGGCCTATTTGGTGCCGAAGTAGAGATTAGCTTTGGCTTGGATTATACACTTAATTGTAAGGATGTCAAGTAAAGTATCTTACAGTTAATGCTTATTTTTTCATTCAAGCTGACGAAGGCTCGCTTTTTTATTGATTCCTCTGTATAATGAATTGCCAAACTTGAAGGGAGAAATCGTGGCTGACGAGATCGTAGTTAAGGGGGCGCGTGAGCATAATTTGCAGAACGTGGACGTAAGGATCCCGCGCGACAAATTAGTAGTCATTACGGGCCTGAGCGGCTCCGGCAAATCCAGCCTGGCTTTTGACACCATTTATGCCGAAGGCCAGCGCCGTTACGTGGAATCACTGAGTTCCTACGCCCGCCAATTCCTGGGGCTGATGGAAAAGCCGGACGTCGACCAGATCGACGGCCTAAGCCCGGCTATCTCGATCGACCAGAAATCAACTTCGCGCAACCCACGTTCAACAGTAGCTACCGTGACGGAAATATATGATTATCTGCGTCTTTTGTTCGCCCGGATCGGCATACCGCATTGCCCGATAGACGGTCAGCCAGTCGTGCGGCAAACTTCCACCGGCATAGTCGACCAGATAGTGTCCACCACGGCCGGCAAGCGCCTGATGATATTGGCGCCCGTCGTCATCGACAAGAAGGGCGCCTTCGAGCATATACCGGAACAATACCAGCGGGTCGGTTTTGCGCGCGCCCGCATCGACGGCGTGGTGTATGCCTTGGATGAATTTCCGTCGTTGGACAAAGCCAAGCGCCACCGGATAGAGATAGTTATCGACCGGCTAGTCAATGACGAGGACAGCCGCAGCCGTCTGGTTCAATCCGTGGAGCAGGCGCTCGACGTGGCCGAAGGCAAGGTGGTGATCCTGGACGCCGACAGCGACGAGACCTGGACCTATAGCCTGATGTACGCTTGTCCGCAGCATCCGGAAATTACCATTCCCGAACTGGAGCCGCGGACCTTCAGCTTCAACAGCCCGCACGGTGCCTGTCCGGTCTGCACGGGTCTCGGTAGTCGGTTGGAAGTGGATCCGGAGCTGGTTATCCCGAACGGCAAGCTGACCATCGCCGAAGGTGCCATCCGCCCGTACAACCGCATAAATGTCGATAACTGGTATATGAAAAAGCTCCAGGCCGTCGCCGACCGCTACAAATTCTCGCTGCATGTGCCGACAGGCGAACTCACCAAGGACCAGCTGGACAAGGTCATGTATGGCACCGGCAAAGAGACCTATAAAGTCAGTTTAGGCATGGGCCGCTCGTTCGAAACGACATACGAGGGCGTAGTGCCCAACCTGGAACGTCGCCACAAAGAGACTGACAGCGATTTCATCCGCCGCGACATAGAGCGTTTCATGCAAGAAAAGCCGTGCCACGCCTGCGATGGCCTGCGCCTTAAGCCGGAAGTCCTGGCTATTACCGTCCAGGACCGTTCGATCATGGATATTTGCCAGCTTTCCATAGATGACGCCCTGACATGGTTCAAATCATTAAAACTGGGTGAAAAAGAAACCAAGATCGCTGATATGATACTGCGAGAGATCGGCGCGCGCCTGCAGTTTTTGCAGGACGTCGGCCTGAATTACCTGAACCTGCTGCGCAGCGCTAACACTTTGAGTGGCGGCGAGGCCCAGCGTATCCGCCTGGCTACGCAGATCGGTTCCGGCTTGACCGGCGTGCTGTACGTTTTGGACGAGCCTAGCATTGGCCTGCACCAGCGCGACAACGAGCGTCTTATCCGTACGCTCAAACATCTGCGTGACCTCGGCAACACGGTCATAGTAGTGGAGCATGACGAAGACACGATAAGGACGGCCGATTACGTCCTGGATATCGGTCCTGGCGCCGGCATCCATGGCGGCAAGGTAGTCGCCGCCGGCTCACCTGTGAAGATTGAAAAAATCAAGGATAGCGTTACGGCCCAGTATCTTGGCGGCAGCAGATCCATAAGCGTGCCTAAGAAGCGCCGGGAAGGCAACGGCAAGTCACTCATAATAAAGGGAGCTCGTGAAAATAACCTGCAGGATGTGACCGCTGAGATACCGCTTGGCAAGATGGTTGTCGTCAGCGGCGTCAGCGGCTCCGGTAAATCCAGCCTGGTGAATGATATCCTCGCCAAAGAATTGTTAGCTCGCTTGCACCGCGCCAGCACCGTACCCGGCAAGCACGATGACATCGAGGGCATAAAACAGCTCGACAAAGCAATCATCATCGATCAATCACCGATCGGCCGCACGCCGCGCTCCAACCCGGCGACCTACACCGGCCTGTTCACGCCTATCCGGGAGCTGTTCGCCGGTATGCCGGAAGCCAAACTGCGCGGTTATGGCCCGGGACGTTTCAGTTTCAACGTCAAAGGCGGTCGCTGCGAAAATTGCGCCGGTGACGGCATCATCAAGATCGAGATGCATTTCCTGCCTGACGTCTATGTGCCTTGTGAGGTCTGTCACGGCCAGCGCTACAACCGCGAAGCGCTGGAAATCCACTACAAAGGCAAGACCATCGCCGATGTGCTGGATATGACCTGCGAACAGGCGCTGGAATTCTTTGCCAATCAGCCGGCTATCGCCCGCAAGTTGCAGACGCTGGTAGACGTCGGTCTCGGTTATATAAAGCTTGGCCAATCGGCCACGACCCTCAGCGGCGGCGAAGCCCAGCGCATAAAACTCAGCGCCGAGCTGTCGCGCCGACCCACCGGCCGCACCCTGTACATCCTAGACGAACCGACCACCGGCCTTCATATGGCCGACGTGGATAAGTTGTTGCATGTCCTGCATGCCCTGGTGGACGCCGGCAACAGCATGGTGGTCATCGAGCACAATCTGGACGTCATCAATAACGCCGACTGGTTGATTGACATGGGTCCGGAGGGGGGCGCCGCCGGTGGCCGGATCATAGCCCAGGGTACGCCGGAACAAGTAGCAAAGGTGGCCAAGAGCTATACTGGCCAATTCTTGACAAAAATGATATAATATAGTACATGGGTAAAGAAGATGACCCACTTACTCCATATCACATCATACGCGGCGAACAAGACTCTGAGGCCGTTCAGGGAGACCTCGCCGAATTGATAGCAGCGGCCCGCCATGATCAGCGGCCGGTGTTTGAAATGATCGAGTCCTTTGCGGAGTCGCACACTATCCTGCAGATGGCCGCCGTAGGCGTGCTGGTCAGGCTGGATCAGCTGGGCGCCGTGGAATCCGAAAGAATTCTTACCGATATGGAAGAACTCGACCCAGAAAATCCTATCACGAATAATTTATCGACGCTGGCTTCGGTCTATGACGGTCAATGGCATGAAGCATTCGAATCGGAAGAAAGGGAAGAACTGAGAAGACTGGCGGGGTTTGCCCATGCCGCCTTCGCTATCTCCGCGGTCGTAGCTCTGCACAGCCGGGAAAGAGAGGGCTCGACAACGGAAAGTATGCGGATTTTGCCTGATGCCGGCGAAGCCGTCATGGGGGCGCACAGATGTGGTCTTTCGGGGGTATCTATAGAAGCTCTCGAGAAGCTGTTAGACGAAGTAAGAGCAGATATAGAAAATCCCGAGCTTCCCTAGGCTTTGGCGCGGCGCTTTTCCAACAGGGCCTTTATCACATGATAAAGTGTCGGCCCGAGCGTGATAAGCACTATTGCCACCACGGCTAGCACTATGTAATGGTCCAGATTCGGTATCTTGGTGCCGAACCAGTAGCCGATCAGCGTTACGATGACCGCCCAGGCGGTGTCCCCTATGGCGTCAAACAAGACGAATTTCGGATAGTCCATCTTGGCGACGCCCGCCACCGGTGGCACGAACGTACGCACGACCGGCACGAAGTGGGCTATCAACATGGTCCGGCTGCCCCAGCGTTCATAAAATTTTTCGGAACGCTGGATGTATTCCTGCCGGAAAATTACACCGTCAGGTTTACTGAACAGACGTCTGCCGTAACGTTTGCCGATATGATAGCCGACATTGTCGCCGGCGATGGCAGCTATGGCGACGACCAAAATAACGCTGGCCAGCGATAATTTACCTTGGGCGGCGAAAACGCCGGCGGTCAATAGCAGCGTATCACCGGGGAAGAAGAAGCCGATAAACATGCCTGATTCGCCGAAAATAATAGCGCCGATCAACAGTAGGCCGCCGGCCTGGATTATGTGGGAGACGTCGAACATCTGCTCTAAGCTTAGCCTTTTGACAGGGCTCAGTCCAGCGTAATCTGCTATAATATAAGGTAATAATCAGGAGATAATCGCTCTATGCCTCAAGATTCTATAAGTTTGGCTTTGGAACCGCGTGAAGTAACCGGCAAATCCGTCAAACACCTGCGCCGTGACGGCCTGGTGCCTGCTGTCATTCACGATCATGGCAAGCCGTCGGTGGTCGTGCAAGCCAACGCCATGGAGCTGCTCAAAGTCTGGCGCCAAGCAGGCAAGCACCACCCAGTAGAACTTCAGGCGGACGGCCAAAAATACACCGCGCTTATAAAGACTGCGGAATTCGACCCCAAGAAACATGAACTGACCCACGTCGTCTTTAATGCCGTCGACAAGAATCAGAAGGTCGAGGCCGAGATACCGGTGCGGCCACGTTATGATGAAGATAACGAATCCAGCCCGGCGGAGCGCAACAGCTTGATAGTCCTGACCCAGCTGGAAACCGTCCAAGTCAAAGCCATCCCAGACAAGCTACCAGATTTCTTAGAGTACGACGCCGAAAAATTGGTTGAGATCGGCGACCACGTGACCGTGGCCGACCTGCGTGCACCAGAGGGCGTTGAGATTGAAACCGAACCGGAACACGCCATCGCTACCGTCTATGAACCAAGCGCCTTGGCGGCCGCCAACGAGGCTGCTGCAGGCGAAGCTGAAGAAGGTGAGGAGCCGGAGACCGAAGGTGAAGAAGGCGAAGGCGCCGAAGGTGAAGCTGGAGCCGGAGGCGACCAGGGCCAAGCCGGCGAAAGCATGCCTGGCGGCAAAGAGCAGAAAGAACCCAAACCGTCGTCGGTGGAGGCCGCCAAAGAGGATGCCAAAGCCGAAGCCGCTGACAAGTAGGAGCGCCGGTACGCCGTCAGGCCTTCTGCCTGTGCATAACTTTTTAATAAAGATTTAATAATTTAATTGTTAAATTGTATGCAGGAAGGCAACGACCATGAAATTGCTGTGCATCGAAGACAATACTGAGCTCATAGAAAGCCTGCGCTATTTTTTTGAAGCCGACTCCAAGATCGACAATGCGACGACCGGTAAGGATGGGCTAGCTAAAGCCCAGCGCAAGCAGTACGATGCTATCATTTTGGACCTTGGGCTGCCGGACATGTCCGGCCTGGAGGTCTGTACCCAGCTGCGCAAGAAAGAAGTCGCGGCGCCTATATTGGTGCTATCCGGCTCCCGCGACAGCGGCACGAAAGTGGCGCTTTTCGAGGCCGGTGCCGATGACTATCTGACCAAACCGTTCACCATGGCCGAATTAAAAGCCCGGTTATTCGCCCTGCTCCGTCGTACTAATTTTGACAACAATAACCAGAGGCAAGATTTTTATCTTTTGCGAGTCGGTAACCTGACGCTCGACCCCTTGAGCGGCCGCGTGGAGCGTTCCGGGAAGCTTATTAAATTGCGGCGCAAAGAATTCGGGATTTTAGAATATCTCATGCGCAACAAAGGCAAAATCGTCACCCGGGCGATGATTATGGACAATGTCTGGGAGCCGGACTGCTCTTCGTGGGACGGGACCGTGAACGTTCATATAAAGCGTCTTCGCGACCAGATAGACCGTCCTTACGGTCACAAGCTTATTAAAACCGCTTATGGCTTAGGTTATACTATTAGTGACAAGTCACAATAATACGTTAAGGCTAGAGGAAAGGAGTGGGTATGAAAGACGTAGTAATCAGCATTTTGACAGATGAGGATGCTCGTAGCAGCGATGCCGTGGAGAGCGTACTTTTGAGCCAGGCGACAGCGGCGCCGTGGTCCAGCGAAGAGCTGTAAAACACCAACTGCAGGCAGCTGGCAAGAAAGCGCTGCCAGATAATTAGAAATTTCCGTATACGACCATGACGAGCCGTTTCTATAACCGATTCATAAGGCCGATTTCCAAAGATTCCGATCAAGCCGAACGCGAGACGGTACTTAATTTTCTTTTGGTCGGTATTTTCGTGCTGGCCTGCATAGCTTTACTCGATACGCTGCTCGCGCCACTCATATCCGGGGAACCTTTTTACACGGATCGGGTGGCGGACAATCTCGTTGCCATAATTTTTATCGGCGTCCTGTATGTACTGTCCAGGTATAAGTGCAAGCACGAAGCGGTGGCCATAGTGCTGACCCTGTTGATCGCCCTTTACGCCTGCACCATGCTTTACCATTGGGGATTGCTATTACCGGCGGCAATATTGCTCTCTGCGATGTCCATAGTCATGGCCGGCATCCTGATAAGTGCCCGTTCCGCCTTGTATGTGGCAGGCGCCATAACACTGGTCTTGATAGTGCTTCAGTACGCTGAAAGCAGTAATTATATCCATCCCGACCTTACATGGAAGAGTTCGGCCTCGACGGCCGGCGACGTGATAGGTTACGCAGCGATGTTTTTTGTAATCGCCCTGATATCTTGGCTGTTCAACCGCCAGATGGAACTGTCACTTAAACGGGCGCGGCGCTCCGAGAAAGCGCTTGAGCGCCAACGGGACCTGCTGGAAATCAAGGTTGAAAAACGGGCCCGCCAGCTGGAGGAGGCGCAGCTCGAGAAGATGCAGCAGCTATACCGTTTCGCCGAGCTCGGGCAGCTGAGCACGGCCTTGTTCCACGACCTGGCCAACCATCTATCTACCGTCAACCTGGATATCGAAGGTCTGCCCGATGCCGACAATCCGGACATAGCCCGTCGGATACAGCGCAACGTCGGCCATATAAACGATATAGTGCGGCGTGTCCGACAGCAGATCGGCGGCAAAAAGCATGCCGAAGCATTCAATGTGCAGAAGGAAACCAAAGAAGTAGTAAAGATACTGATGCCGACGGCCGAGCAGGCCGGTGTAGAATTATCCGTTTCTATGGACCCATCGCTCAAGCCATCGTTGCTCTTCAAAGGCGACGTGATACGCTTCAGGCAGGTCATCCTTAACCTTATAAATAACGCCGTAGAGGCTTATCCCGCGCCGCGCGCCGGCCGGCGACCGAACCGTGCCTCGGTCGAAGTGACTCTGCGACGCCACGGAACCATCCTCTTCATAAGCGTAGCCGATAAAGGTCCGGGCATACCCAAAGCCAGGCGCGACAAGTTATTCGAGCCGTTTTACACTACCAAAAAAAGTGGAATCGGCATCGGCTTGTTCATAGTCAGGCAAATAGTCGAAAACGATTTTGGCGGTTCCATAGAAATATCGGACAACGAACCGTCGGGCACGACCTTTACTATCAGATTACCCAAGAGCTATTATGCCAGGGCCAAAAAAGCCTGAGGTGGACGCCGCCATCGCTAGCGGATTGTCCTTTCTGGCAAAACAGCAGGAAAAAGACGGCAGCTTCGTCAGTTTTTCAAGCCCGGCCTTCAGTCCGTTCCGCCGGACGAGAAGCTGGCGGACCGTATTCGTGCCGGCTCTTATGCTGACATCGCTTGCGGGATTGGAGCAGCCAAAAGCCCGGCGCATAAGGTCAGGTTTAGTCAGCTTCCTGCTCAGTCAAAAAAATGATGGCTGGAGTTTTAATTACTGGACGAAAAGTGCTCCGGAATATACCAAGCAGCCGTACCCGGATGATCTGGATGATACGTTCTGCGCCCTAACGGCTTTGTATTTACATGATGCCTCTTTGATTGACGCGGTGGCTATGGCAAAAATCGTTAAGCTTTTACTGGCAACGGAAACGGCGGTCGGTGGGCCCTACCGGACCTGGCTGGTCCCTGAAGATAGCCAACCGGTCTGGCTTGATGTGGACTCGGCAGTCAATAGCAACATCGCGTTTTTCCTGTCTTTGACCGGCGGCAGCTTGCCACGGCTCGACGACTTGATGGAACGGTCCATATCCGCTGGATCTTTCTCGTCGCCGTATTATCCTAATGAGCATGTCTTTTTGTATTACTTCGCCAGGGCTTATGACGGTGGCCATAAAGATAAGTTGCTCCGTAAGGTCCGGCGCGCGCAAAAGCTGGCCAAGACGGACCTGGATAAAGCCCTGTGCCTATGCGCACGGTTGAAGCTGGGAGATTCGCGCGGTCTGGGCAATGTCATAAATGAACTTTTACTGTCCCAGCGCCGCGACGGCAGCTGGCCGGCGGCCACTTTTTACGCCGACCCGGTCGTTGATGGAAAACGATATTATAACGGTGCACCGGCCCTGACTACCGCCTTCGTCTTGGAGGCTTTGCAAGCGTACGTTAACCATAAAT
>DASZUB010000010.1:0-24969 GCA_035547815.1 Saccharimonadales bacterium (SeqCode)
CGCTCCAGGTCCTGCGTTTTCCGCGTAATGAACGGCGCCTCGATACCGAGATGGTCGGCCAAATCCTGAACGCGGTGAGGGGCAGGGGTGCTCAGGAGGGATTTTAAGATAATCGCCGACGGCCTATCTATGGCAACGCCGGAACGTCTTTTAATATGCTCCCAGTTCTGAGGGCGCTTCATATTTTGAAAGAAATCGCGCATCGCGTTTTCCAGTGCTTCCAGATCGTTCTCCATGGAGCTCATGTCTCCATTATATATGATTAATTAAGTTAAGTAAATAGTAAAATACAAAAATAATATCTCGTTCAGAGGCCGAAGAGGTTTAAAGGCCGTGAATAACGCCGTGAAGGACCGTGTTCAGCAATCCTCCACCGCTGCTGCCAGAACCTGACGTCACGTGCAATTTATTGGTGGTGCTGGTGCTGCCGCTGACACTTGGGGAAGCCGGAGAAGCCGAGCCGCCCTGTGTGCCGCTGGCTACCGCTTGGGGCGAGGCTGTAGGAGCGCCCACGGAACTGCTACTTATTACAGGCGTAGATGCCGCCGCGCCGCCAGAGTTGGTCTGTA
The DNA here is from genome assembly GCA_035547815.1 of Saccharimonadales bacterium (SeqCode). Classification (GTDB taxonomy): domain Bacteria; phylum Patescibacteriota; class Saccharimonadia; order Saccharimonadales; family UBA4665; genus JARIHC01. The sequence goes on from DASZUB010000010.1 coordinate 570, forward strand.
CCAAGGGCAACGGTTTTAATTCATGGACATAGAAATTAGCGGCCGGAGTTGATTTTTTGGTAGCGGAAGAGGAGCCGCTGCCGGAACTCGCCGATTTTGCGGTTTCACTGGTAACCGGATGGATCATAACGAGAGCAAAACAAAACACCGCTACTAAAAGTAACGGTGCGCCGATGATAAGTCCACGTGCCTCGTTCCTCTGTTCGATACGCATTATGCTAGAACTCAAGCGCCCTCCTACGGTTTTTGTTGAGAGTTATCATATAACATTGCGGAAAGGCCGGCTGTTAATAATCTTACATTCTAACCGGCCAAATCCATTATACAGCAGTTAACATTCCGGGTTAACAGTCGTCATAAGAATGAAGCGGCAAGGTGACACGGAATTCGGCACCTGCTTTCTCGCGGCTATTCACGGTTATGGTGCCGCCAAAGACATCTTCGGCATAATGCCTGACCGTAGATAAGCCTATGCCGCTGCCGGCATGTCTGCTCGGCTGTTTGGTCGTGTAAAAGGGTTTGAAAAGGTGTGGCAGCTGTTCGGGGCTTACGCCTCTTCCCCTATCATGCACCGATAAGGCCAGGCTTTTACCTTCCACGCGGAGGACTACCTTTACCGGCGGTCGGGCGTTAGATGATGAGTCATCCTCGCAGGCGTCCATGCCGTTCATAACCAGATTAACGATTATACGTTGGAATTTAACCGGATCGCCCAGAAGGCGGCAATTTCCAATGCGAGCGTTGAACACGAGACGGATGCCACGCTCACGGGCCAGAGGCTGCAATATATGCTTAATTTGATCGATCTCGTCATTAACCCGGAACAAAATAATATGCTCCTGTTTAGATAGCTGCCGCCGCGCGGCTTCCACGTAACGCTCCAGCACCTTGATGCTTTGGCGCGCGTGGCGCACATTCGGTAATCTGCGCGGATCGCTTTGTTCCAGGTGCAATATAGCAGCCGTCAAAGGGCTGCTTATGTCGTGGATCAGTCCGGCACTGACCCGGCCGACCTCGGCGAACCGCTGCAATTCCCGCAAGTGCTCTATGTTGATTTCCGACAAAATACGGTAAGCCGGTGGAATATGGGTGGCGAAAACTATCATCCAGCCGGCTCCTCTGTTGAGTGACTCGGCGGAGCTACTTTATACCCGAGCCCATGGACAGTTTGTATAAGCTGATGTCCGAATGGTCGGTCAACTTTGTCCCTGAGGTGTTTGATGTGGACATCGATGGTGTTGGTCCACGGTTTGTCTTCATCTTGCCAGGCATAATTGCCCAATACGGTACGGCTGACTACCGTGCCGGCATGTAACATCAGGCATTCCAATATGGCGAATTCCTTGCGCCTCAGATCTATCGGTTGACCAGCCCTTTTTACGGTGTGTTTGGTGCGATCAAGCGTAAGGTCTTCTACGGCTAGCTGCCTGGCCTCCGCGTCGGCCCGTTTCGCGTTGTGGCGTCTTAGGACGCGCAATCGGGCTTTAAGTTCGCCCAGGCTGAAGGGCTTGGTCAGATAATCGTCCGCGCCAGCATCCAGCAGGCGGATTTTGTCCATCACTTTGTCTTGGCCGGTCAGGATAAGTATCGGTGTTTTCCAGCCCTTATCTCTCAGCTTCTGGCAGACTTCCAATCCGTTCATATCGGGCAGGTTGAGGTCCAATATCATCAGGCCGTATTGGCCGCTTAGGGCTTTTTCCAAGCCGCTGCTGCCTGTGCCCACCAAAGTTATGTCGTAGGTTGGCGCTAAGACTTGGCACAGTGCTTCAGCGATCTCCCGATCGTCTTCTACTAATAATAGCTTCATGGTTTTGTCTCTTTACACCCAGATATTATTAACAGACGATTCTTAAATCTTTATTAATTTTTTGCAAAAAAAGCAAATAACACACATAAATTTAATTTATATTTAAGAACCAGGTCCGAATTATGGTTAGCTTCCGAGCATTTTGACAAGCGCTTGGTTGAAAGCGGGGATGTCGTCCGGATTGCGGCTGGTAATTATGTTGCCGTCGATCACGACCTCTTCATCTACCCAATCGGCGCCGGCGTTCCGCATATCATCTTGGATGGTGAAGTAACTCGTCAGCTTGCGCCCACGGGCTAATCCGGCGCTAGCCAGCACCCATGGCGCATGGCATATCACGGCCAGCGGCTTGCCGGCTTCGGCGACTTGGCGCACCCATTCGCGGGCTTTGTCCTGCATGCGCAAGTGGTCGGCGTTGACGGCGCCGCCTGGCAACACCAGCGCGTCATAATCTTCTATGTCGGTCTCGTCCAGGGTCTTGTCTATTGGGAATTGGTCGCCTTTGTCTATGTGGTTAAGACCTTGGACTTTTCCGTCCTCGGGCTCGGCGGCGATCACCTCCACCGTGGCGCCAGCTTCCTTGAGCGCGTCTATAGGGCCTGTGAATTCCGCTTGTTCGAAGTAATTATCTACCAGTACCGCTACCTTCTTACCGGATAAATCCGCCATAGGGGACCTCCTTCTTTTCTCCGTAAAACATTGTGGCAAAAACGAGGCGCATAGCCAGTAAGATTTGTTACGGCTACTGATTTTGAGGAGCCATGACAAGAGGAGAATTTAAAAAAGCTTGACTCCCCTCCCCGCATACGATAACATTTAACCATATGGTTGAATATTCATTACGACTGGATTCAGTATTTGGCTCATTGGCCGATCCGACACGGCGGGACATCTTGCGCCGCGTCGCCCGCTCCGAGCTGACGGTTGGCGAAATATCCGCCGATTACGACATGTCCATGGCGGCGGTATCCAAACATATAAAAATGCTAGAGAAGGCGAAACTGGTAATTAAACGCCGTCGCGGCAAGGAGCAGCTGGTGCGGGCGCGGACCGGTACGCTGGCCGAAGCCCGCGAATACCTTGAATGGTACCGCCGGTTCATGGACGGCCGGCTGGATTCGCTGGAAGAATATTTAAATAAGGAGGCATGACATGTCAAAAACCAAGTTCGAAGTCGATAAAGATAATTTGGAGGTCCGCATCACACGGCCTTATAAGGCCACACCCGAAAGGCTGTGGGAGGCCTATACCGATCCCGAGCAGATCGCGCAGTGGTGGCGCAATACGACTATTGATAAGCATGATTTCCGTGTCGGCGGTGTCTGGCGCTTCGTTGATCACGGCAAGAACGGCGGTGAGAACCATGGTTTCCGTGGTGAATTCAAGGAGATCGACGAGCCTCATAAGATCGTGCGCACTTTCGAATACGAGCCCTGGGCCGGCCATGTGCTGACCGAGACGGTGACGTTCGAGGCCATGGACGATGGCAGTACGCTGGTAACCACAGTGTCCAAATACCAGAACCTCGATGACTTGGAAGGCATGGTCAACTCCGGCATGGAGAAGGGCGCCACGGCTGGCATGGAGCGCATCGCGGAGCTGGTCGAGCAATAGGCCTTAGCTTGTGTTACAGTAAAGCTTATGCTTTACGACGTGGTCGGTTGGGTCGGCGCAGCGCTCATCCTGATAGCGTATTTCCTGGTCTCCACTAAAAAGATATCTCCGGTCTCGAAAAGTTTTCAGCTGCTTAATTTGCTAGGCGCCGTCGGAATAGTAGTCAATTCTATCCACTACCGGGCTTTCCCATCGGCCGGCCTGAACATAGCTTGGACGGTCATCGCGATTTACGGTTTAGTGAGGGCGTTCAGGGCGAGCGGCGCCAAGTAAGCTTTTATCCTCTGCTGGAATGTGCCAGAATGAGGGTATTAAGCAAGGAGTTGTCATGAGCGATATCAATTTGGACGTCTATCTGTACTTCAAGGGACAGTGCCGAGAGGCCATGGAGTTTTATAAAAGCATTTTCGGTGGTGAAATCAACGCCATGCCTTATAGCCAGGTGCCTGACCAAGTGCCTGGTGGCGAGGGAATTTCGGAGGACTGGCTTATGCATGCACTGCTCTCGGGAGGTGATATCCGGCTGATGGCCAGCGATACCCTGAAAGCCAGCCCGACATCCGCCAAGGTGGACCTTTCGCTTGGCGGCCAGGACGAAGCGCGTCTGCGTGAGATATTTGAGAAACTCAGCGAAGGCGGGGAAGTCCACACGCCGCTGAAAAAAGAATTCTGGGGCGATATCTTTGGTAATCTGACGGATAAGTTCGGCGTCACTTGGATGGTGAACATAAGTTCCGGCGAAAATTCTTAAGGGGTTAGATAATTTACAGCCGCAGCCGAAGCGGACGCTATAATACGCGTATGGAGAAAGGTAAAAGCAGCGAGACTGAGAGCAAGAAACGATCGAAGTGGCTGTATTTGGCTCTTGGCGCCTTAGCTTTGGCGCTGGTGGCGTAGCCGTGGCGGATTAGCTGGCCTCAGCTGATCGCAGTAAGTAAACTAACAGCGCAGGTCCCGCCTAATAAGGTAGCATTACTGCAAGTAAGGAGGATTGGTTTATGGTTTATATGGAACTGCTACCTAAGATGGACAATATAATGCATTTGGCTGAAATTGCTGGACCGTTTCCGGCCTCGCGCCAGGAGATCATGCGGATCGCCCGTAATTACGGTTTTGATCGCGAAGTGTTGCATTTTTTGAACCTGTTTCCGGCCGACGAAGTATTTGATAGCCGCGCCGATTTCATTACCCGTTGCGACGAGGTGGAGCTGCTGGTCCGAGAGGAGCGGGACGCTCCTGAAGAACAGTCGCCGCTGAGTCCGCTGGACTGATATCCGAGAGATTTGACTATTAATTTCATTTTGCTATCCTAAGGTTTCGTGTCCGCACTAGGCGCGGGCACATCATCCTTGATTGTACTATCGACACCAAAACCGAAAAATCTACAACTAATGAGGGTACATCATAGGGAGTTTAAGGAGAGTTAATGCAATTTAAAGCGTTAACGGCGGCCTTCGCGACCGTCGTAATTTCGGCTGTCTTAAGTTCGGCCGGACATGCTAAAGCACTAAGCCCAACTTCAACAACCAATAATGTAAACGATAAGAACCAGACGGTTAAGGTTGCTTCCGGCGATACACTATCTTCCATCGCAAAAGGGCACGGGACGACCTATGTCAGGTTATTTGACGCCAACACCAATGTCAGCGATCCTAACCTGATATTTCCAGGCGAAACCCTGCGTATACCGTCGGCTACCGAGAAATTGCCGGACAGGCTGAAGCCGGTCGCCGCACCGGCGCCCGCGGCGCAGCCGGTTCAGGCCGCATCGCAGCGGAGCACCAGCCATGTTACGGCTGCTCCGGCAGTTTCCGCTCCGGTTTCCGGCGTGTGGAACAGGATCGCCCAATGTGAGTCAGGCGGCAACTGGGCCGCCAATACCGGCAATGGTTTTTACGGCGGCCTCCAGTTCACACTATCCAGCTGGCAATCCGTAGGCGGTTCGGGCTATCCGAACCAGGCCAGCGCGTCCGAGCAGATTGCTCGCGCGCAGGCGTTGCAGGCCCGTCAGGGCTGGGGCGCCTGGCCAGTCTGCGCAGCCGAACTCGGCTTGCGCTAACCATCTCACTAACTGCTAATTAATACTCCCCGACCCAAGCCTAGTACTGTGGTCGGGGAGTTTTTGTTTAGCGTTCAATCGTTCGTTCTATGGTAGGCGCGATGACTCTGTTCATTTCATTGCGATTATCAAATGAAGCGTGGACCGTGCCAGACAATTGCTTGACAACGAACGGAGCGCCTTCTTTGCGCAGTTCAGCCACCGGCTGCACATCATGTTTATAAACATCCGGTGTTGCCACCATACTATGTTCTGCAAACTCCAGAGTCGTATCCACGGCGGCCATATTTTCGGCTATATAGGCGGCGTATTGAATGGCGGCATCACTGGCAAAAAGTCTTTGGTTGTGGAATCTGTCAAATAACATCGCCGGAGGTATACTGATGAGCCGGCCTATCGCAGGTAATAGCGGTAAACCGGGAGGCAAGGGTCTGACCAGAGCCATAGAATCGTCGTTTAACAGTTCTTTCTGATGCTTGTTATATTCGGAATAGCGTTCAGCGCCTTGCTTTAGTGGCATATCCTCACATGCGACGGGTTCGGCTACGCAAATAGCGCTGGTGCTACTGACGGTTTCGCTTCTAACCAGGGCCAACGCGCCCAAACCGCCAGCCGACCGCCCCGTCGCAACAAGCTTTTTAACGCCTAACTTCTCGGCTTTGCCATCTATTTTCTCGCCAAGAATAGCCACCTCCGCAAGATAGCCGTTAGGGGTAGAAAGCCTCCTAGCGAGTTTTTTACTTGGGAAGAAGCCCGCTGTGCCAGGTCTGTCGACGGCCAAGACGGGAAGGTGAAAAGAGTCCGCCATTACCTGGGCGTCACGCCCGGCATCCTGTGATACGGTGGCGCCGAATTGATTAAACAGAACCACGCCAGTTTCCTGGTCAGAAAAGTGGCCATCGGTAGGTTCGAATACTCGCATAAATCTCCTTAGATAGATAATAACATAAAATAGCAACATAAGCAATTATCGTGTTGTATAATCAGGTTATGAATACGCCGGTGATTATTGCCGCTCGGAACGAGGCCGATAGCATAGGATCGACCCTGGATTGTTTATCCAGACAATCTCAAGATGTGAACCCGATAGTGGTAGTGAATGGCAGTACGGATAAAACCGCTGATATAGCCTCGCACGCCGGAGCGGTTGTGCTGGAAAGCGCTGATGGAAAGATGCCCGCGATACAGGCGGGCCTGCGATACCTTGGTAAAAACGCCTTGACCCCTGTATTGCTGCTTGATGCTGATAGCCGGCCATTTACGAGAAGATGGAGCGGCCACATGTCGGATGAATTGCATGGCTTACCGGCACACGTCCCATCGATGGTCTGGGGGCCTTACGTATACAAAGGTGACATCAATAAGGCGCTAGGGCTTTTCTTTACTGCGACCACGATGGGGGTTTCGTGGGCAGATCGCCATAAGGCAAAGCCAAGAACCATCCGAGGAGGCAATACAGGGTTATATATAAAGGAAGAAGAACTGCTAGAGGAGCTCCTTTCCCTTGAAAATTTTTGGCCCAGGGAGGATGCCGCGGTATTTGATACTATGAAAAGCCGCGGCGCGTCGCATGAAGTTACTTTTAACGTGAACGGCTGGGTTCTGACGTCGGGCTATCGAATATCAGATACTCTAAAAAGGGCAATAAGAGACAGGCGGCACCCATCGCTGATAATGGACGCTTCTTATGAGGACGAAGCGCCAGTAGGTTCAAAACCTTATAATTCTGATACTACCGCCACAGCTCGCCACTAACTATTGAGATGGTTCATTTTACCAGCCACCTGGGTCGCAGCCGTGTTGGTCGGGCGGGTTCGGTTGTATGCGCTGGGCTATGACGATCTGCTCGGCGGGTGTAGCGGTGGCTCCGGTCGGGGCGAAGCGCCGGCCGCCGTAAGCCACCCAGTTTACGTTTGAAATCCCAAGACCGCCTGAATAGACCGGGCCTGAAACGTGCCAATCGCCGCCTTCTTCGCAGATATTTACTTTTTTCCATTCCCTGAACTCTTCTGGGGATACCTGTCTGGCGGCCCATTCTTCCGGAGTCAGGTGATGATCGGGCTTTCTCTTGTTTTTACCGGATTTTTTACCGGGCGGTCCGGCAACGGCCAACGAACCCAGCTTATGGGTTGACTCACGATGCTGCTCGGGGTTGCCTACGGCTTCCGCTTGAGCGAAAAACACGGAAAACATAGCGACGCTCGCCACAGCGAGCCGCGGTACCAAATGCCGACGTTTAGCAAGTGCCTCGATACAGACTCCTTATATATAAAAAGAGTTAATAATAAATTATTAAGCTGTCTTTTTAGTGCTTGCTTTTGGATTATGAGAAGAGGCGTGAGCGCCTCTTTTTCAATCGCTTCAGTAAACACTACTGATTTACAGCTTGTTAACATTTTACATAATAAGATTGTATGTCGCAGTAATATATATCACCGCCGTATACGTATCCGTTAAGTTGCGTCAAAATCAAAATATTGTATAGTGTCTGGAATGAGTGAGACATATCCAGGAGTGGAGAAGCCGGTTGCAGATCCTGATATATCAGAGAACCTCGGTAAGAGATATGTGAAATGGATCGCTATCAAATTGTCCGGCGCTGTCCTGCATTCTGACGTACATTATGAAGAGGGGGCCGAAGAGGAAATCCTGGAACATCGGGATGCTGGGAATCCTTTACAAATATTGATGACTCATTTCCGACGGGTAGAGCCGTTAGTAATCGCAGAAATCGCCGGCAAGCAGAAGACGTTGCGTCATATTCGCTACACAACGGGGATTACGGGCAAAGAGGAGCTTTTTGACGTGCCTGTTATCGGCTGGTTCATCCGGAATGGCGGGGTCCAGAAAGTTAGCAGGCCTATTGAGAACCCCAATGAAACGCCTGAGCAGCGCGCTCTGCGAAAGGAAAGAAACCAACAGACCCAGGCTTTAGGAGGCCGTTTTCTAGCCAGCGGGTATAATTGGTTGATTTTTCCTGAAGGGGGCAGCAGACGAACCGTTGAGCAGGATGGCCAGCTGGTCCGAGTGTACAGAGAACCGGGCGTAGTCATGCCTGCACAGAACGGTTTCGTATATTCCCTGGAGAATATGACAGATGAAGAAAGACGGAAAGTGAAGCTACTGGGTATAGCGGTGCATTACGGCGAAGGGCGTTTCTCGAGCCTGCACCCGACGGTTCATATCAGCCGGCCGGTGCCACCTATTGATGGAACACGCGAAGAACGGCGCCAGCAGGGTGAAGATTTGCTGAGACATGGTGTTGCGGAAGCCGTAAGACTGCATGAAGCCCGCTAGTATTAGCCGGGTGATGGTAAAATCATACTATGGAACCCGAAGCCCCGATCAGCTCAACTCAGAAAATAGTTATCGTCGACGACAATGCCAGCTTGGTCGATATATATAAGACCAGACTGGAGCTACTGGGCTACAAGTGCTATCCCGCCTACGACGGCGTAGAAGCTTTGACGGTGATTGAAAAAGAGCGACCTAGCCTGGTACTGCTGGACTTGATGGTCCCGAAGATCGCTGGCGACCAGATCCTGGCGCGCATGCGCTCCAGCGAGTGGGGCAAAAACATAAAAGTGATTATCATTTCCAACCTCAATGAAGTTGATGCTCCGGCTGGCTTGCGCGATCAGGGAATCGAATATTATGCCGTCAAAGCCAACCTGGTAAATGACGCTTTGGACAAGCTGGTAGACCAAGTACTGAAACCCGAGGGGCAAACGGAAAGCACCTCTTTAGAAACTCAGGATCCGAACCAGCCCACGACATGAAAATCCAACGCATCGATCATATCGGGATAGTAGTGGATGATTTGGCGGCGGCCAAGGAATTCTTCTTGGATTTCGGCTTTACGGTCCAGGGCGAAGCCGAAGAACAAAGTGAGCTGTTAGATAAGGTGACGGGTTTTAAAGACTCCAAGTCGCAGATCGTCTTCTTGCAGGCGCCTGGTGGACAGATAAATTTGGAGCTATCTAAGTTCTTTCATCCAGCGGACAAATCGACGACCCAAGAAAATTCAATCTATTCGCATGGTATAAGGCATCTTGCCTTCGTCGTAGAAAATATAGAAGAAATAGTGTCCAGGGTGAAACAGAAAGGCTACGATGTTTTTGTCGATACCTACAGTTACGGCGATATGTATAAGCTATGCTACTTTAGCGGTCCCGAAGGCATCATCATAGAACTTGCCGAGAAGTTATAAGTTATCAAAAAATAAAAGCCAGCTTTATAAATGCGAAATCTTGGCTGGGGATGAGGGATTCGAACCCCCGATCACGGGACCAGAACCCGTTGCCTTACCGCTTGGCTAATCCCCAGTACAGGGGCTGATTATACCTAAAAAGAGTTTTTTTGAACAGCCCGCCTAGCCTTCCAGCCACTTATGGGCTAGCAACGCGCCGCTGTATATGAAACGGTTCCAAGCCGGGCCTAGCGTCCGTGAGCGCTGGGTCTTGCCGGCGGTCGTATCGACCAGGACGGGCTCGTCGTCGCCTGGTCTTATTATCGTGTTGGAATCCCATAAGGGCCAGAAACCTTTCTCGATGCAGCTGATGTCTGGCATTAGGCGGGTGCCTTTGTAGGCGGCCATAGATTTCTCTAGAAAGGTGACGAATGGGTCCACATTGGCATCTGGTCGGGAAAAGAATTCGCGCAGCGAAGAGCCCTCGATAAAAGGCTGGACCACCAGGACGTGGCTGGTGCCGCTGGATCTCTCATTGACCAGGGCATAGGCAGTGTCAGCCATGTAGTCTCCGATATATGGCTCGACCGTTCCGTGTTCGCGCTTCATGGCCTCTAACAATTTAAGCGCGTCAGACTGGTCGCTGCCATGACTGGTGATTTTCAGGACCTGGTTGCCAGCTCTCCAGGCCGAAGAGTTGAAGCCGCCGCCCAGGAATTCGGGCTGGTCGTCCGGGGTCAACACAATACCTGCTGCTTCTAAATCAACGTCGGGAAAAGTGTCAGGATGCCTCGACATAATCTAAGTATCAAATCACATCTTGTTATTGCGGTCAATAAAGTATAATGAAAGGCAATTAACCGTAGGAGGTGCCATGATGTCTGATTTGGAGTATAAAGGCGAAGCGCAGCCGCCGGTCAATGTCTTGGCGAGTCGCTACGCCAGTCCGGAAATGGTCGCTAATTTTTCAGACGAGGCGAAGGTTTTCATGGAGCGCGGCCTTTGGATAGAGATCATGCGGCAGCAAGCTGCGCTAGGTCTCGACATCCCCGAAGAAGCTATCCAGGACTATGAAGAGGCCCAAGGCGTAATTGACCTGGAGTCTATCCGTGAGCGCGAGAAGAAGAGCCGGCACGACGTCAATTCCCGGATCGAAGAATTCAATGACCTGGCCGGTCACCAGTATATTCAGTGGGGCATGACATCCAGAGATCTTACGGAGAACGCTGAACAATATCAGATACTGCGCGCGATGGATATTATCAATGTGCGTGTGCTGGCTACGCTAGGGCGTATGGCAGCACGGGCGGCCGAATATAATGAGCTGCCTATGGCCGGTCGCACACACAACGTGGCGGCGCAGACAATCACGCTTGGCAAACGCTTTGCCAACTTCGGCGAAGAGTTGCTGGATGGTTATGACCGGCTGGTGGCACTGCGCGCTGCTTACGCGCTAAGAGGCATAAAAGGTCCGGTCGGGACACAGCAGGACATGCTTGACCTGTTCGAAGGCGATGAATCCAAGCTGGCCGAGCTTGAACATAATATCGCTGAAGCGCTAGGCTTCCAGGACACCCTTGGCAGCGTCGGGCAGGTTTACCCCCGGTCCATGGATTTCGACGTCGTAACTGCTTTGAAACAGGCCACAGCCGGCCCGGTCAATTTCGCGACTACGCTTCGCCTGATGGCCGGCCAGGAGCTAGCCACTGAAGGCTTCAAGCCAGGCCAGGTCGGTTCGAATGCTATGCCGCACAAGATGAACGCCGCCAGGGCAGAGCGTATTACCAGTTTGAGCGTCGTGCTTTCAGGCGCGGTCACCATGGCGTCGGAAATAAGCAGCCGCCAATGGAACGAGGGCGACGTCAGCTGTTCGGCTGCCAGGCGCGTCTTTATTCCGGACGCTTTTTATGCCAGCGACGGCATTTTTCAGACGACCATGGAGGTTCTGGATAACTTCGGTGCTTACCCGGAGGTCATAAATGCCGAATTGCAGCGCTACCTGCCATTCTTGACTACCACTAAAGCTTTGATGGCCGCCGTGAAGGGCGGGGTCGGGCGTGAGGAAGCTCACGCCATCATCAAGGAACACGCGGTCGCCGTGGCGCTGTCCATGCGCGAAACCGGACAGGCGGAAAATGACCTATTTGAGCGTTTGGCCAATGACGAGCGCCTGCCTATCACTAAAGAAGACCTTGAAGAAGCGGTCGGCGAACCGATAGAACTGACTGGCGCTGCCAGGTCCCAGACGTCTGATTTCGTGCATAAAGTGTCGACAGTGCTCAGAGAGCATCCTGATGCGGCTGCCTACACGCCGGCGACTGTGCTCTGATTTTTGCCGTATACTATAAGCATGGAAACCCGCAGCCTGGTTGAGCGCCACGCCTACCGTTTCTTAGCAGGCGCGGCCGTTTCCGCGTTGGCTATCGGCACCGTGGTCTATCATCTGGTCGAGCATTTCAGCTGGCTGAACGCTTATTATTTCAGTGTGATTACACTCACCACCGTAGGTTACGGCGACCTGACGCCGCACACAGCCTTTGGCAAATTATTCACGACTTTTTACGTCCTCAGCGGCGTCGGCATAATCACGACGTTCGTAACTACCACTATCCGTCGGCGTGGTCAGAAGTTGCGCGAAAGGAACAAAACTAAAGATTCGTCTTAGGCTTACTCGACGTCACGGCGACGGAAACTGAACCAAGCGACCACGATACAGCCGAGCGTAAAGGCGGCGAAGAATATGATGGATGTCCAGTCGAACGTACCACGCAAGATATCGGCGGACCGGTAATAATGGTATGGGAAAATCAGGCTCGGGCCTTTGAGCCAATGGACGGTCGAGGCCAGCGAGCCGATTATGTAGCCGCCCAGTGCATAGACCACGGAAATGCCGATCGCCGCACTACGACCCCGGCCGGTAGCGGCCAGCAGGAAAGCCAGACTGCTGAATGTCAGCACTAGCATAAAACAAGCGAAACAGGCGGCCGCGATATTGCCGGCCGGTATGCCGATGTTGACAGCCTCTGCCATAAGGATAGTCACGGCTGAGCCGATAGCGGTGACTATGAGGATATTCAGGCCGCCAGCCAGCACCTTTGCGATCAGCAATTTGGTGCGAGATACGGGTCTTGCCAGCAGAAGCTCGATCGTGCCTTCGGATTCTTCGCGACCGATCAGGCTGCTGCCCAGGCCGATTCCCAGGATTGCCAGCAAGAGCGGCAGCATCAGGTATATCAGCTGACTGTTAAGATAACCGACAGGCGAGAAGAAGTCGGTGCCGCCGAACAGCGCCAACGTGCTGTTAGATAAGCCCCCAAAACTCTTATTAAGCTGTGCCGCTTGGTTGTGGATGGTCGGATAAAACGCCAGGGTCAAAACTACCAGCGAGATTATTCCGATACTCCACCAGAGCATGCTCCAGCGCCGCTGCATCAGCGTCCATTTTATTATCGGCGTCATTTCCAGCCTCCGTTTTGCTTGTAAAAACGCAGGAAAATCTCTTCCAGATCCAGGTTTTGGGTGTCCAGTTTCAGGATATCGTGCTGCGCCAGCTCGCTGAGCAGCGGTTTCAGCTCGCCGTGGAAGTGCAGCGTAACGGTGTTGCCGTGCGTGCTGATTTCCTGGACGCCTTTGATTCCCCTCAGCCTATTGATTGGCGGCTTGTCTTTGAAAACGACATCGAAAGTTTGCGCCGCTTCGCTGGCCAAGTCGGCTATGGAGCGCTCGGCTATCAGTTTGCCCTCGCGGATAATACCGACACGGTCGCACATTTTTTGGACCTCGCCCAAGATGTGGCTGCTGCTGAATACGGCTGCTCCGCGTTGTCTGGATTCATTCAAAAGCTCATAAAATTCTTCCTGCATAAGCGGATCCAGGCCCGAAGTCGGCTCATCCAATATGACCACCTTGGGCTGGTGCATGAAAGCCTGGACGATGCCGATCTTTTGCCGGTTGCCACGGCTCAGGTCGCCGAGCGGTTTATGTAGCTCCGCCTTGAAACGCTTGACCAGCTCAGACTTGTAGGCCTTGCTGGCCGGCGGCTGCAGCTCGCCCATGTATTCCAGGAACTGGGCGCCGTTCATCTTTAGGTACATCGCCAGGTCGCCGGATAAATAACCGACGTGTTTCTTTATAGCTACGCTGTCGCGCACGATGTCGCGCCCGCAGATGGTGGCGCTGCCGCTAGTCGGCTGGATGAAGTTCATAAGGGTGCGGATAGTCGTACTTTTGCCGGCGCCGTTCGGTCCAAGAAAGCCGTAAATCTCGCCGGCCCTTACCTGAAGTGTCAGATCGTGTAGGGCGTCCATGTGCGTGCCGCGGTAGCGCTTGGTCAGTCCTTTGCAGTCAATCGCGATGTCGCCGCTTTGCATAAGCATAAGTATAATCCATCTTAGCTCTGGAAGAAATCCATATCTTTCAGCTCATCCGGCAAGAAGCCTTTAGGGTGTTTGAAACCGACCTGCCATTTGGTGCCTTTGCCGTAGCCAAGGTCTTTCATAAGCTTGGTCGGCGCATTGCGCAGATGCAAGGGAACGCCCAGGTCGGGATATTGTTTGGCCGTAGCTAGGGCGGCGTTCATGGCATTTGTTACTTCGCGCGACTTCTGCGCCTTGGCCAGCACGGTGGCGCAGTGGAAAAGGTTGTACTGCGCTTCGGGCATGCCGATCCGTTCCACAGCCATGAAGGTCGAAACTGCTAAATTTAGCGCCGCTGGCGCGGCCAATCCGATGTCTTCGCTGGCGAAAACTACCATCCGCCGCGCCACGAACTTCGGGTCTTCGCCGGCCTGTAACATCCGCGCCAGATAATACAGCGTGGCGGTCGCGTCGCCGCCGCGCATGCTTTTTATAAAGGCGCTGATGACGTTGTAATGCATTTCGCCGGTCTTGTCGTAGCCGGGAACCCGGCTCTGGGCGGCCGTTTCGACCACTGCTTGCGTAATCGTTTTGCGCCCGGCCAGCTGTTTGGCCAGCTCCAGATTGCCAAGCGCCACCCGGGCATCGCCGCCGGACAGTTCTGCGATAAGATCTACGCTGGCGGCCGGCAATTTTTTGGCCGAGAGCTTCTCCGCCGTGGCCGCCCGCTTGATGATCTTTACAACTTCATCTTTACTGAGCGGCTCCAGCACTAACACCCGCGAGCGACTGAGCAGAGGGTTGATGACTTCGAAACTCGGATTTTCTGTTGTGGCACCGATAAGCGTGATGACGCCGCTTTCGACATGCGGCAAAAATGCGTCCTGCTGAGCCTTATTGAAGCGATGGATTTCATCGACGAAAAGGATGGTGCGCATTCCCAACCGTTGGTTCTGCTCGGCATGCTCGATGACTTTCACTACGTCCGCTTTGCCGGCAGTCACGGCCGACAGTTCCACGAACTCGGCTCCAGTCTCGCGGGCTATAATGCGCGCCAAAGTAGTCTTGCCGCTGCCCGGTGGCCCCCACAGAATCAAGCTGGTCGGCTGGTCCTGCTTGATCATCTCGCGGATGATCTTGCCCTCGCTCACCAAATGCTCCTGCCCGACTATATCGTCCAGCTTCTCCGGCCGCTGCCGCTCCGCCAAGGGTCTCGTGTCCATGGTCTTATTATAACTGTATATATAACCATGGACTCCCGAAGGAAATTAACAATATGTTAAAAGAAGTAAAAAAGTACTAGCTTTTAATTCTCAGACATATAGAAAAATGTTAGGATTAAGATAATGAACACTAGCGTAATAAGCGGCATAGACAAACTTTTGGGGAAGAACATTGCCGGCGATTGCATACAGATAATGAATTCAATGCCCAGCAACTCTATAGACCTAGTTGTTACCAGTCCTCCTTACAATTTAAAAAATTCGACAGGTAATGGTATGAAGGATGGAAGAGGCGGCAAATGGTCGAACGCAGCGCTAATGAATGGCTACAAAGACCACGGAGACAATATGCCACACGAAGAATATGTTCAATGGCAGCGAGATTGTTTGACCTCGATGATGCGTGTTCTGAAAGAAGACGGAGCAATTTTCTATAATCATAAGTGGCGTGTTCAAAATGGTTTATTGCAGGATCGCCACGATATCGTCGCCGGATTTCCTGTAAGACAAATTATAATATGGCGAAGAAAAGGTGGTATTAATTTTAATCGCGGCTATTTTTTACCTACCTATGAAGTAGTGTATCTTATAGCAAAACCAGGCTTTCGGTTGGCACCAAAAGCGAATGCTTTGGGTGACGTATGGGAAATCCCTCAGGAGCTCAACAATAAACACCCTGCACCCTATCCTGTAAAATTTGCCGAACGTTGCATTGGCAGTACTACAGCAGAAATTATTCTTGACCCGTTCATGGGTTCAGGCTCAACTGCTCTGGCAGCCATTAATCTAGATAGAAAGTTCATCGGCATAGATATCTCAAAAGAATATTGTGATATGTCGGATAAAAGAATTAAGACACACACACAACAACTCGGTCTGTTAAAATGAGTATGTGCAGACATTTACCAAAGATCAGCTAATTCAATTATTAAAAGATATCTCGGCACGTGGGTGGATTGAAAGTCAAAGGGTAGGTAATCACGGAAGTATCGGTAACACACTGGAAGACTTGCTTGGCATCCAGGAAAATAATTTACCAATTCCAAATGCAGCCGAATGGGAATTAAAGACACAGAGACTGAATACAGCATCCTTAACCACTCTTTTTCACACTGAGCCATCACCAACCGCTTTACGGTTTGTACCAGCAATTCTTCTGCCGCTTTATGGGTGGCCGCATCAAGAATCAGGTAGTAAGTATCCAGTTCACGAAATGAGTTTTCGCCAGACAATTAATGGTCTAGAAAGGTCAGATCGTGGTTTCATGGTCCAAATAAACCGTGAAGATAAAAAAATACTCATTTCATTTGATGCCGAAAAGGTAAGTGTCCGTCATTCAGAGTGGCTCAAGGCCGTTGAGCGCCGCGTTGGTCTTGGCGAACTAAACCCTCAACCATATTGGGGATTTGAAGATCTAAAATATAAAGTCGGCGCTAAACTTAATAACTGTTTCTTTGTGCAGGCGGCCATAAAAAGAGAGGCCGGAAAAGAATACTATAGATATGAACGTGCGATGATGCTTAAAGGGTTAGATTTCGAGGGTTTTCTTGAGTGTTTGGAGACGGGCATCATCCTAGTAGATTTTGATGCGCGTACAGGACATAATCACGGAACTAAGTTTAGAATTCGGCAAAATAACTGGCCGCTGCTATATAGAGAAAAACAAATCCTGTTTTAATTAATTTTTATAAGTTGTGTTGCAGTATGGATGGGCCAGTTTCCCGTTATCTAGGCTTCCTCGCCCTCCTTCCGATTTTCTTTCAAAGTGATCAATGGTTATAGAGTTTTTGTGAATATAGCCTCCGCAGATGCTACACTTTAGGGCATGGGATAGCGCTTCTTGCATAAAAACTGCGGATTTTGTGACCGTAGTAAATGATTGAGGGGCTGGCGTTTCTACAGAGGTTGGCTTAGTGATTTGCGAGTATTCGTCGATGGACTCTAAATGTCTGGCTATTTGATCAATAGATAGACCTTTATCAAGAAGACCTATAACTAACTCATAAAGCGCTACTACTCTTGGATATCCAGATGAGGCGGAACGTGCTTTTCTAATTATCTGCTCTGCATAGTAATCGTTTTTCAATAACCACTCTTCAAATTTTGACCTAACACTCGTAAATTGTTTTAACTTTTTTGGGCTACGTTGAATTTTATAAATCAAGCGAGCAATTATATAAAATGACGCAGGCTTATATCTTCCATCCAAAGAATAAAAATATACCGCTGGGTGTAAGCCAAGAGAGCTCGGGTGAATGCTATTAATGCGACGAACAAGTTTTTGTGTTTCCGTAAGCACCTCAAGAGTTTTTGCGCCCATAGAATCTTGCTCTAGCGAATATCCATCATCAATACTATTGGCAATATGTGTTAGCTCTAAGATTAATGCCAATGTTTGTTGGGAGTATAATTTGCCTCCTATAGGAAGATCTAGGGTCTTAACGGGACTTTTCAAAGGCGGAGCGAATAAGATATCATGGATTTCTTTAGATATTTCTTCTACGGAAGATTGATTTTTCGTGGTAAAGGTTGCCCAATATTTATGTCCAGTACCACTTCGACTTATAGCTCTAGATGCAATACCATCTGGCTTTTTACGAGATTTTAAAAGCTGTAACTCGGTTTTATTAATGGCGACCGCCTCCTGATTTATTTTGAAGAAGGACTCTTCCGCTTTTGCCGCATCGCCACCGACCCATTGGACCTGTATGGCTTGAGCCGCAAGACCGCGAGATCTCTCCACGATTTCTGTGTTAACTTTCTCCGGAGATGTTGTTGCCAGTTCAAACTCCGCAAACGAACCTATTTGTTTACGAATTGCCCTTCTTGTTCTTTCTGCTTGTTCAATCTGTTCATTTGGGAGCGAACTGCTAAAAAAACTCCGTGATATTTTGCCGTCACCATAATCGTCATTTACCCATGCCGCTATAGCGCTTAACCTATGTGCACCATCTATGACGAAGGTGTATCCATTCGGGCTCTTCCAAAGAATAATGGCAGGAATCAAGTCGCCATCTATAAAGCTGTTAATAAGCCCAATAATTTTTTTAGTGTCCCACTCGTTGGTTTCGCGTTGAAAATCGGGTTTACGTGCCACAGAAAAGAAAAAATCACCTTCCCTTAAATTCGTGACGCTAAGGGCAGATATTGAAGCTCCTCTTGACTCGTGCACTCTGTCCGTGACTTCAAAATCATCTCTGGGTATTAGTGCATCGAGTATCACCTTCATAGACTAAAGCTTATCATATGGCTTTATTTATAAGAGCTAGTAAAAGTAAAAGCACTCGTATTTACAGCTAATCCTTCAAATCGATCTTCCAGAACACTGGAATGCTGGCCAGGACAAAAATACTTATCGTGGCCCATAGAGCGGCGTAGCCCTTGCTGGCCGGAAAAATGTGGCCACTCAGGCTGATCGCTACACCGGTAAGCAGCGGGCCTAAGAAAGAGCCGACTCCGCGGCTGACACCCATGATGCCGGATGAGGCGCCGTGTCTTTCGTCGGTCATCAGACGCATCAGTACGGAATAGGGCAGCACCATTACCGTGGCAGCGGCGCCGGCAAAGACAGGTACGGTTATCATGACCCAATTGGATTGAGTCAGTGTTGGCACGATCCCGCCCAGCCCGTATATGAAAAGCGCTATCAGGAGCACGCGGCGGTGGCCGTATTTATCTGCCAATTTACCGCTGAGAGGCGACATGACGGCCATGCCGATAGCCGCCACCGGAAAGATGATGCCTGACACGAAACCGGTGGAGTATCCCAGCCCGCGGACAAAAAACAGCACTACGAAAGCCCGGATGGAATTCAAGGCGGCGTACCATAATCCGTTTGCTACTGCTAGCCGTGTGATGTCTGGCCGGCTGCGAAGAATGTCAAACGTATACCGGATTGAATCATAAACCTTGTCGGGACTGTGCCTGACTTTTTGGCTGGCACGGGGAAGAATGATCGTTATGCCTAGGATGGCCGTCACCGCCACCACCACGCCGGCGGCCAGTACGAAGGGCAACGCTTGCCACAGGCCGAATAGGAATCCGCCTCCAAGTAGCGCGAAAAATGTACCTACGACTTGCCAAGTCCCCTCGGCGCTGCGCGAACGGCCGCTATGGCTTTTTGGGATAAGGGCGGGATACAGCGACCAATACGGCGCCAAATAAGCGAAGTAACCGATGTAAAATACGGCGATGCCGGGGATTATCAACCACAATGAACCGTCCCAACCGACCGCCAGGAGCGCCACCGCCATGACGACCGTCGCCGGTATGAGATGGTTGAAGCGTCCGCGCAAAGTACGAGCATGGTCGGCCCAGGCACCGGTAATAAAAGGCACGAACAGGCCGAAAATCCCCTCTATACCGATGATCAGCCCGGTGATGGCCGGTCCGGTCAGGTTCTGCAGGATGGTCGGCGCGTAGACGGTCAGAGTTGTGACGGCAAAAGCCGTGCCCAGGCTAGGAAGCCCGAGCAAAACTAACGAACGCGTAGTCGGGTTCTTGATATTACTCACGATGATGACAACTTATATACAGTCTACCATGGAATAATGGCATTTCTTATTGCGTAATCATGGTAAATATGTAGAGTAGAGCATGAGAGGAGAGCAATGACCCTTAAGGAGATCGGCCGCAATCAGTTCCTGCAAGCTCTGGCGATAGTGGCGGCGGTATGGCTGGCTTGGCAGCTGCGCCTTGTCCTGATAACGGTTTTCATCGCTTTCGTGCTGACGACCAGCCTGTATCCGCTCGTCCAGTACCTGAAACGGCGCGGTTTGCCAACGTTCCTAGCGGTAGCTTTGCCGCCGGTGGTCTTTTTCGCCGCTCTGGGCGCGCTTTTGTATCTGTTATTGCCGCCATTCATAGACCATCTTGTGGCATTCGCCGAAAACACGCCAGATTATGTCACCAGTATCAGCCACCAGCTTGGAATATCCGTCCACAGCGACAACGTGGCGCAGACCTTCGCCGGTAAGCTGAGCGGTTTCAGTGGCGCAGCGATCAGCATAACCGGACGGGCACTGGAAGCCCTGGCCGCGGCCGTGGCGGTCGTGGTCCTGACCATCTATTGGCTAGGTAGCTACGATAGTGTGCGCCAGAGTATATTGGAGCTTTTCCGTGGTAAATCCAGGCGACGGCTCAATGACATATGGGACCGGGTGGAGCTTAAGATGCGCAGTTGGCTTAGGGCGCACATCATACTTAACACCGTGGTCGGCCTGCTGGTCTGGCTGGCGCTGACGATACTTAATATCCCGTTCGCCGGCCTGCTCGCTTTCATCGCTTTTCTGGTAGAGATCATCCCGACCCTGGGGCCGATAATCGCTGGCGCTCCGGCCGTCCTGATAGGTCTTAGTATCTCCGGCACGAAGGGTCTGCTGGTACTCGGTGCCTACGTGATTATCCAGCAGATGGAGAACCACATATTTTCACCGCTCCTGCTCGGCAAGACCGTCCGGCTGCACCCGATAATTATAATTATCAGCCTGCTGATAGGTGCCAAGCTGCTGGGTATCATCGGGGCGTTGATTGCCGTCCCGCTGACCTTATGCCTGAGCGCCGTGGCCGATAGCTATAGGGCCGGCCAGCCCAAAGCAAGCCGTTAGCCGCCTAGGCCGAGCGCCGAATTGGCATCCTCGGTCCATGCCTGCATATAGGCTGCCAGGAATTCACGGTCGCTCTCGTCTGGGCGCCGAGGGAGTTGCACAGGGAACTTACCTTTTACCGTGCTGCGTATCAGGTCATCATCGTCGGTCTTCAGAGGCGCTTCGCTGCCGTCATCAAAGAATACGATTACCCGGCTATGGGGGTCGAGTTCCAAGTCGTCAATCACGTCTATGCTGCCGGAGCTTAGGAAAGTTTCCGGACCTTCTTCCAGGAATAGCCTGACGGCGGCGTTGGCCGGTGTCAGGACTAGATTTATGCCATTGTAAGAAAAAGGGATCGACGAGGATGGTATTACCCGTTCTTCCACGTCATCAAACCCTTCATCGGGTTCGGGTTCGTCTCTAAAATCGATACTCTCAGCCATAAGACTCTCGTGAGGTTTACATTAACATTATACAAGAATTCAATCTAAAAGGCAATTATTAAATCATTGCATAATAGTCAACGTTCATACCTGATATACTACAGCCTGATGGATGGTAAATTTGATTTTAAGATAGTCAAGGATCTCGGGGGTGGGACGCTGGCGCGGACCGGTGTGATCAGCACACCTCATGGTGATATCAAGACGCCGGCATTCATCGTGGTGGGCACGCAGGCTACTGTGAAGGCCATGACGCCGGAGCAAGTGCGTGGTGCTGGCGGCCAGGCAGTTCTGGCCAACGCCTACCATCTGTATCTGCGACCGGGTCACGAGCTGGTTGAAAAAGCCGGCGGACTGGCTAAGTTCATGAATTGGAATGGACCGACTTTCACCGATAGCGGCGGTTTCCAGGTCCTAAGCCTGGGTAGCGGCTACAAAAAAGTCCTACCGATGCAAAGCGGCGAAATATCGATAGATGAAGCTGCTGCCAAGCCGGGCGAACGTCATGCCTTCGTGGATGATGAGGGCGTGACCTTCAAGTCGCATCTGGACGGCTCGACGCATCGTTTCACGCCGGAACATTCGATGCGTGTGCAGCATGCCATAGGTGCCGATATCATGTTCGCGTTCGATGAACTGACATCATTATTGGACCCGTATGAATATCAGGTAGACTCGCTGGAGCGGACGCACGAATGGGCCAGACGCTGTCTGCGCGAGATGGAAAAACTGCGGAAAGCCAGCCCCGAACGGCCATATCAAGCGTTGTTCGGTGTGATCCAAGGCGCGCAGTACGAGGACCTCCGACGCCAGGCCGGCCAGTTCATGGGCGCCTTGCCATTCGATGGTTACGGAATCGGCGGCGCCATAGAAAAGGCCAAGCTCGGCGATATCGTACGCTGGGTCAACGAAGAGCTGCCGGCTGAAAAACCTAAGCATATGCTGGGTATCAGCGAGCCGGACGACATTTTTGTCGCCATCGAGAACGGCGTCGATACCTTCGACTGCGTATCGCCGACGCGGGTCGGCCGCAATGGCGCCTTTTATACCTATGAAGGACGCCGCAACATCTCGACGGCTGCTTACAAGCACGATTTCGGTCCCTTGCTTGAAGATTGCGGCTGTTACACTTGTCAGAACTACACGCGGGCTTATGTCCAGCATCTTTATAAGGCGAAAGAGCTGCTGGCCAACACGCTGATGTCTATCCATAACGAACACTTCATCATCAAGCTGGTGGACGATATCCGTGGCTCCATAGCGGACGGCAGTTTCGCGGAACTTAAGAAAAGCTGGCTCGGCCGCTACTACACATAATGACTAATGAAAATAACGTTGTATAATAGTTAAATCATGGCAGTTACCGAGGTTGGATTCCGTTCGGCTGGCGAATATGTTTGCGACCAGCGACCCAGATTAAGCGAAGAACAATTATGTGTGGATGGCTTGTACGTTGGCATGTTTTCTTTGGCCGGTGAGAGCGGCTGCGAGGCGGCCAAGCAAGTCTGCCGAATAACCGATATCGAGCTTTGGGGCAAGGTGTACGGCGTGGCGCTCGAGATATTGGATGAAGATTTCCAAGTGGAAAGCAGCGGCTGGGCGATTTTTGAAAACGGTTCCCTAAAGCTGGCCCGGGATTTGAGCGTGGGCGGCGAAGCGGTCGAAACCTGTTATTTCAAAAAGCCATATTTCGGTTGGAGCGACAAGGTGATGGAACATTGCATGGCACTTCACTCTGAAGCCGGCGAAGAACCTTTCATATAGACCCTAACAGGGCTTACTTTTTGGTTGACCTTAGTGGACGGCGGCGGTCCGTCTCGTCTTCTATTTCGTGGCCGACTATCTCTTCTATGAGATCTTCGATAGCGACCACGCCGACTATCTCGTCGTCGCGCTCGATCGGTATCAGGTGCGTGCCCGTGGCGATGAATTTCCGGAACATCGTATCCAGCGCCGTCATGCTGCCCACCACCTGCACCGGATACAGCGTCATGTCGTCCACCCGGTATTCGTTGTGGTCGAAATCCACGTCCACCAGGTCTTTCATCAGCAGAATCCCGTAGGATCGCGTCAGTTTAGGGTTGAATATCGGAATACGGCTGTAGCCCTGTTCTTTGATCTCGTCGATCTTTTCGTCGGTCAATTTCGTATCCGGTGTCAACCAATACGTATGTTTTATATCAGTCATGATGTCACGGACGCGCTTTTCAGATAGTTGCAGGGCTCCGCGGATAATTTCGACCTCATCATCATCTAATTCGCTCTCGTTGGTGCCCAGATGTTCGGCTATCATAAGTCCCAGCTCGCGGCGACTCTGCAAATGCGGATGCTCATGCGGAAAGAGGTCGTCGAGCAGCAGCTGCAAGGGACGGCTGATTATATATGTGACGGCGATCATCAGTTTGAGCAGCGGCGCGAAGCGGCTCGTCCAACCCAGCGGATTGCGCGAAAACAGGGCCTGCGGCATAATCTCCCCGAAAATGACTATCAGCAGAGTAGAAACGGTACCGGCTATCCATCCATTAAACTGTTGCTCTAATACTAGCGAAGTAGCGCTGACAGCCGCTACGTTTACCAGCAGAATACTAGCCAGCGTCAAGTGAGTGCGCCGCCTGAGCGGCAGGACACTTTTGGCTTGGCGGTTGCCTAGTTTGGCTTTGCGTCTCAATTCTGCCAGGTCCAGCGACATAACGGCAATGTTCAGGCCCGAACAGATCGCCGAGAAAAGCACCAGGATGAAAACCTCTAAGATGACTACTGCGAAATCCATGTTTGTTGTGTCATTTTCTATCTTTATTATAACGCACTTATAATAAGGGCTATGACAGGTGTGCTCGACCGGATATGGCATCAATGGCTTAGGCGGCCATATCATCTGGCCAAGCCGCTGGACTCCGGCAGCGGCCAGCCAGTGATATTGCTGCATGGCATAGGACGCACCGGCCAGACCTGGCGTCACGTCACCGAGTTGCTTGCTGGTCAGCCGTACCGGCTGGTGGCCTTCGACCTGCTTGGTTTCGGGGCTTCGCCTAAGCCGGACTGGTCCAATTACGATATAGACGATCACGCCCGCGCCGTCATAGCCAGTATCAGCGGCCTGCGACCGGACCGGCCGGTCATTC
>DASZUB010000011.1:0-20087 GCA_035547815.1 Saccharimonadales bacterium (SeqCode)
ACTAAAGCGCTTTATATGTCAATTATACCAATTTTTCTAAATAAAATCAAGGGATATACTGTTTCGGCAAGAGGAAAGAGTTGCTCCGATGCTGGCGATCCTGGGCTACGAGGCTCGGAAACGCTGGTTAGGACGCTGAAGCAATTAATCGCGCCGATCTTCCTCAACCAGGAGCTTCATTTCGCTAAGCCTTTTTATAGCGAAACCCCTACTGATCAAATCGTCTATTATCCGCGGGATCGCTTCTAGCGTAGGCAACGCGCGGTTCATCCAGGTTTCATAATCTTTATTGCCTGGTAATTTATGCTCTGAGCTATCATGAAAACTCAGCAGGGTCCCTGCCGGTGCGCCTCTCCAAGCCTGTACGATCCGTGCAGCTTGGGCATCGATCGCTTTCTTGTCATTGTCGTCCCAATAGTGGTTATCGCCCCAATCATAATCGCCGACAGCTAAATGTGACATCATTATCCTGTGACCATACATTGGGAAAGCTATCTTTGCGACCTCATCACTCCAGTCCAGATAAGGTGGTCTCAGGAATCTGATGTCCGAACCTTTTATGTCCGCGGCTTTTTCTATAGCTGAAGCGCCTTGTTCTATCTCCTTTTTTACAGCAACTTCGCCTTCATTTTTTAATATTTGCGTCAGATGCTTGTGGGTATAGGTATGATTGCCTATCTCGTGCCCATCTTGAGCTATGAGCCTAGCAGCTTCAGGAGATTCCTCTGACCTCGCACCGATCAAGAAAAAATTCGCATGGACTTGCCGGTCCTTTAAAACGTTCAGGAGTTTGGGCGTAACCTTAGGATTAGGGCCATCATCAAATATCAGCGCGACTTCTTTGATATTAGGATCAGCTCTGAATATGACCATAGGTTTGTCTTATAAATAATACCAGACTAAAATGGACTGCTGGAGGTAGAGATATGATTGAGACCGTGCATGATTTTATAGAGAGAGCCGCAAAACGGCTGGGCATAACTGAAGAGGCTCTGGAGGAACTGAAGAAAGCCGACCACGAGCATATCTTTGATATAGAGCTTGGCAACGGTAAAATTTTTAAAGCTTACCGTGTCCAACACAGCAACAAGCGCGGTCCTTATAAAGGCGGCATACGTTATCACCAAGAAGTGGATTTGGACGAGGTACGTTCGCTGGCGACGCTTATGAGTCTTAAGACCGCGGCCGTCGGCATTCCGATGGGCGGCGGTAAGGGCGGCATCGCGGTTAATCCCCGCGAGCTGGATACCGAAGAACTTCGGGAATTAAGCAAGAAATACGCCGCGCACCTGCATCCGCACATCGGTCCCGACAAAGATATACCGGCGCCGGATGTGAATACTAATGCCCGGATTATCGACTGGATGGTCGAGGAGTATGAGGCTATAACCGGTGATTCCACCAAAGCCAGCTTTACCGGCAAAAGCCTGCCCAACGGCGGCAGCGAAGGGCGCAGCGCGGCCACTGGACGGGGCGGCGTCTTCGCACTTGGGGAGCTTTTAAGGCTGGAAGGCCGTTCGGCAAAGCCCATCACTTACGCCGTCCAAGGTTACGGCAATGTCGGATCATTTTTCGGAACGGTGGCCCAAGAAGGTCATCCTGAATGGAAACTCGTCGCAGCCAGCGATTCGGTGGCGGCTGTTTATGATCCTGCTGGATTGGATGCGGCGGAATTACAAGATTTCAAAGCTTCCGGCGGCCGCTTCAAAAGCTATGATAGCGCTAATGCGAAGATCGTGACCAACAAGGAACTGCTATCACTTGATGTTGACGTCCTGGTACTGGCCGGCCTGGAAGATGCCGTCACTGGAGCTAACATGAAAGATATCAAAGCAAAATATATCGTGGAAATGGCCAACGGGCCTATCAATAAAGAGGCTTTCGACTATCTGGCGGGAAACGGCAAAATAATCTTGCCAGGGATTATCGCCAATGCCGGCGGTGTCATCGTAAGCTACCTGGAATGGCTGCAAAATGTCCAAAACGAAAAATGGTCGGAAGAAAGAGTCAATTCCGAACTACTGAAACTCATGGTGAAAGCCGTAAAAGAAGCATATGAATATGCTAAAGGTAGCCACCTGGACCTGAACGAAGCCGCCTACAGTCTGGCTATAAAACGCCTGATCTAATGGGCGATATCAACGGCTAGTTGCGCCCAGATTACCGCCAGCACAACAAGAACAGATATGCCGACTATGGCCTTTTGTCTGGAGTTATGCGCCCAGCGCGCCAGAACTTCATATGCTATGCCGGCGCTCAGCAATAGGATCCCGGCTACCATAAAATCCAAAGCAGTCCAGTTTACTTGATCGGTGAACTGCATGGCAACCAGAGGCACCAGCAACAGAAGGCAGATAGCGCCAACTATGCGGAAAGCGTGGTTATTGGTGATGTAAGCTTTGTTCTTCACCCCTTAATTATACCATTAGGAGATTACAGGGCCGGCTGTTCACCTGGGATATCCGACGCGCCGCCATCCATACGCTGGGCAAATTCAATGATGCCGGCGAGTCCCCAATGCCAAGAAGGGTCGTCGGAATAAGGATCGCTGCCGCCATCGTCCTGCCAGTATAGATACTGGTCCTGACTTCCTTTATGCTTGGCGCTGTCCGTAAGCCATTTTAGCGCCCCTTTAGCGCCGGCCTGGTACTTTTTTTGCCCTGACACCAGATACAGATCACGCAGGAACATGCCGATACCGGCAGCGCCGTTATTCAAGTCGGCATGCACTATTGGGTTGGCCGGGTGCTCATCTTCGTGCCAGCTTAAGCCGCCTTTTTGGTCTTTGGTCGCCACGCTCAGCAGCCAATTGCCGGCCGCTTCGGCCGTTTGGAGATATGGCTGTTGTTTGGTCTGCCTGTAGGCCTGAAGATATACCCAGCCGATGCCCGCCGCGCCCTCTTCAAAGCCTGTAGCATATCGGCTGTCGCCACCGCCTTGCGGATCCAGCGCCAGGCGCCATGCATCGGAATTATCGCCGACTTCAACCATCGGCCCGTTCCGACTGTCGTTCAGCCAGGTCAGCAATTTCTCCGCCTGGTCCAAATACTGCTTATCACCGAATACTTGATAGAGCTTTAGGTACATGAAAGCTTCACCCGCCACCCCAGATAGATAACCTGAATCCATGGTCGTGTCGCCGTTTTGGCCCATTACCCCGGTTTCCGGAATAGGTTGGCCGTCGCTGACTATTTCTATGTAGTTTAGGCTGCCCTGCATATATTTTTGGCATTCAGAAGCGATTGGCGGATCGGAGTGGTGCAATCTGTCGTAACAGGTCGCGAAAGCATAGGTCATACCGGCTGCGCCCTGCCCCATGCCCATGTAATATGGAGAATTTTTGTCTGACACATCCCACTTCCAGCGATACGCCGAAACGCCATCTTTGTCATAGGGCTCGGCCTGGGAAAATGTCCATTCCAGGCTTTCAATCGCGACTTTTTTATACTGAGGATCGTGCGTTTGCTCGTAGAGCTGCCAAAAAAAGTCACCTATGCCTATCGAGCCGTCATCGAACGACGTATAAATATCCGGGGATGAGCCATTATCGTCTACGTAGTCCGGCCAGTAGCGGCCATTATTGTCTTTTTTAGATACGGCTATCAGCCAGGTCGCCGTGTTTCTGGCCGCATCGGTCCATCTTTTATCTTCCGGATATTTTTTGGCAAGTTCTAAAAAGCCCATACCGACGCTGGCTGCCCCGACGTCACGATCGGTTTGATAATGAGGCGCCTGGATGGCACTCTTGAAGCGCCAACCGCCCATACTGGATTCATGCAGGTTGATCAAGCTCTCGCCCGTCCGGGAAAGGAAATTTTCGGCAGGCGGTTTGGCTGGCCTATGTGACAAGGAATTGGCCGGGAATACATTCACAGCCATTACGGCAAGCCCTGCCAGCATTAGTGCCACGCCCAGCCATTGCTTACGGGTAACTTTTTCGTGAAAGAACAACACACCTAAAATAACTACCGGCAGCACTGACGCTGCTTTGATCGAGCCGACGTATGCCTGGTTCGGCGCGGTAACTTTGGCCTGATACGTCGCCAGCATATTTATGGTGTAGGTCACACCCACGATCGCCAATGGCCAAAGGTTGTTACGCACGCTCGTTTGGACGTTGCGCCAGTAAATCCCGCTGCTCTGGCGGCGGCCTTTAATAATTAACATGGTCACCAGGATCACGAATGGCACCGTAATCAGCGAGGTGTAAAAGTTATAGCTGGTGGGGTTGCTCATGCGCAGCATCTTTACCTCGATGTTCGAAAATATACTGCAGACTATGATGGCGATCACGACCAGGATAAGCGCCGTTTTATGCGCGGCCACCGATTCTTTTTCACCGTGCCGCTTGGCCCGAGTGATAACCCAGGCGCCAGCCATTATCAAAACTGCGCCGATGAGCCCGGATACCGACGGCACTTGTCCTAAAATGATGTAAGCGCCAGCCAGGTTACCAACAGAAAAAAGTGTCATAAGCGGCGCTACGAAGCTTATGTCGGCAATAGAGATGACCCGGTAATAGCAGTACAGATATGCCGCCTGCAGGGCTACATAAAGCGCCAACAATTCCCAGAAAAAAAGCGGCAGCTGGGCCGGCCAATAGAATTTAGCGAAGAACAGCGAGGTAATAATAAGCGGCATGGCCACGCCCTGCTGCAGCCAAGCCATAGCCATACTGTCGATACCTGTCGCGGCCTTTTTTTCGGCTGTCCGCCGCCCCGACAGCATCAAGAGAGCCAGAAGCGAGAGGGCAAACCACATGGCTACAGTGTATCAGTATCAATCGAAGGAGCCGGTTTTGACTTCGCCGGCCTTTTTGTAATTGGCGAAAATAACGCCTTTCGAAGTAGTTTTAGATTCTGTCAGTTCAAATGCCGCTGGAATCGTGCCTTCGGCGAACAGTCGCTTGCCCGGACCAAGCGTCACGGGATATGTCTTGAGCCACAGCTCGTCAACCAGATCGTTCTTGAGCAGGGTCTGTATCAGGTTGCCGCTGCCGTGGACTTGCAGCATCGGCCCATCTGACTGCTTCAGCTCTTTTATCTTCTGCGCCGCATCGCCTTCGATAAGCGTGGAATTTTCCCAGCTCAATTCCGGCTGACTATGCGAGACGACGTACTTCGTGGCTTTATTGAAAGGCGCGGCCACCGGGTGCTCAGGATCCTGTTTTGGCCAATAGCCGGCAAATATGTCATAGGTTTTCCGGCCAAGCAGCAAATCAAACGGCATGCTCATCTGCTCAAGCATCATCTTGCCCGAAGCTTCATCGCTATAAGGGACGGTCCAGCCGCCGTACTTGAAACCTCCTGAGGTGTCCTCTTCCGGCCCGCCCGGCGCCTGCATGACCCCGTCAAGCGAGATAAACGATAAAACGACGAGCTTTCTCATGCCTATATTATACCAAGAAAAAGAGCGCCGAAGCGCTCGAAGTTTGCCATATGGTGCGGGTGAGGGGACTCTAACCCCTGGCCTTCTGCATGGCAAGCAGACGCTCTAAACAACTGAGCTACACCCGCGTATAGACTAAAAGATTGTAACAAAAACCCCTGTTAAAAGCAAAGCGTGCGGCTGAATGAGCCGCACGCTCCTAAGGCTGTGAGGTGTGGGTTAGGCGTTAGCTTTGCTTCAGGCCGTAGAAGCCTCGGAAGCCGCCGTACCTATCATGGTGGTCCTTATCGCCATGGTGATAGCGGTGGTCATCGTGGCGCGGGTACTGCGGATAGTGGCCGTGGCGACCTTTGCCGTTAGCAGCCGCGACCTTGATAGCCGGCAGATAGCCTGTCCAGCAACCTGCATCCAAGCGCAGTGAGCCCGTGCCGCTGGCGCCGTTATCGCAATATGCCCCGCCCCAGGTCGAGCTCACGTAAGCGTCATTGGCGCTCGGCTCGGACGTACCAACGGATGGCGTGGGGTTGGTACCGACGTTAAGCGAATCGTACGGGCAGCCTTGCGGCGTCGCGTGGCAAGCCGTGGCATCGCCGAGCGGATGTGCTCCGTAATCCGAAGTGTTATAGGCTACCGTGACGATAGCGTCATCCGGCAAAGTCGTGCCCTTCAGGTCAAAGCTGACGGGAAAGGTTTTGCCGTTGTTACACTGATGGCCGTCCCACCATTCACCGGCGGTGCCATTGGCGGTGTTACAGTTCGTGCCATCATCTGCCGTAGGACGGTATGGCATGGTGAACGTCTTGGTAACCGACTCTATCAAGCTGCCGGGACTGTCGTCATTGTTGACGTTATAGACATTCAAAGTCACCGGGTGGTTGAAGGTCGAGCCAGGATTAGTAATGCAGTTATCCTTGTCCCAGCTGCCGCTTTTACACGCCCAGCTGCTCATCAGGACAGTAACCGTGGGATTCTTGCGCTGGTTGCCGCTGAACTTTATCTGACTACCGAATTCGGAGGTTGAAGTCGCTTCAAAACCAACACTGGGTACATTACCTGGCACATGATTCGGGATATTGTCGTAAATGGTCGACGTCGGAGAATAATGCGACGGATACATGGCGGTGGCCGCTCCCGGAGCGACAGCCACCACGAGCCCTAACGTCGCTACCATCGCGCTAAGGAGTGAGATACTCTCCTTGGTCTTGGTCTTGAGCTTCTGAGCTCTTTTGTTGATATTCGGTGGTAGTAGCATAGGCCCTCCTTATTTTTTAATGTGTCCCATTGTAACGATGCTCGCAGAAGGCAAAGTTAGATTTTTAACAGAAGGGTTATGCTAAAACACCGGTAATTTTTGCTGTGTAAAACTAATAAGTCCGGTGCTAAAATGGTGGCGCCTCCCAGACTCGAACTGGGGACACAAGGCTCTTCAGGCCTCTGCTCTACCAACTGAGCTAAAGCGCCACGTCGGGTACCTTATTCTAACAAAAATGGTGGAGATACGGGGACTTGAACCCCGGACCTCTTGCATGCCATGCAAGCGCTCTAGCCAACTGAGCTATATCCCCGTGAACTTCACAATTTTATCAAAACAGAGGTCAGATGTCTAGATGACGCGCTTTTTGCGGGCCACATAGAGCACCGCGGAAATCAAGCTGACATTGATGCCCATGACTACCCAGAAGATCCAGTGCGTGGTCTGGAACGGCAACGGGATGTTGAGGCTGTAAATGCCCATGGCGATACTCGGTACGGAAATCAGGATGGTAGCGACGGTCAGGATGGTCAGTACGCGGTTCAGGTTGTTGCTGCTGATGGCGGAATGGGCGTCGCGCATGTTGGCGATGGAACGGAGATTGGAGCGGATGGCTTCGATAGACTGCTCATTGCTCAGGAGCAAGTCCTCTACGATATCCTGGTCTTCTTCGAACAGCGGGATGTGGCGGCCGACGAGCAGACGCCTGAGGGTAGCGTTATTCGGCAGCAGCGAAGCCAGGAACTCGTTAAGCTCATCCTCTATGGTCACGAAATCGATGAGGTCCTGGTTGGTGATGTTTTGGCCGCGAAGCCGGGAGCGGATGGCTTTTATCTTTCGGCTGGTCTGGTTTATGTAAGTGTCATACTGGTCGCTGATCTGCGACAAGATAAGCAGCACCAGTTTGGCGCGCTGAGTAGTTGCCGAGGCCAAGCGGCCTTTCATAAGCGCATCGAGTGCCGGCAAAGGCTCCGGTGAAACGGTTATAACGTATTCTTCGGTAAAGACGACAAGCAGAGGCGCCGTGTCTATATCACCGCTTTTGGTAGCGTGGGCGTAGCGCACAAAGATGTAGCTTTTCTTGTTTTCCTGCTCCAAGCGAGGCATTTCGTCTTCATCGATAGCGTCTGTCAGGTAACCGGCTTCAAGGTCAAATTGCTCGGCTAACTGGTTGATTTCTTTTTCCGTGGGCGCCTCGACATAGACCCAGCTGCCGCGCTGGGGTTTAGTCTGCTCTTGCAGTTCATTACCGCGCAGGCTCTTATAAAAATATTTAATCATAGGCAAGCCTTGCCCTCTTTACGCTAATAAAACTTTTCGTGCGCGCCCACCCGGCGGCGGGCAAATTGATTAGTTTATGTTTCGTCGTTTTTTATTTTTGCAGCGCCGCGATGCGCACGACATAGTATAAGCTTGGGTTAAAATCTAATTTTTGTCAAGACTAACCTGGCGCCGCTCTGCTGCCCGCGGTAAAATATAGAGCGCTAGGATGAGCGCCAAAAAGACAGCGAAACCGCACAGCACGCTCGGCACTGCCCGGCGTGAATCCGGCCGGATAGTCATAGACAAACCCGACGGGACCAGAAACACCAGATACCCGATGACTATGCCGCGGACGCTCTGAAGCTGCCGATAAGCTTTGCTGCCGAGAGCCTTCAGCTGGTCCGCCCAATAGCAGCCCAGTCCGATGCCAGCCGCCAGCCAGCCGAAATAGTAGACGCTATAAGCACCTGTGACGTCGGCAGTGAACTGGAATATCACGTAATTGCCATTGCACTTGTGGCCGGTAAAAATTCCCGGCGCCAGCAAAAAGAAAGCTATGAAGCCGATCATAGTGAGGTACGAGAAATATACTAGCCGGCGCTGAGACTTGCCTGCCAGCACGTGCGTGAGATGCAGACCCAGCGGCGGCAAGAGGGTGATGGCCACGAAACCGACCCGCGACCAGGGTACAGCTGCCGAACCGGCGCCCGTGCAGACGAAATATTCGCTCAGCTGAAACGTAGCCAGCGCCAGCAGCATGACTACGGCCAACCGGGTAACATCGGTCATCTTATAGCGCCATACCGAATAGATCGCCAAGACCGTTTCAACCGCCATGGTGGCGATCATGACCGGCGGCGAGAAACAATTGAGCTGGATCGATCGTTCGTTTTTCACGCTTATATCATCTTCAGGAATTCTTGTTCGGTAATTTGCTTGGTGCCTAGCGCACGGGCTTTTTTGAGTTTGGACTCGCCCACGTTAGCGCCAACTACCAGATAATCCGTGTCCTTGCCGACCGAAGATTGGAAAGTGCCGCCCAGCTGGCGCACACGTTCGGCTGCCAGGTCACGCCCCATGCTTTCCAAGGTGCCGGTGACCACGAAGTTTTTGCCGTGCAGCGGCCCCTTGGCACGCGATTCATAAACTGGCGTAACACCTAATTCTTTGAACTTTTTAAGTAGCTGCTGGTTGTCCGGATCGGCGAACCAACCGATGATTGACTCCGCGACCACGTCGCCGACGCCTTCGACTGCCATGAGTTCGTCAAGAGAGGCTTCGCGCAATTTTTCCAGGGATCCAAAATGTTCAGCCAGATCTATCGCCGTCTGGGAGCCGACATGTCTTATACCCAGGCCGTATATGAAACGCGGCAGTTCGGGTTGCCTTTTCTCGGCGATGGCATCAACCAGTTTCTGGGCCGAGATATCGGCGAAACGTTCCAGGTTTTCAACCTGAGCTTTGTTCAGTGTGTACAGGTCAGCCGCGTCGCGTACCAATCCGGCGTCCACCAGGGCAACTACGTTTTTTTCGCCTAAAGTGTCGATATCCAGGGCGCCCTTGGAGGCAAAATGCTGTAGGCCGCGTTTCAGGAGCAGCGGTCCGGTGGCACCTTTTACGCGGTAAACCGCTTCGCCAGCCGGGCGTTCGAATTCGAGGTCCGGATACTGGCGCCCCAATTCTTTTTCCATATCGAACTTTTTGGCAGACTTAGGACGCAGCTCGCTCAAGACATGTTCGACCTGCGGGATGATATCGCCGGCCTTGAATATGACTACCGTGTCACCGACACGGATATCTTTGCGCGCGATTTCATCGGCATTATGCAGGCTGGCGTGCTGCACGGTGGTGCCGGCCACGACTACCGGATCAAAAACGGCTACCGGCGTCGCCGCGCCAGTGCGACCGATGCTGATGACGATATCTTTGACTACCGTCGTGGCCTCTTCGGCCGGATACTTATAAGCCACTGCGGCTCGAGGATTCTTGCCGACCACACCCAGCCGGGCGTAGAGATCGCGGTCGTTGATCTTGATTACCAAACCGTCCGTATTGAATGGCAATTCGTGCCGCTTGTCTTCCCATTTGTCCACGAATTTCATGACCTCGTCAAGCGTATTGAACACCGAGGCCTGAGTATTGGCCGCTATACCCAGTGCCCTTAGCGCTTCATACGCGAAACCATGCGTGGGAACCTGCGCCGGGTCATCGCGGATAAGATCATAGGCCTTGAAGCGCAGCGGCCGTGCGGCGGTCAACTTAGGGTCCAGCTGACGGATGGTGCCGGCACTCAGATTCCGCGGGTTTGCATACACCGGCTGCCCGGCAGCCTCGCGCTGATGGTTCAGCCATTCAAAATCTTTTTTGTACATAATTATTTCGCCGCGGATTTCCGTGCGGCCAGTCAGAAATTCTTTATACTTTTCATCGCGCCGCAGATGCAGCGGCACGCTTTTGATAGTCCGCACGTTCATGGTCACGTCTTCGCCGACGAGACCATCGCCGCGCGTCACGGCTCTTTGGAACTCTCCGTCTTCATACACCAACGCGCAGGCCAAACCGTCCATCTTGATATCGCAGAAATATTCGTGTTTCCGGCCTGGCATCAGTTTTTCGGTGCGCTTGACCCAAGCTTCCACGTCTTCGCGGCTAAAGACATCGTTCAGACTAAGCATGCGCGAAGAGTGCCGCACCTTCGTGAACTTATCCAGCGGCTTGCCGCCGACACGTTGAGTCGGACTGTCCGGAGTGATCAACTCCGGGTACTGCTCTTCGATTTGCTTGAGCTCACGCATCAAACCGTCATACACGGCGTCAGATACGCTAGGCGCGTCCAGCACATAGTATTCATAGGAATATTTGGACATCAGGCGCTTCAGTTCGGCGAGCCTGTTCTCGGCACTTCGTTTACTCATTCAACAGTTCCCTGTAAAGCGTATATAGATATGCGTGGACGGCCACCAGAGTAAACATACTCAGCAAGAAAAAGACCCATTGCGCCAAGAAAGTCAGCACGATAATTATAGGCACCATGATGATCGCCGCGGCTACAAGCAATACTACCGGCAAAAATATAAGCCTGAGGATGATCGGCCAGCGTCGGCCTTTGGCCAGGTCGCGTGCCGAGCGGACCGCCTTTAGCGGTGTCATATCCGGCAGCGTGACTATGTAGAGCGCAAAGAGCGAGGCGCTTACCATATATATGCTCCAGGATATGCCGGCTAGAAATAGCAGCAAAAAGACCAACCTTTCCAATAGGCCGATAGCTATACCGTTCGTCACTACCAAGCTATATAGGGTTGAACCGATTATGAACGGTATGAGCTGGATGCCTATTACGAAAATTACCAGTATGAAGGGGATCAGCGGCGCCATGCCGCGGTAGTATGCATCGCGGATCCGAATCCGTTTACCCGCCATGATCTGCCTTAGCGCCCAAATCACGGCCAGGCTGGTGATAATGCCAAGCGTCAGCTGGTAGCTGCCGGCCGTCTGGCTCGAGCTGTTGCCGGTCGAACCGACCAGCACTGCGAAGACGCTGAAGCCCGAGGCCAGCGAACCAAGACTGCCCGTGAACGCTTGGTTAAGATCATGTTTTATGCCGGATACGTCGGTTCCGCCGGCTATGCCTTGGACTAAGATGAGGCTCAGAAGTCCATAGATTATGGTAACCCCTAGGAATAGGACCCTGTTTTTCCAGAGAATCTGCCAGGCCGCCTTGGTCAGCTTCCAAGCGTTCGGCAACTTCGGCCGCGGTGCGGGTGTAGCAGGAGCCTTAGCTTCAGCTTCTTTAACTACTTTAACCCTAGGCTTCTTGGAGCCTGTTTTCTTCCCTGTTTTTTTGGCCATGCGTCTATTATACGATGAAACCTGATACTTCGCTTAAGCGTGGGTGCCCATGGAACGCAGGCGAGCTATGCGGTCGTCGATTGGCGGATGGGTGCTGAACAGGCCCGTCAGGCTACCTTTTTTAAGAGGGTTGGCGAAAAATAGATGGGCCGTGGCAGTATTCTGATGTTTGGCAACGCTGCCAGTTTTTTTGATTTTCTCCAATGCGCTGGCCAGGCCTTCAGGATATCTGGTGGTAAGCGCGCCGGTAGCGTCGGCCAGATATTCGCGCTGACGCGACACCGCCATCTGGATAAGCAGCGCCACGAAGGGCGCCAGGATAGCGGCCACTATACCTAAGATAAAGAACGCTTGGTTATTATTATCCTCGTCACTGAGCCAAACGACACGGATGATTATGTCCGAGATGAGCGATATCACTGCCGTCAACGCGAACGCAATCATAGCAACCCGGATATCATAATTTTTGACATGCCCCATCTCATGGGCCAGTACACCTTCCAGTTCTTGATCATTCATAATGTCCAGCAGGCCGCTGGTCACGCAGACGGCCGAATGCTTAGGATCGCGGCCGGTCGCGAAAGCGTTCGGCGCGGGGTCGTTCATTATGAATACCCGCGGCATCGGCAGGCCGTCGGTTATTGCCAAATTTTCTATGATGCGCCACAGGCGCGGATTGTCGCTTTTCTGTATTTCTTGGGCCTGGTTGACGGCTAGAGCCATCTTGGCACCGGCGTAGTAACTGATCACTACGTAAATGAGGGCGCCGATCAGACCGCCGTAAAATACTCCTGTGCCGCCGCCCAAGAATTTATCAAAGATCCAGATAATCAGGCCTAAGAACACAAAGAACACCGCCATGATGAAGATGGTCTTACGCTTATTGCCGGCGATCTCGGAGTACATCAGTTAGCGCGGTTAGAATTTGACGTTGACGGGGTTTTGGATAGTGGCCGCTTCGGCCTCGCCGACCTCGAAATATTCCTTATCCTGCTTGAAGCCCAGCATATTAGCGAAAATGTTCGTCGGGAAAACCTTGCGCTTGGTATTGAAATCCCGCACGACGCCGTTATAGAAGCGGCGCGAAGCTTGGATCTTGTCCTCGGTATCGGTCAGCTCAGCCTGCAGCTCCTGGAAATTCTGCGAAGCTTTCAGGTCCGGATAATTTTCGGCGACCGCGAACAGACTCTTCATGGTTTTCTGGAAATCGCCCTCGGCCTTGCCGGCTTCGGCTGGACTCTTGGCGCTCAATGTATCGGCGCGCGCCTTGGTAACTTCTTCAAAAATGCCTTTTTCATGGCTAGCATAGCCTTTGACCGTATTGACCAGATTAGGAATCAGGTCGGCGCGGCGCTTAAGCTGCACCGTTATGTCGCTCCAGGCTTCGTCGGACTGCTGGTTCAGCCGCACCAGACCGTTATACATGAACGCCAAAGCCAGAATTATCACCACTACTACCGCGACAATTATCCAGATCATCATTACACTCCTTTACTTGTGAGAACCATTATACAACAGCCGGAGGGAATCTAAGGTATGATATAAGCAGCTTATGTATAACGCCGTCGAACAGAGACCGAATAGGAGGTGGCCATACGCGGTAGCGGTAATCGTGGTGCTGGCCGCTTATTTGGTTTGGGCACTCGGCCGTTCTTTGCCAGCTATGACTCCGCACGTCGACCAATCCAAGCTCAGCGTCAAAGCGCCGGCAGGCAGTTTCCAATGGCCTAGCGAAGGCCAGGCTGCCGTCGGTATAGTCGGCAGTAAGATCCTGGAGACGCACGGCAAGCAAAAGCCCGTGCCGACAGCCAGTACGGCCAAACTGATCACGGCACTGACGGTACTTTCCGTAAAACCCTTGTCGCCCGGAGAACAGGGCCCGACGCTGACGCTAGGCCCCGAAGACGTAGCCCTTTATAACTCCTACCACTCCCAAGACGGCTCGCTGGTGAAAGTCCAGAACGGCGAAAGAATCAGCGAATACCAGGTACTTCAGACCTTGATGTTGCCATCGTCCAACAACATGGCCGACAGCCTGGCTATCTGGGCCTTCGGCTCGCTCAAGAACTATCAGCAGTCCGCCAACCAGTTTCTAGAAGATAACGGCCTGGTGGAAAGCCATGTCGGCAAAGATGCCAGCGGTTTTGACCCCAGCACTACCAGCACGGCTGAAGATTTAGCCAGGATCGGTGAGCTGGTCATGCAGAACCCAGTGCTCGCGCAGATAGTCGGACAATCAAGCGCCAGCGGAATCCCGGTCGCCGGCACCATCAAAAACGTCAACCAGCTGCTCGGTTATGATAATATCGTCGGTATCAAGACCGGCAATACGGACCAGGCAGGCGGAGTTTACGTTTCGGCCTCCAAAGTCACGGTCAACGGCAAGCCCGTCACTATCGTGACCGCCCTAGCGGGCGCGCCGGGCCTATGGGAAGCCATGCACGACAGCTTGCCGCTAATCAGAAGCGCCCAGACCAACTTCAAGCCGGTTACGGCCGTAGCCGAAAATTCTCCGGTCGCGACTTACAGCCAGCCATGGGGAGGTAACGTCAGTGCGGTCGCGGCAAAAAGTATAAAGTTCGACGCCTGGGGCGGCAGCACCATACAAGCCCAGGCCCGTCTCAATAAGATAAGCTCCGATGACAAGGCCGGGCAAATTGTCGGTAGCGTCACAGTACCCAAATCTGCGTATAACGATCAGCTTTCAGCGTCCGTTAAACTGCAAAGCTCGCCTGCTAAATCGACGATTTGGTGGCGACTGACACATCCATTTTGATAATCGGCGATTGATAGGTTGATAATTTGGTGGGTGATGAGGGACTCGAACCCCCGACCCTCTCGGTGTAAACGAGATGCTCTAGCCAACTGAGCTAATCACCCGCGTCCATATTGTAGCGTACCCGAGGCTTGGTGGGCGAGAGAGGACTTGAACCTCCACAGGATTGCTCCCACTACCACCTCAAGGTAGCGCGTCTACCAATTCCGCCACTCGCCCTCGCTCGTACGCCGCTTTAGACCATCATATCTTATCTGTTTTAGGCCGAAAACTCAAGTGGCGCCGGACTAGCTGCGCGGCAAGTGGTCGTACAGATGGTCGATACCGTAATCCGTACGGATCATCTCTTTTATGTCGTCCAGCGAGCTGCCGAATTTCACACCCGGATTCAGGGTGCCGTAAGGGTCGAAAATCTGCTTGATCTTCGCTAGCAAGGCATAGCGCTCCGGCCCATACAGACTTTCCAGATACGGCGTGCGCAGCCGCCCGTCTCCAGCCGTGCCGCTGATACTGCCACCAAGCTCCATGACCATCTTGTTGTAAGCGTCCATCATCCGGAACGCCTTCTGGCGGTCGCCGACTTGTCCCAAGTTGAGCCTCGGCCTGAAGGAAACGCTACCTTCGCCTATATGGCCCCAGAGCGCCGGCTTCATATTATTGTTCTTGAGCAGGCCGTAAACCGCCTCGATATAAGCCCTTAACTGGTCCGGCGGCACCGCGCCGTCGCCGATTATCGGCACGGCGTGCAATAGACCTTCATTGTGCGAAAGTATCGTGCTGGTCGTCTCGCGCAGCTTCCGCAGTTGCTGCTGCCTTTCCGGTTCGCTGGCCACCTCCACATTGCTGGCATATTTTTCAAAGATTTTCTCAGCGCGCTTGGTAGCTTTTTTAAGGTGCCTGTCGCCATTGTCGAATTCCACGATCAGGAGTGCCGTCGGGAACGGCGGCTTTATCGACTCCCCTAACTGGTTAGGGTTAAGTTCCTGTATCTGCTCCAAAAGATTGCCATCTACCAGCTCGATAGCGCTTGGCCGGTCCGACAAGTCGCGCAGCTCCAGCACGCAGTCCTGCAATTGCTGCAGGCTGTCAAAGCTGACCAGCATCTGCGTAGTCGCCGGATTGTGCGGCTCCGTCTTGAGCACTGCCTCGGTAATGATACCTAGTGTTCCCTGGCTGCCAACCATAAGCGGCGTCAGGTCGAACGAGCCGTCTTTCCGCTTGATTTCATTCACTGCGTAGCCGGCATTGTTCTTCACGCCAGCCATCTCCATCTGTTCAACGAGCGTACGCTGCTCCTCAAGAAGCGTATCTATCGAGCGGTAAATTTCGCCCTCGAAGGTGGCCAAGCCGAGCTTCTTGCTGAGTTCGCGCTTGCTCAGGCGGCGGGTCTCGATCACTTCACCGTTAGCCAGCACCACACGCAAGCTTTCCACGTTGGCCCGGGTATCGCCGTATTTGACCGATTTCTCGCCCGAGGCGTTGTCGGCGATAGCGCCGCCGACGGTGGAATACTCGAGCGAGGGCGGATAAGAGGCCACGAATCGGCCATGCGTATGCAAGGATTGCTGCAATTTACCGTAATTTATGCCCGGTTCGACGGTTACGGTGTTGGACTTGGTATCCAGCTCCAGAATACGGTTCATATGGGCCGGGAAAACGACCATGATCCCACTGCCGATAGCGGCGCCGGACTCATCGGTGCCATTGCCGCGCGCGGTCATAGGGATGACGCGGCCGCGCTCGGCCAGCTGCCAGGTAAAACGGGCAACTTTGCGGACGTCATTTTCATTGCGCGGATAAGCGATCAGGGCGGGCGCCAGCTGCAAGATACTGTTGTCGGTCGCGAAATAGCGGCGGGCATCGGTGCTGGTCATCACCTCTCCCATCAGATGTTCTTGCAAATAATGCGCAACCTTACTCATTACGCCCCGTTACCCTCGTTTAGTCTTCGCATAGCGTTATAGCAAATATGATAGCATACCGCCCACCGGTTAGAGAATGAAGCTTAAGCTTTAGGGGGTAAGCGCGAACAATCGGTTCACTACGGCCTGAGGGTCTTCGTCGCCGTCAAACACATACTCGCCGACAGGGATATCCTCGTCCGGTATCCAATGTACATCGACGCCAAAATAGTTGATACCGTCTACTTTGCCCACCATACCGTAACCGCCCAGCGCGGCATTCAGGCGCATGCTTCTTTGGGCTACGTTATGCGCGTGCATGAGTATAAGAAATTCCTCGCTGACTTCCAGCGGATTGTCCGTGTCTTCGCCGATAGTGAGCTGACCTTCTTCAAACGCCTGGCTTAAACGCTTTTTGGTACGCTCTTTGATGGCAGCGAAATCATGATCATACTGCTTTCGATAATCCGGGTTATCCGGCATGAGATCCGTGTTGCCTGGATTTACCCGTACTTTAATACTGCTCAGTTCACCGCCATTCACTTCGGTCATAAGCATATTATATCACACTGTGTCAAATATTCAATATGGTGGGGATGAAAGGACTTGAACCTTCACGAGCCGAAGCTCACTAGCTCCTGAAGCTAGCGCGTCTACCAATTCCGCCACATCCCCGTGACTTCAGACCATCATATCGTATCTGTTTTCTATCTAAAACTCAAGCCCACGAATTGACGATTTTTATTTTATATGGTATTAATTTAGTATGGCATTGATTGATTCAGACCCCATACACTCGGCCTACGGAGACGCCTGGGAATTAGCCGGAGAACCCAACCCACAGGCTCTTTATGATTATTTGACGTGGCTGGCAGCAGATTCCGAGCGACTCGAAAGCGCGATCTCCTCCATGCAGTGGTTCCCCCCTGGCTTCAACAGCTTTCTTGTAGCGAGAGAGACACTTCCAGATGGATCTACCGGACAGAGCATACAGCTGAATTTTTATCACGAAGACTTTCCTGGAAACGAGGAGCCGCATGGTCACTCCAGGAACGCGCGCGCCACATGGTACGCACTGCCGGGAACCCGACAAATAATATCCAGGTATGCCGTGCTTGATCCAGACGCGCCAGAGATAGATGGCGTAGACGTCGATGAATATGCCGTCGCGGGTAACTGCATAGTGGACCTGAAAGATGGACGGCGCCCCTTATACAATCCCGTCGACCTTGACACCCGACTTATGGTTAAGAACTCCGTGACCAGCGTAGCTCCTCTGGGAAGCCAAACATTCAATAGCACTGAGGTGCATCACGTCGGATTCGATGGGCCCGGAGTAGCCATTTCGGCACATTATAAAGGCCCCGAAGAAATCCCCGAACTCAGCGAACTAGCCGGCTTGGTTTATTACAAAGGCCTTTCCATAGAGGAGGCGGAAAAAGTCGTAGCGGCCAGGGCTTTGCTGGCGAGATCGGCCACCATACCGGCAGGGACAGCGGATATGCGTCTCGGCCCCATAACCATGATGTACGGATCGCCTGATACCGGCATAAGCGTGGAGTCAGCGCCCGCCAAGACATCAACCGCAACGGCTGAGATGTTGATAGAAGGTGCTATCAGAACGTCCGAAAAGCTCAAGAAGTTTGTCTAATCCGTCACACGGGCTTCGCGGATTTCCCAGTTTTGGACGTTATCAAAGCGGCCGGCCGCGGAATTTATAGCATTGTCGCTAAGTCCTGCCACCGGCCCATTGGTCAGATATAGGTAACGCGGCTGGTAAAGGCCGAGCGCCGGGTAATCTTTCTGCCATTCCTCCAAAAAAGGTTTGTATTTCACCACACGTAAGCCCGGGTCCAAGCGGCTGCGTCCGGCCTCCAGCGAGCTGTCGGCTATAACGTTCTTGTATTCTGATAGGTTCAGCCTGGTGGAAGAACGCGCGTCAGCCTGCGAGCTGTCCCAATAGACGAGTACGTCAGGATCCGGACCGATGGATATTCCGTACAGGACAGCGTCATAGTTATGGTACGTAAGCGCGTTTTGGAAATCCGTCTTTTCTTCCAGGGCCACTTTCAGATCGACGCCGAGCTTTTTCCATTGGTCGCGCAGCTGGTCGGTGACTGATCGGTACTCGGGATTGTCGGCCGCCGTAAGCGTAAAGGACAGTTTTTGGCCGGCTTTGCTGCGGATACCATCTTTGCCTGTCTTCCAACCGTCTTTATCTAGCAGTTTCTTAGCCGCCGGTAAGTTGAAGCCGGCTTGAGCCAAGGATGGATTATAACCCAGTTGGCCCATCAGGAACGGTTCACGGACAGAATGGGTCGGATAGCCAAGACTCTTAATTATG
The DNA here is from genome assembly GCA_035547815.1 of Saccharimonadales bacterium (SeqCode). Classification (GTDB taxonomy): domain Bacteria; phylum Patescibacteriota; class Saccharimonadia; order Saccharimonadales; family UBA4665; genus JARIHC01. The sequence goes on from DASZUB010000011.1 coordinate 18,774, forward strand.
GCTTGCCGGTCGGTACCTTCTACCAGCGCTTGACGGACATTCACATCTGACAGCAAGCCACTGGAAGTCTTAAAGAAGACCATGTTCTCTGCCGTCAGCAAGGGGCTGTGCGCGTCCAGGGAATCCATGCCCTTGATACTGTCCGGCACACTGCTCAGTCCCGCCGCACCGGTCAATTGGCCGGACTTGAAGGCCGCCGTCAGCTGCGCGCTGGAGGCATAAACGTGTACGATGAACTCCCTGAGCTTGGGCGCGCCGCGGCCGTAATTATCAAATGGTACCAGGGCTATCTGCTCCTCTGCGACCGAGGGATCGTTACCACTCACTTGGATGGCCTGCCAAGCGAACGGCCCAGCCCCCACCGGGTGCACGGTATTGAAATCCGCCGAGCGCAAACCGGCGGCCGGCACATGCTCAAGGATATGCTTCGGCACTATGCCGTTGGTCATCGTATACGGGAACGATGCCAGCGTGCCGGGCAATTTGAAGACTACCGTACGGGAATCAGGCGCCGACACGGTGATGTTCTGCCAGCTGTCACGCAAGGGCGATTGGGCGTCCGGATCCTGAATGGTTTGGTAGGTGAACAAGACGTCGGTACTGGTCAGCGGCTGGCCGTCCTGCCAAGTAAGGTTAGGTTTCAGGCGCACCGTATAAACCGTACCTGTGCGGTCGACACTGTAACTGCGGGCCAGGTCCCCCACCAGCTTGTTATGATTGTCGTAAGTAAATAAACCAGAGAATAATAATTTGGAAATCGATGTATCGACATCGCTGGCAGCATACAGGGGGTTGGCGTTGGTGAAGGTGCCGAGCATGCCCTCGTTATATATACCCCCGGGCACCGGACGCAGTTGCTGATAATATCCACTAAGCGCTATGTTTTGCACGAAAAGCGCCCCTATCAACAGGACCAATAGGAGCACCCAGGCAGCCACGAACCGCCGGACGGGCGGGGTTAAGTTGTTAAGCCGTTTAACGAAATGCCTGTCAAAATTCTTTTCGGTCTGGCTGCCCAGATTGCCGACCTGGCGCTGGCCTATATGGAACCGTCGGCGGAAGCGCAGCCGGAGGAGTCGCAGTCGCATTGCCGGAACGTTTTTATTTTCCGCTTAGCGCGTTCATGATCAGCGACAGGCTAAAGACCAGCGCGCAAATAATCGTTATTTGGAAAATCGTCTTGTCCGTGCCGCGGCGGGTGGTGTTTACCTCACCGGCGCCGCCCAGGCCTGCACCCAGGCTGGCCCCACGGGTCTGCACCAATATCAAAAAGGTCATCAGGATCATCGATCCGATCGTCAGATAATTGTAGAC
>DASZUB010000012.1:0-10383 GCA_035547815.1 Saccharimonadales bacterium (SeqCode)
CTGCGCCGTTGATATGCCTACTTATTTGCGTTATTTGCCGGGCTGGGACAGGGTTTCGCCGGAGTTGCCCCGCGAATTTGACGCCAGCATAATCGTTGACGCCTCGACCATGACGTTATTCGAACACCTTGGCCAGGCCGACCAAAAACGCTTGACGGGTAAGCCCTGTGTAGTGCTGGACCATCATGAGACCGTTGAAAATCTGGTGCCGTTCGCTACCGTCATGATCAATGATCCCGGCCGGGCCTCGGCCGGCGAGCGATTGTATCTGTTAGCCAAAGAGCTGGGCTGGCCCCTGTCGGCCGAATCGGGCGAATTTATCTGCGCCTCCATACTTGGCGACACACAGGGACTAACTAACCAGCTGGCTTCGGCCGAGACCTACCGGATCATGGCTGAACTGGTAGATCTAGGGGTCGACCGGCCTAAATTAGAAGAGATGCGCCGTGAATATGGCAAGATGCAACCGGAGATATTCCGCTATAAGGCCGAGCTGATTGGCCGGACCGAATTCGCGCTTGATGGGCGGTTGGCTTACGTAAGCGTGCCACAGAATGAAATCAATCAATACAGCCCGCTATATAATCCTGCGCCGCTCATCCAAAACGATATGCTGCAGACTACAGGTGTCGAGGTGGCGATAGTTTTCAAGGTTTATGATGATGGCAAGATAACCGGCGCCATCCGCTGCGCACCGAGTGCGCCGATCGGCGCCGATTTGGCTGAACACCTTGGCGGCGGCGGCCATAAGTTCGCCAGCGGCTTCAAAGTCAGCGGTGGACGTTCTTTTGAGGATGTCCGGCAAGATTGTCTGCGCCAGGCGGAGAAGTTGCTATCTGAGAGGGCGGACACGTGAAGCTATATAACACCTTGACCAAAAAAACCGACGACATGCTGCCTCTGGACGGCAAATCAATTCGTATATATTCCTGCGGACCGACGGTGTACGACCACAGCCACATCGGCAACCTGGGCTCATTCATATTCGCTGATACGCTCAGGCGGACGGTGGCCGCCAATGGCGTTAAGGCGCGCCATGTCATGAACTTCACGGATATTGATGATAAGACCATCCGCCGCGCCCAAGAGAATTATGGTGACCTGGAGCCGATGGCAGCCCTGATCAAGTTGACCGAAGAGTACGGCCGGATTTTCATGGCCGATATGAAAGCTGTCGGCAACGATGTCACGGCTATGACCTTCACCAAAGCCACAGAACATATAGACCAGATGCAGGGGTTGATCCGCGAGCTGCACGAAGGCGGTTTCGCCTATGTGGCCGATGACGGTGTCTACTTCTCCATAAAAGCCTATAAAAAAAGCGGCAAAAAATACGGGCAGCTAAGCGAAGTTACTGTCAGCTCCACCAGTCAGGCGCGCATCAGCAACGACGAATATGATAAGGAGTCGGCCCATGATTTCGCCCTCTGGAAGAAGCAGAAACCGGCCGAACCGGCCTGGGATTTTGAACTGGCCGGCCATGACCTGAGAGGCCGCCCCGGCTGGCATATCGAATGCTCGGTCATGAGCAGCGGCGAGCTTGGGCAGCCCTTTGACATCCATACGGGCGGTGTTGACCTGACTTTTCCGCACCACGAGAATGAAATCGCCCAAAGTACGGCCGGCCATGATGACCCCTTGTACGCCAAACTTTTCGCCCACAACGAACATCTGTTAGTCGACGGCAGGAAGATGAGTAAATCGCTCGGCAACATCTACACCCTTAAAGATATCCAGGAAAAAGGTTTCGATCCGTTAGCGTTCCGGCTGCTGGTCCTGCAGGCGCACTACCGCAGCCAGGCCCATTTCAGCTGGGAAAACCTGGAAGCGGCGCAAAACCGGCTTCAGGACCTGCGGGCTTTGGCTGCCCTTAGGTGGCAGCCGCGCAAGGTCGCGCATGATAGCGGCACGGAAGCCTTAAGGGATATACCGGATGAATTAGCTGCCATCTTGGCCGATGACCTGGATACGCCACGTGCTCTGGCCTACCTAAGCCGGGTTTCAGCCCAGTTGCTGGCAGTCCATATAGAAGAAGATATGGTCGACCATTTCGTGGCCATGCTGCAAGGGGTGGACGCGCTGCTGGGCCTGGGCCTGCTAGATGTCAAAGATATAACTTCAGGCCAGAAGAAGTTGATTGCCGAAAGAGAAGCCGCAAGAGCGGATAAGGACTGGAAACGATCAGATGAAATCAGGGACGAACTGGCTTCTCAAGGGGTGGGTCTGAGTGACCACCCGCACGGCGTAATTTGGTTCCCTTTGGGCCCGTCCCGACCGGTTCAGAAGTAACCCGTTCAAATTCTGGCGTATCGATGATCTTCTTGCTGCGCAAGTACTCCAGCAGCGCTATCCGCAGGCAGCCGGCCACCGGTATAGCTACCAACCCGCCGAACAGGCCGCCGAAACTGACACCCACCACCAGCGAAGCGAAAACCAACAGAGGCGACATATTGGTCGTGTTTGCCTGGATGCGCGGCTGTATCAGATAGTTCTCAATCTGTTGGTAGAGCAGATAATAGGCGAATATGCCGACGGCCGAACCGACCGAATTGAACAGCGCCACGATGCTGACTATGATAATGCCCATGGTGTGGCCGACCATCGGTATCAGGCCGCAGACGAAGACCACCAGCACGAGCGCCGCTGGATAACTTATATGGAAGAACAACAGGCCCGGCAACATCAGCAATGCGGCGATGGCTGCCAATATCACCTGGCCGTTCACATATCCTTTAATGACCCTATACATATCGTCGGTGAGGCGCTCCGCCATGGTGTGGCGGTCGTCAGGGACCAGCCGGCGGGCGAATCCCGACCAGCGCGGCGCCTCCACCAGCATCATGAAAGTCAGCACCAGGATAGTTACCAGGGAGAATATGCTAGTGCCAACCCGCTGGATAGTCGGCAGCGCGGAACCACCGGCGTGCTTTATCCTGGTCGAAAGCTGGCTCGATAGCTCATCTACCTGGCTTTCCAGATGGTATTTGCGGATAAGATGCCCTGTAGCGCTGTTCTGGTTGCGGAAATCTTTGACGATATTGGGAGCCGCCGAAATGAAATTATCCGTTTGCCGCACCAACGGCGGTCCGAAGCTGGCTATGAAAGCCGTAAGCACCAGAATCACTATCAAGAGGGATAGGCTGGTCGATAGGGCGCGGCTACCACGCCAACGGCCGGGCAAACGCCTCGCCAAACCGGTCACCGGGCTATTCAGCGCTATCGCTAGGAAAAACGACGTGAATATGAGCAGCAGGGCATGCGCAGCTTTGTGAAGCGCCGCCAATATAAGGATGGTGGAAATAATAAAAAGCGCCAGGCGCACATATGTGCCTAGCGATATTGTCAGCGACACCTCCGAAGTTTCTTTGTTTTTGCCTGAATGGATCATCTCAACCCCTATTTAGCTATAATTATCTATTTTTTGAGGCTATTTTGCAACGCTTCCCTGTAAAGTTGCTCCAATTTTTTGCCCACTACGGCGGTATCAAAGTCTTTGGTGTACTGCTTGCCCCATGTGGCTGCCTGGCTGCGCAATCCGGGCTCGCGTATATACTTTTCTAATAAATTAGCCAGGGCTTGGCTATCTCTGGGACTAAAAAGCAATTCCGGCCGCGGCTCCATGACAGAGGCGTAGCCAGGGTTATCGCCCGCCAGTACGGCACTATGCCCGCTGGCCATGGCTTCTAGCAGGACTATGCCGAAACTTTCGCCACCGGAGCTTGGGAAGACCGATATGTCAGCCGAAGCGTAGTAGCGAGGTTTGTCTTCTTCGCTTACAAAGCCGACCATTTCGACGATATTTTCCAGGCCATGGCTGTCAATATAGCTCTGGAGCTGCGCCGCCTCCGGGCCTTTGCCGCAAATGACCACTTCGAACTCCGGCAAATCCGCTATCTCAGCCAGTTTAGCGGCGGCTTCAAGCAGCGCCTGGCAGCCTTTTCTGGGCACCAACCGGTTCAGGAACAAGATGGTCACTTTCTTATTTTTGTATCTGGGGAAAGCCTTGGCCTTATGGAAGCGCCCGTAATCAAAGGTGTTAGGCAGTACCGGCGTATCTATTTTGAAGGTGCGCCGCGCGAAATCGGCGGCCGCGCTAGAAACGGCGACTACCCTGTAAAATCGTCTAAGTGAAGGCCGCAGCCAGAAACCCAGCAAGTAATTTCCCGCTGTGACCATCCAGCTGTAAGCCGCTATGTGAAAAGTGCCTACTATGGCCGTGCGCCGCTGGTCAGCCATAATTACCAGCGGCTGCGCCATCAGCGGGTGGTGTGGCGTCTGCACATGCAAGATGTCGAATTTTTCCTCGGCCAGCAATTTTTTAAGTTTCCGGCGGTCGGCCCAGAGCGGGATCGTCGTACGATTGCCGTTGAAACGTACCGAAATATTGCGTGACAGGCTATGGATATTAGGCAGATCGTGAGATTTAGTCTCGCCGACCAAATAATGGACGTCATGGCCCTGGCTCCTAAGCCACTCGCCGACGCTTATCACGTACTGCTGGACGCCGTCAGGCGGATCCAAAGATGTGTCTAGGACAAGGCCGATCTTCAGTCGCTTATTTGCCATGCTGCTTCAGGGCTTCTTTATAAAGTTCTTCGTATTGTTCAACCACCCGGGGATAGTCGAACTGCTTTACGTACTCGGACGCCCATTTTTGCCAGAGCTTGCGCAGAGACTGCTCGTTCATGAGCAAATCCATCCGCCTGGCAAACTCCTCGGTATCTTGCGGGTTGACTATAGATATACCGCCGACATCCTGCATTACACCTATGTATCCGGAGTTATTGCCGGCGATCGTGACGGCGTCCATGGCCATCGCCTCCAAAAGCACGATGCCGAAACTTTCGCCGAACAGCGCCGGCGAGCAAAAAATGTCGGCCATAGATAGCAGCTCTCGCTTCAAGTCTTCACTGATAAAGCCCAGAAAGCTTATATTATGCAGTTTCAGGTCGTCGGCCATCATTTCCAGGCGCTCGCGGTCCGGCCCGTCGCCAGCGATTATCAGCTGGGCGTCAGGATTGGTTTGAGCAAACAGCTGAAAAGCGTGTAACAGGTACCGAGCGCCTTTACGGTTCTCGAGCCGGCCTATATAAAGCACCATCGGACGCTCTTTTTTTGGCAGTTTGGACGGCGGCAATTTGCGATACTTCTTGAGGTCGATGCCGTTCGGGATGATGGTTACCGGCTGGTCGGTCATGCCGCTCACATATTCTGCTCCGGAATCCGAGACTGCGGTCAACACATGCAAGTAATTGAGCACGGATTTAAGATAGGGCGCCACCACTTTGAGGATCGCCCGGCTGGTCATGGCGGTCGTGACCTTGGCATGGAAAGTGCCGACATTGACTGCGTTCGAGCGCTGCAACAGCTGGCGGCTTAAAAGCGGCATCCACGGTTCGTGGAAATTCAGTATGTCGAACTTTTCCTCGGCTAACATAGCGTCAATCTTATCTGTATCGGCGGTACTGGAGACCTGCGAGGTAGTATCTGAAAAAGACAGCGTGCGGAAGTCCACCGACGTGCCGGCGAAAATCACGTCTTCAGGCGGTCCACCTTCGTGTTTGCGCGGCTGCGGCGTGATGATCTTGACCGTATGCCCACGATTTTCCAGCCCGCCTTTCAGCGCCAATACCACCTCGAGTACACCACCGTGCTCATTTATGCTGTACGGGCAAACCAGGCCGATTTTCATTACCTTAAGTATACCATTTAGCCTTTTTGGTTCAGGACGCGCCGCAGACCGGCCGGTACGAAAGCCCGCATAGCCTTTTTATCGGCCAGGATACTCGGCGTATGCGCTTTGCTGCGAGCCTCATAACGGTGATAATCGCTGAAAACGACCAGCATATGCTGTTTGACTATCTCGTTATCAAAGTAATGTTCGTTGGTCGATACGACATGGTAAACAGGCAAGTTTATCTTTTTACCGCAGTTGTCGACATTCAGGAATTCGCTGGTTGTCCGCCAGTGGGTGCGGACGTCGTTGGATTGCCATAACTTGACCTCGAACTCCATGGTGTCCATGAATTCCTCGGGTGTAACCTCTATGAAGCGCTTCTTGGAATTGGGCATCCGTTTAGAAAGGAAGGTTATAGCGAAACGGTTAAGACCCACGTAACGGATAGTCGTGGCCACCGGCTGGGTGGCCAGTAAGCGGGTTACCCGGCGGAAAATAAAGCGCTGGCGACGTGAAAACAAAAAGTCGTCATGGTGCATAAAACCGACGATCGATACTAGCAGGTCCACCTTTTTTACCAGCTCCGGATAGCGCTGCAGCATGCGCGTCACCACCACGAAACCGAAGGATATCCCCACTATGGTCACTCGTTTGCGCTTATAGCGCAGCTTTATGAAGGCTGCCAGATAGTCGGCGAAGGCATCGATAGTGGGCTTGCGGCCGATGCTATAAAAACTATCCATACCGCCAAAACCAGGCATGTCCGGCATGGTCACGCCGCCCAGTTCATTCAGGTTCTGGACCAGCCCCCACCAGCGTTCCAGCATGGCATGGTGTCCATAGATCAGCAGTATCTCACGGTTCTTGCCCTCTGGCGGCGGCATTTTCAACATACGTCCGTCCAGGCCGTTCATATTGAGCGGCACTATGTAATCAGCTGGGTTTGCAGGTGTAGTTTTGGTCATCGAAAACCTTAAATATTTTTGTATACCGTAGCAGATTGACCCCTGTTAGTCAAATTTTGCCGGTTAATTTTTGTTAATGATTTTAGTGAGTTTGTCGGGCAGGTAAGCGGCGGCGGATTCCATATCGGCGATGATGCTCGGGGCGTGGCTTTCGACATGCGAAGTGAACATCTCAAAGCTGCTGAACGTTTGGCGCATGTGTTTCGCCACCGAGCGGTTATCAAAGTATCGGTCCTTATCAACCGCTACGTGCCAGACCGGCAAGTCGATGTGCTGATCCGTGTTATCAAGCGTGAACATCTCGTGGTTGGTGCGCATCTGGGTGCGGATGTCGTTTATCTTCCATAAGATTGTCTCGGCCTCTATGGTTTCCTTCAATTCGGCATCGTCCTTGCCCTCGAACTTCTCCTTGGCGACGCGCGAGTGCTTGTAGGCACGGCGGATGAACCACGGCGCCGCGAAAACATGCTGGTAAAACGCCGACGTCCATCTTAGCGACAAGAAACGCGAAGCGTATTTATAGAATCTCTGCTGGCGCTTAGGGAAGACGAAATCATCGTAATGGCAGAAGCCCACTACACTTATCAGCATGTCGACCCGCCCAATCATTTCCGGATATTTCTGCAGCATGCGGGTAGCGATCGGGAAGCCCAGGCTCATGCCAACCAGGGTAACTTTACGTTTTTTGTAATTGGCATCGATGAAGTCCTTCAGATAGTCCGCCAAGTTGTCGATGGTCGCCGGTTTTCCTATCTTGTACAGACTGTCCATCCCGCCGAAACCAGGCAAGTCGGGTACGGTCATAGCGCCGTATTGGTTCAGCGCTTGAGCCAGCCCCCACCACCTTTCCAGGCTGGAGTGCTGTCCGTACGCCAGCAGGATGTCCCGCTTTTTGCCCTTGGGGGCAGGCAGGCGCATGACGCGGCCATTCAGGCCGTTGATGGTCAGCGGCGATATGAAATCGGCCGCCGTCTTGATGCTTTTGTCCGGCATGGTTCGAACTGATTATAAAACAATTAAGCGCTCTGATACAATTGACACCGATGGGGCGTGGCCAAGTGGTAAGGCACCAGGTTTTGGTCCTGGCATTCGGGGGTTCGAATCCCTCCGCCCCAGCCAGTATTTCCGTTATGGAGCTAGCCCTGGCTATTGACCTATATAGCAAATAATGATTTATTATACCTTATATGGGTTTTTTGAAGAATATTCGATCAAATCTGGAAGCCAAGCGCGCAGCGGCGGAAGCAGCCGCAAATGCCCGGCGCGAACAACTAGAAAAAGAATACCGCGACGAGATGCGCAAGGCGAGGGCCCCAGTACTTGATAAGCTCGAAAAATATGCGGGGCGTCTGATACTTGTTACTAATCCATCGGATGACGCTTATGATATAGAACGCCGGCACAACCCTATCGCGGAGGCTATTAATAATGCAATGGCTTCCGATACCAGCTACCGTGTCTCTCTGCACGCGGGAACAAGCCCGCATTCGGGGCGCGGAATCGTCCAGGGCACCCAATTCATAGTTGATAGGTTGCGAGAACTCACAGCCGGTGAAGTCAGTTATCTTGGATCCGTACAGAGCCTGGGAAGTGAAAGGGGCATCAACCCCAGCTCCCTTCAGCAAGCTCTGGAAGAGGGCGTGTACGGGCCGTCCATGGACTCGAGCCCGAACATAGCTCATATCGCTGTCACGACAGCACTGGGTATCGAGGATGTTAATCTAGATTATTTCAACGCCCGCTATGGGGATAGTTTCGTATACCTCGGCGCGGACGAAAATAATGATATGCGATGGGAAAAGATTTTCTCTTCCGTCGAATAGTAAGTAATGGAGGCCGCCGGCTCCAGTTGGCGTATAATGGCTCGCATGAGCGGATATGAGGTAAGCCAGTCGCAAAGGAAAGCGCTCGGCGTGACGACAGCGCTAGCTATATTAGTCGGTATTTATTTCTTACGCGGCTACTTCTTACTGATAGCTTTCGCGGCAATAGTAGCTTTCACCTTCAACCCGATCTATAAGTGGCTGCTCAGGCGCGGCCGCAAGCCGGGCAGCGCGGCTTCCATGACATTCCTGGTTTCGCTATTGGCGCTCCTTATACCGCTGGCGCTGGTGATTGCCGTGTCGGTGCATCAGATACTTATCCTGGTCCATGGGGTCACCCAAAGCCATTACAGCACCAACCTTAATGATCTGTTAAAACACGTGGTCGACAGCGTCAACCGCACCTTGGCGTCGCTGCATGTATCGTGGCGCCTGACAGTAGACGATATAACCAATGGACTCAGCCACGCCCTTAAATCACTACAGTCCAGCCTGATCAGTACGCTCACGTCATCGGTCAGCAGTTTCTTCGCCTTCTTTACTCTGGCGATCATCTATATATACGTATTCCTATCGCTGCTGATAAAACAGAATGTGCTGCTCGATACGGTGCACCGTCTGAACCCCTTGGGGCCAAAGATAAGCACCTTGTACGTCGCCCGGATGGCCGCCATGACCAAAGCCATGGTCCGCGGCCAGTTCATAATTGCCTTATCCCAGGGTCTGACAGACGCATTATTACTTTATTTTGCCGGCCTGCACAGCACCTTTTTCTTCTTTCTGCTGGTGCTGACGGTGTTATCTATCATTCCTTTGGGCGGCGGTATAGTCGCTATCCCGATCGGCATAATCATGCTGTTCACGGGCAATATCTGGGGCGGTCTGCTGGTTATAGTCGGCCACATCATCATCGTCACCAACATAGACAACGTATTGCGGCCGCGGCTGGTGCCGCGTGAGGCCAGGCTTGATCCCGCGCTGACTTTGCTGGCGGTGTTCGCCGGCCTGGGCTTTTTCGGTTTCCTGGGCATCATCCTGGGTCCGGTCCTTATGATTTTGATCGTCACCACCATCCAGGTGTTCATGGAGGTTTACCACGGTGTGGACGCGCTTGACGACTCTAAACCCCCCAAGCACCGTCGTTCGCTGTTAGCTTTCTGGCGAAGGCGGGCCTCCAGCACAGACTGAACCTATTTACAAATAGAGTATAATGTAGGCAAATAGGAGATGCCTATGGCCCGGTCGACGTCACTAGCTGCAAAGTCCCGGTTGGACAGACTTGAGCTTGCCAACTTAAAGTTAAAGCGGGAGAACGAACGGCTGCGGTCCCAACTGGAGCAACACAAAAGAACACGCCGGGTGAGACCCTCATTCTGGCGCGGACCCGTAATTTTCATATGTGTTCTGCTGGCCGTAATAATCCTGATGGTCGGCAATATCCTTTTCTGGGCGGGCAACACGCTTATAAACACCGATAAATACGTAGCCACGGTCCAGCCGCTGATGGCCAACAAGACAATCCAGTCGGCGGTAGCGGACTACACTACTAACCAAGTGTTCAGCCAGGTAGACGTCCAAACGTTCGTCGCCGGAGCTTTGCCGCCGCGCGCCGATTTCCTGGCGCCACAGCTTACTGCGCAGCTCAAAAGCACTACAGATAAGACGCTGCAGAAAACGCTGGCCAGTAACCGCTTCCAGGTACTATGGGCCAACACCAACCGTAAAGCACAGCAACGACTGGTGCACGCCATTAAAACGTCAAAGACTACGGACGGAGTAATTAATCTGCAAGACGTTTACAACCGGCTCGGGGAATCGCTCAAAGACACCAAACTGAGTTTCCTGGCCGGCAAGACATTGCCTAAGCAGGCGGGGACCATTAACGTCGTAGATGCTCCGTGGATCCCAAAAGCACGGT
>DASZUB010000013.1:0-16301 GCA_035547815.1 Saccharimonadales bacterium (SeqCode)
CGTAGCGGCCGTAACGGGCGAAAATCGGCTCGCCGCTCTTCGGGTCGGTGCCGAGTTCCCTGGCCTGCGATACCTCATTGCGCGGAATGTCCTCTGATTTTTCAACCAGCGGATGGAAATCGGCGTAAAAGGCGGCGATCATCTTCTGCCACTGGCGTTTGCCGTCGGCAATGTCGTCGAAATCGTCTTCGACGCGTTTAGTAAAGTCGTAGTCCACGATAGCCGGGAAATATTTGACCAAGAAGTCAGTGACGACTTCGGCGATGCCGGTGGGTACCAGTTTGCCCCTGTCGGCGCCGGTGGTAACGGTGGTTTCGCGCTGGTTGACCTGGCCGTTCTCGAGCGAGAGTTCGGTTATCTTGCGCTCCTGCCCTTCGGGGTCGGTCTTTTCGACGTAGCCTCGCTCCTGGATGGTATGGATGGTCGGCGCGTAGGTGCTGGGCCGGCCGATGCCGAGTTCTTCCAACTTGCGGACCAGGGTCGCTTCGGAATAGCGGGCCGGCGGCCGCGTAAAGGTCTCGGTGGCGGTCATCTGTTCCAGATCAAGCGTCTGGCCGTTCTTAAGCGGCGGCAACAGCACGTCGTCTTTGGTGCCGCCGTAAACTTTCATGAAACCGTCGAACTGCAGGATCTCGCCTTTGGCCAGGAACTTCTCCGGCTGAGTGCTGACACTGATAGTGACTTCGGTGCGCTCCAGGCGCGCCGGCGCCATCTGGCTGGCCAGCGCGCGCTGCCAGATAAGCTGGTAGAGCTTCTTCTGCTGGTCATCGGCGCCGGCGCTCAGTTTGCTGAAGCTGGTCGGACGGATGGCCTCGTGGGCTTCCTGCGCACTCTCATTCTTGGTCTTGTATTGCCGTACCTGATGATAATCGGCGCCGTATTCTTTCTTGATATAATCTTCAGCGGCTTTGATGGCCTGGCCGGCCAGCGTGGTGCTGTCGGTGCGCATATAGGTGATGTGCCCGGCCTCATACAGGCGCTGGGCCAGCGTCATGGTCTGGCGGACGCTGAAACCGAGCCGTCTGGACGCCTCTTGCTGCAGCGTGCTGGTGGTAAACGGTGCGCTGGGGTTGCGGCTGCCCGGCTTTTGATCCACTGCCTCCACCTTGAAGGTGGCGGGCGCAGCTTTTTCGAGCCATTTGCGGGTGGCCGCGGTATCAGGCAGCTTGGCCTGAAGTTCGGCTGGAATTTCCTGGCCGTCAGCCGTGAATATGGCCGTGACCTTGAACGAACTTTCAGCCTCGAAATCCTTGATTTCGCGTTCGCGCTCGACAATCAACCGCACGGCTACGGACTGCACGCGGCCGGCGCTCAGGCCGGTACGTACCTTCTTCCACAATACCGGTGATAATTCATAACCGACCAGCCGGTCAAGGACGCGGCGGGCCTGCTGGGCATCCACCAGCTGCAGGTCGACGGTGCGCGGTTTCTCGATAGCGGCTAGGATAGCCGGCTTGGTGATCTCATGAAAAACGATGCGCTTGGTCTTGGCGGGGTCGAGTTTGAGCGCCTGCGTCAGGTGCCAGGCTATCGCCTCACCTTCTCGGTCTTCATCGGTGGCCAGCCAAACGTCTTTATCTTTGGCCTCTTGCTTCAGTTCGGCGATTACCTTTTTCTTATCCGGGCTGACCTCGTACTTCGGCTCGAAACTGTGCTCAATATCGATATTAAGCCCCTTCTTGGGCAGGTCGCGCACATGGCCGACACTGCTCTTGACCAAATAATCACTGCCGAGGAACGGCGTGATGGTCTTGGCTTTGGCCGGACTCTCCACTATTACTAAATTCTTAATGCTTTTCGCCATGAGCTTATATATTAAGCGTACCCGCGTTGGAATTGCAACTTAATATATAAGAATAGGATTATTATAATTCGATTTCGGAGGTAAAAATGTCGATCAAGCACTAACTTATTGTCCATTGGTTGATGCCGAGCGGCCTAATCTTGCCGCTCACCTCTAGCATAGTCAGCGTCTGGTTGAACCGGCTCGTGCCCAAGCCGCTTTTTGCGAGCAGCTCGTCGGCCTTACTTGCCCCTGATAGCAAGAGCTCGAGGATGGTTTGTTCGTCCTCGTTACTACCTTTTATCTGTTTCGCTGGCGTTTTATGGGCATTGATGCCAAGGGCGCATAGCACATCCTGGTATTTTGTTACGGCCGCTGCGCCGGATTTGAGCAATTCATTTGTGCCAAATGACGTCGGCGAGGTGATGTTGCCTGGCACGACCAACACCTTCTTACCCTGCTTGCGCGCGAATCGTGCGGTGTGCAGGCTGCCGCTGCCCTCTCCCGCCTCTGTTACTAGTACGGCCTGGGCCAAGCCGGCGACCAACCGGTTGCGGGCGATGAAGTTTTGCTTATACGAGATTTCGCCGGCGTCATATTCGCTGACAAGCGCCCCGCCATTCCTCAGGATCTCCTGGCCCAGCCGTTCATTGGAGCGCGGATAAATCTTATCCAGCGGTCCGGGAAGCACGGCTACACAGAGCCCGCCTACCTCCAAGGCCGCTTGATGCGCCAGCGCGTCCACGCCGAAAGCCAGACCGCTAATTATCGCGATCCCCTGTTCCGCCAGCTGGCGTGCCAGCCGCGTGGTTACCTGCTGGCCATAAGCGCTCGGTCCGCGACTGCCGACGATCGCCACACACGGCCGCTTAAGAATTTCTGCTAAAGGTGTGGTGCCACGGCAATACAGCTGCTTCGGCGGGCTGGAAATACTCCGTAGCTCATTAGGGAGCCCGTCACCAGTAAGCTTTAGCGTATTGCTTTTCATGAAAAATATTTTAAAGTATTGACACCACGACACACTTTTGCTAAAATAGCAACTTGTGAGTCCTCGCTATGGGGATTCTCGCACCTTTTACCCCCAATTCTAACGGCTTCACGCTACAGAGGTAAAGGTTATTTAATGAACTTTTAATGAAGTGGCCAGAAGCAATTGTTAGATTGTTTTAGAGCGCGCCTGGAACAAGTTGTTACCCTCCACTTTTCTCTTGGCACTGCCGGCTACTCGCCGGAACGCTCTAAAACATACTAACCCCTTTAACTAGATGCTTCCGTGGTTTCGACCGCGCGCAAGCTCCCCGATTCAACGCGAGCCTAAATGGTTCCGTCCTCTCCTAGAGTGGGTGGAGACACGGGTCATTTATGATAGACCAACGATGTTTCGCCGGGGTGGGTTGAAGGGTTTAATGAGCCTCCGGCGGTGCCCACCCCCTCCGGAGGCTCTTTAGGTTTCGGATACCGGAGCTGGAGCCGAAACCAGGCCTTGGGCGTAATGTATATAATTGGCTACGGCCATGCTGGCCGTAGCGGCTATCAATCTCATGTCATGGTTGAAGCTGGCGTTCTCCAGGTCTGCTATATCCAGTCTGGCCCTTAGGTGGGCGTTGGCCGCCCTGGCTTCTTCTTCTGAGAATCGGCTGCTTTCAGGAAGAGCATCCAAGTTATGCCTATGTGAGTGGACCGCGTAACTGCTTATTATGCCGGGCCTTTGAAGTTCCCGCGCCGCTTGCCATCTGTCGCGTAAATCAGGATCTCCTATGGCGTCAAAAAGCCCATCGATATGTTCGGGCTCATCAGCGCGCGGTCCGATCAAGGCCATGGACCCTTCCCATATGTCGAGTATCTGGGGCAGTTCGTCTACCATAGCTTTCCTGAAAATCCGCAGCAAAGCCGTGTCCTTTTCGGGGTCGCCGAATTTCTTGAGAAGGAAATGATCGCCGGGATAGGACGACCTCGGCACTTCATGGATGACGGGCACGACGACGCCGGCTGCGGCTATGCTCCGCGCTGCCGGCATCAGCGGCGCGATCAAAGCTTTTTCAACCGTACGCCTGCGCGGGCTCTCGATCCAGGCTTCACCGTGTCTTGACATAAATACTTATTATAACATAAATGGTTTTAAATAATGAAGCTCCGCGTTTCGTGTGGGAACTGCTGGTCGCCGTAGATATATTCGCTGATGATGGCACTGACCTCGCGTGTCATATTGGGTAACTGCTTCTGCTCTTCGGCTGAAAATTTCTGCAGGACGAAATCCTCAGCTGTTATCTCTCCCGGCCGTTTCGGGCCGATGCCGATACGTACGCGTCCGTAGTTCTCGCCGATATGCTGCGTGACCGATTTTATGCCGTTATGTCCGGCGCTGCTGCCGCCGCGCCGCAAGCGGATCTGGCCGAAGTCGATATCCAGCTCATCGTGCACGACCAATATCTGGTCCAGATGAATCTTATAAAAATTGCTTACCGCCTGCACGGCTTCGCCGCTCAGGTTCATGAAAGTCGCCGGCTTGATGGCGATGACCCGTACGGCGCCGATCCGGCCCTCGCTCATCAGGCATTTCAGATTCTTTTTCTCTATCCAACCGCCCATTTCGTCCGCCTTAGCGACAAATTCGTCGACGCAGATGAATCCGGCGTTATGGCGTGTCAGGTCATATTTTTTACCGGGGTTGCCGAGTCCAACCACCAGGATATTCTTATTCAGCCCGACCGTATAAAAGGTCTTAGGGTCGCTGGATTGGGGTCTTCGCTGGAACAGTGCCATAAAAACAGTATCGGGAATTATTTAGCAGGAAGCAAGCTTGGACCAATCGATATCATCGTCGCCGATGGTGATATGGAAGTGTTTTTTAAGCGCTGGATCGTATATGGGGTCTTTTTGGGCCGCCGGTATCGTCAAATACCTGAATACGAAAAGGATCGCCTCGTCAGAGTCGCCCCAGATGTCGTATTCGCAACCGATCCAGGCCGGCTCATCTTCTTCTAACTTAACCTTCGATGGGTCTCTGAAATAAACCTGGACGAACACTTTATTGGGGTTTTCGAATCCGACTTCATCCAGGTCGATGGAAGCCAGCCGGTCGAAAAAACCTTGGAAGGCGTCACCTTTCAGTAAATCTTCGAATGCGCCGTCACGCAGCTTGTCCATCGCTTTTAAGACCAAAGGATCGTTGGCCGCTATGTTTTCGCCGCCGGCCTCCCGAGGCAGCTCGTAGCTACTCATGGCGCCGCTTGCCGTCCTGGTGCTTCTCAATGAACCAAAGCTGCACGGGGGTGCCCTCGAAGCCGTATTTGTCACGTAGGCGGCGTTCCAGGTAACGGCGGTAACTCCAGTGGACATAGCGGCTGTGACTGGCGAATATCTTGAAGGCTGGCGTGGGATTGTCGCTTTCCTGCACCATATAGTTAAGCTTGGGCGAGCGGTTTTTGAGGCCGGCCGGCGGATGGGCGTCGACGGCTTGGCGCAGCCAGACGTTGAGCTCCGGCGTGGCGATGCGCTTATGACGCTCGGCATCGATATCCAGCGCCAGGTCGAACAGTTTGGTGACGTTCTGACCGCTGACCGCGCTGGTGAAGATCAGCGGTGCCCAGGGCACGAAATCATAAGTGGCGGCGATGCGCGGCGCCAGCTCATCGCGCGTGAAAGCGTCCTTGTCTTCGGCGGAATCCCACTTGCTGACGACCAGCACCAGGCCCTTGCCGGCGTCTTTGATCATGCCGGCGATCTTTTGGTCGAGCTGGACATTGAGCTCGCTGACGTCCATCAGCAAAAGGCAGACGTCGGCTTCTTCTATGGCGGCCAGCGCGCGGATAACGCTGAAGCGCTCGATTCCTCGCTCAATTTTTCCACTGCGGCGTATACCGGCCGTGTCCAGTAGCTCGATCTCGCGGCCATGGTAGCGCACGGTGGCGCGGTTCACGTCCCGCGTGGTACCGGCACGGTCGGCCACGATGGCCTGCTGTTTCTTGGCCAGCGCGTTGAACAGATGTGATTTACCAACGTTCGGCCGGCCCATCAAGGCGATGCGTAACCGCCCATCGTCTTCTTCGGCCGCCGCTTTAGGGATGACTTTGGCGAGCTCTGACAGCAGCTGCTCTACGCCCTTGTTCTGAGTCATGGAAGTCCGTAGGATCGGCTTGATACCCAACCGCTCGAAGCCGGCCAGATCCTGTCCTTTGGCCTTATCCGTCTTGTTTATCACCAGGAATACCGGCTTGCGGCTGCGCAGCGCCATCTTGGCGACCCGACGATCCTCCTCGGTGACCGGCACATCAGCCTCGACTACTACCCAGATGACGTCTGCGCTGTCGGCGGCCTGCGTGATCTGCTCCTGGATGGTGAACTCGAATTCATCCTCGGGATCCTTGATGCCGGCGGTATCGACCAGCCAGAAGTTCCGGCTTTCGTACTCCGCCTTGGCCATGATGCTGTCGCGGGTCGTGCCGGCCTCTCGGGCCACGATGGCCTCGCGCCGTTCCAGGACGGCGTTGAACAGACTGGACTTGCCCACGTTGGCCCGCCCTACGATAGCGACGATCGGTAGTTTCTTGCTCATTTACTTTGATTATACCCGAGGGTGAGCTACTTCCGCGTGACCCAGATGCCGATGCCGGACTCGATTTCGGGATGAGGACCGGTTAAAAAATGTGCGGGTCCGGCCATTTCGGCCAGCCCGACGCTATCGGCTACGGCTTCGGTGGCCAATTCCTGCACAGTTGCGCTGACTGAGCCGGCGCAACCGGCTACGCAAGAAAAATCGAATTTCTTAAGTAGGCCGAGACAGAATTCCCGGTCCTCAGTTGTTATTTCGGCGATTTCCAGACCAGGATCATAAAATAGCGCGTTGGCGCGGTGAACGAAGGTCTGTCGGTCCATAAACATGAGGCAAATTATACCATATAGATTAAATTTGTCTAAATACTTATAGGCAAGTGTCTGCCGGCTGACAAGCTTTTTGGTAAATAGTAATCCCCGAAACGTGTGCGGTGCAATTTGTTTACTGTGTAGCCTAAAGCGGCAAAAGTGCGGCGGATCTGGCGGTTGCGGCCCTCTTTCATGGCGACCAGCAGGTGCGCGCCGTCGATTTTTTTAATCTCCAGGCGGCTCATGCCATCGGTCAACTCCACGCCGCGCCCGAGATGTGTCTTGTCGCCTGGCAAGAGCGGCTTATCCAGCTCGACCTCGTAAGTTTTCGTCTTTCCGTAACGGGGGTGAGTAAGATGGTTGGCCAGGCCGCCGTCGTTTGTCAGCAGCAAAAGACCCGATGAATCCTTATCCAGACGCCCGACCGGCTTGAGCTGATGGTATTTGGCTGGCAGCAGGTCGTATATAGTTCGGCTGCCTTGCCCCTGACGGGAGCTGACATAGCCGACGGGCTTGTTCAGCATGATGGTAATGGTTTTTGGCGCGGGGGTCAGCGGCTGGCCGTCGAGCGTCACGGTGTCTGCGGTACTGATAGCCCGGCCGATATCGGCGCGTTGGCCGTTGACGCGTACCCTACCCTCCATAATAGCTTTATCGGCGGCGCGGCGGCTGATACCGGTCGACCGGGCTACGTAAGCGTTGATTCTCATGCTAAATTAGAGCGCGATGATGTTGGGGTCCGGCGGCGGCGAAGAAGGGTTTTGATTATCCGGCTTGGATTGCGCGGGGGCTGAAGCCGGCGCCGGCGTTGAGCTGGCCGGTGTGGCTGCGGGCTGGGACGGCGCAGGCGGTACCGGCGGAGCCGTAGTCGGCGTGGATTGAGGTGCGGGAGCGGGTGCGACAGGCGTCGGTGTTACCGGAGGCTGGACTGATGGAGCGGAGGCCGGAGGTGTTGACGTAGAGGTCTCGGCTGGCGGCTGGGCGAGAGGCGGCGTCGGTTCGGTGCTGGCGCCCGCGACGAAATCCTCGATCTTGGCGTCCATCGTGGCTTCTTCTTTGGCGGCAGATGGAGCGTCGTCGCTTGCGTCGCTCGCGGCGGCTGCCTGGGCTGGCGCCGGAGTTGGCTCAGGAGCGGGCTCAGGCGTTGGCTCTGGCGCCGTGGCGACCGGTTCAGGCTGTACGGCCTGGTCAGGGAGCGCGCTTTCGCCGGCAGCCTGCTTAGCTTCCTTGGCCTCTTCTTCGGCCAGTAAGGTATGGATGTCTTTGCTGGGGCCGGTATCTATCGGTTGGATAACTTTTTTATGGGCTACCGGGACCTGGTTGGAACCGCTGTCATCGTCGCCCGCGGCGGAATCGTCGGTCGCTGCACTGCTGACGGCCGGCGCTCCGGCCGGCGCGGGTTTAGCGGCGTCCGGAGCGTCTGTCCCCGCGGCCTTATCATCGGTGCCCGAGACCAGCGAGTTGACGGCGTCGTTCATAAGCTTGTCGTCTTTGGCGGCGTTGGTGGCCGCTTCGTCGCCCAATAGGTCGTGGGCCGCTTTGACGATATCTTCCAGGGTAACTTGGGACTTGACCAGATAGCGATCGGCACCGAGCTTATTAGCGCGCTGCTGATCCTCGGTCTGGCCGAGAGCGGTCAGCATGACGACTTTGACGTCCCTAAGCCCTTCGGTGTTACGCAAGATGTCCAGCATCTCAAAGCCGCTTATCTTCGGCATCATTACGTCTGATATCACCAGGTCCGGCTTTTCGGCCTTGGCGACGACCAGGGCTTCTTCCCCGTCGCGGGCGGAGACGATATCATAACCCTCGGCCTGCAGGCGGGCCTCGTAAATCTCACGCAGATTGTTATCATCTTCTACGAGTAGTATTTTTGCCATATTGGTGTGTTTCCCCTGATACGTCGCTTATGGTTATAGTCGTTTTAATTGTATCATGACGTGGCCTCGGGTTTAACAGTTTTCGGGTCGGACAGGCTCTGGGCGCCCTGCTGGGACTGCAGCTGCTGGACGCGCTGGGTGCTCAGACGCGGCAGGTTGATATAAAAGGTGCTGCCCTTGCCCAGTTCGCTCTCGACCCATACGCGGCCGCTGTAAAGTTCGATGATCTTGCGGGCGATGAACAGGCCCAGACCGGTGCCGCCGATGGTGCGCGTAGCCGAATTATCTACCCTGTAAAACTTTTGGAACAGATGTGGCACATCGGCCGCCGGAATGCCTGGACCGGTGTCGCGGACGTAACACTGGACGACGTCGTCATTGCCGGTCAAGCCGATGCTGACCTTGCCTTCGTCGGTGTATTTAACGGCGTTGTCGAAGAGGTTGGTGATGACTTCGCGCAAACGTTCACCGTCGACGTAGACATAGTAAAGCGGCCGGACGGTATGGTCGCCGGCGGCGGTCGGGTTGCTGGCGTTGATGATATTGCTGGAGCCGACCAGGAATTCCATGGCGAGGCCCTTTTTCTCGGCCGAAAAGCGCAGGTCTTCGCTGAGCTGCTCCAAAAAGGCGCCCAGTTCCACGACGGTCGGGTGGCTGGTCAGGCGGCCGTCCTCGGCTTTGGCGCTGGTCAGCAGGTCCTGGAAGAGCTTGCCGAGGTGCTGGGTCGAAGCGTGGGCCTTTTCCAGGAAGCCGCGTGCCCGGTTATCGATGGTCGCGACTTTGTCGTTGAGCGCCAGTGCCAGATATCCCTCGATAGCGGCCACCGGTGTGCGCATTTCGTGGCTAGCGGTGCTGATGAAATCGGCGCGCTGTTTTTCTTCGGCCTTGGCCTTGGTGACGTCGCGGAAAACGATGACAGCAGCCGTCACCTGCTGCCTTTCCATCAGAGGCGATAGCGTCAGGCTGATGGACAACTGCTTCTTCTCGCGGTTGATCAGGAAGGCGTTGTCGTCACGGATTGTCTCGTGTTGGCCGAAGATACGGTTGAAGGGGTTGTCGGACTCGCTTATAGTTTCACCTTTGTCATTGACCAGCTTCATGACGTTCTTGACGTTCAACCCGACGGCTTCACTGACGTACCAGCCGAGCATGGCCGCGGCGGCCGGATTGATGAGCTGGACCACTTGATCGCGGTCGATCAAAACCATGCCATCGGCGATATTATTGAATACCAGCTCGAAACGCTTCTTCTCATCTTGCAGGCCGCCGGGCAGGCCGGCGCCAGTCGATTTTTTATTGTTTTTGGACCCCAACCCGAACATTGGTTATATTATCGGGAATACCCTTATGTTTGTCCACCCCTGACCCCGTCTGGACGCTCGCTAACAGATGTGATAAGATACGGCGAGCTTTAATCGCTTCGCGACCTGCACCCGGCCCCGTCGTCTAGTGGTCCAGGATATCTGGTTCTCATCCAGAAGATCGCGGGTTCGAATCCCGCCGGGGTCACCACGTAATCTTGAAATATCTCATAAACGGTGTTATAAATACAGGAGTATGGGAAATCCTGTAATCGGCAGCCACTTTTTGGTAGAAGACTCGGAAGCCCGGCATTATCACAGTGCTGGCTTGGCTATCGCGTTGGACCCGGAGTCTGATTTTGAAGAGGCTATCCAGAATTTTGAGGTGGCCGACGCTATCTTGAGCACCGCCGACCCCACCATCGACAGCCGGGTCCAGCTGGCCAGGGTCCGTCGCGACGAAGGCTTTACCATGGTTCGCCGCGGTCTGGTCCTGAAAGACCAGGAACTGATGGTAATAGCCCGCAGCGCATTAGTGAGCTCGGCCGAGCTCACTCTAGAGGCGGCCGGCTACACCGGAGAACTGGCTTATGACCCCGCCGGCGTGCCAAGCGCGCACGGCACACGCAAACACGCCCACCGTGAGATTTTCGCTGAGCATGGGGCCACCCTTGGTCTGCTGGGACGCCTAACGACCGCCGAGGCCGTCTTATTGGACAGCACGACCAGCGGCGACAGCGAAGAAGCCAAGCAGGCCAGGCTCAATGACCAGGCATATTATGGCGCGGCACATGACTTTCTCCGGGTCGGTAACAATGGTTACTATCTGGTCAGTAATGCTATGTGCGGCGCCCGGCAGGAAGTCCTGAACGGACAGCGCATGGGTTCCAACATGTGGCTGCTGCGGGCTGGCCGCGGCCTGGTTTGGACGGTGGCGCATGACAGACGCAACATGCACCAGGCGCTGCTCACGGCCGGCAGCCGCACGCGCCACCTGACCAGTCATGACGCCGCCCGTGATTCGGTGTTCACCAAGCCGTAGTTGCCCGAGCGCCTTAGTCGATCTTGTTGATGAAATCTACCAGCTGGCTGGGTGTGAAATCGGCCTTTACCAGATAGGCGTCGGCTTGCTTTTCTATCTCGGCGCGGACGTCTTCGCGCTGTTCCAGGTTGGTGGTAATGATAATCTTGGCCTTGATGGGCGTCTGGCGCGCCGGGTCGCGTAAGCGGCGGAGGATCTCTATACCGGTGACGTTTGGCAGCATCAGATCCAGCAGGATCAGATCGTATTTGTTGGTCTCGGCTTCTTCCTGCCCTTTGGCGCCGTCGGCGATGACATTCACCTGATAGCCGGCTTTGGTCAGGGCCCGGGCGTACAGTTCGCCTATGAAATGCTCATCTTCGAGGCACAAGATGGAGCGGCCAGCTTTGGTGTTATCGTCCATAAGGCATATTTTATCAGATTTTTACGGGTTAGGGGTCAGCGCCTGTAGAGTGAATGGTTCTTGATCCAGCCGTGGGCCGAGCGGGTCAGGTCGCGGCTGCCGGTCCGTTTCTGCTCTTCGGCTAATTGTGCGTACGGAGTCAGCGTGAATCCGAAGACGCTGCCCTTGCCTGGCTTGCTGCGGACCCAGAGGTGGCCGCCGTGGGCCTCGATGATAGCTTTACTGAGGTACAGGCCTAAGCCCGTGCCGCCGACCTGCGCGCGGTTACGGTGGTCGCGGTAAAACTTGGTAAAGAGGTTCTGCATGATGTTGTTGGGTATGCCGAAGCCGAAATCCTGGACGGTGGTTTCTACCTGGCCTTCGCGGTTGATGTGGGCATCGATATTGATAACCTTGCTGTCGCCGCTGTACTTGATGGCGTTGTCCACCAGGTTGCCGATAACCTCTTGGATACTCAGCTGGTCGACGCCGACCGTCGGCAAGCCGGGCGCGACCTGGCAGTTCAGGGTTATACCACGGATCCTGGCCTGCAGGCTGAGGGTTTCTACAGAGTCTTTCAAGATGGCCGACCAATCGGATTCCTCCAGATGGAGTTCCAGCTGGTCGTCATCGACGCGGGCGACGTTGAGGATGTTATTGACGAACGATGTCAGGTGCTCGGCCTGGGCACGCATTTTTTCCATGAAACCGCGCAGCTCGGGGTCGCTGATCTTATCGCCCAGCTCTTCCTCGAAAACTTCTATGTAGCCGCGCAGCAGCGTCAGCGGCGTGCGCAGCTCGTGGACCGATAGGGCGATGAAGCTGACTGCCTGGTCGTCCTGGCTGTACTGGCTGGTGTGGTCGAAAATGGTCAGGATGGATTCGATTTTGTCGGGGTTGTCGCGGTTATAATAGGCGGCCAAGTCAAACAGGCGCGCCGGATGGGAATCATTGACGTTCAGTCGAACGCGCTCCCAGGTCCGCGAGGCGGTGGCACTTTTGGTCTTGACTTCTTTCAGCCACTTATCGAAGGTGTCCTGACTGGGAAATGCCATATCGAGCACGGCGTAGACGTTCTTGCCTTTCAGCTGGTCGACGGCCACGCCGAGGTAGCTGGCGGCGGGCTGGTTAGCGAATACGATGGTCTCGGTGTTATCCGTGATGATCAGCGGCAGCGGCAGGTTCTGAGCGATGAAGTTGTGGCCCAGGTCGCGTTCTTCGGCCTCTGTCCTGGCGGCGACTTGCTGGGCGACGTTCACCAGCTGGTTGAGCTGGCCGATCAGGTTGGTTATCAGTTCGCGGCCCAGCCTCAGCTCCTCGACCTTGGGGGCCGGCACGGCGTGGTCTTCCGGACTGAGGTGGACGATGGCTTGCCAGATGGCCTTGAGCGGTTGCATGGCCCGGCCGCTGACACTGGTGGCGATCGCCAGTCCTAGGACTATGGCCGTAGTCAGGCTGATGGCTGCCAGGTCGGTGTATCCGAGCCCGAAATATTCTAATCCGCCCCACCAGATGGCTATTAAGACGGCATTTTCCAGCAATATGAACGCTATTAGTCGCTGGCGTACCCGGTTCCGGAGCTGGTCCAGCTGGTCCATAAACGGCTCCGCCTAAGGCGCGTAAGTTACTTGGCTGGCGCTGGCCACGGCTGTCAACCAGGTCTGGCCCGGATTAAGCTGGATGGGCTTGCCTTTTGCGTCTTTGAATGTCAGCTGGGATTGGTTACTGCTCTTCGCCCACGTGGCGTTAATGACCTTGCCGTCCTGGAAAATGAAGGCTTGGCCGCTGCCCAGATTGCTGTAGGCGGAATGGTAACCGTCGGACTCCAGCGCGTAAGGGATCACCATGGCGATGACGACTACCGGTTTGATCTGTTTATTGGTGTTGGAATCGATGTGGGCCACGCCGCCTTCTTTGCGGGCATAGCTGTCAGTCTTGGGGTCGAAGTTGTAGTGGACGTCGTAAGCGGCCTGCGAGATGGCGAAATTTATCTGGCCGGCAGTGATCGGCTGGTTCTTGGGCCGCCAGGCCTTCGCTTTGCGGACGAAGCCGGTGAAATGACTGGTCTCATAACCCTTGGCTACCTCCAGTTTGTTCAGCTCGGCTATAGATGTATAGACGTTATGCGGCGCCGGCCGGCTGCCGACACGGTGGTAGTAATTACCGTTATAGGCTTGGTTCAGGTCGCGGACGTTCCAGTTGTTTATGTCGCTGAGGGCTTCCGGGCTGCCGCCGACGTGGGCGTAGCCGGCGTCAAACGCCAAGTTCCAGCGGATGAAATATGGCCGGGCGCTGCGGATCGGCCCGACGTTATTCGGCGCCGTGTCCTGGTAAAGCGCCAAAAAGCGTGTGATGCCGGCCTCGGCGATGGCTTCGAACACCACACCGGCCTGGCCAAGTCCGGCCTGCGGCCGCGCCTGCTCGCTATTTTCTATCATAACACCGGTGACTGTGCGCTTATTGACGCTGGGGTCGACCGGCAGACCGGTCAAGGTGGACGGCACCGTCTTGCTGGCGTCAGTCACCTTAGGGATCGGCTGCAATGTGGCTGGCTTTGGTTTGTGCAGTAGCGCGAAGGCGACGCCGCCCGCGATCAGCAGCACCAAGACCACTATAATAATCCACTCTTTCTTGCCTGGCGGCCAGTTCAAACGGTTGAAGGCGTTCCATTTGGACCATCTTGACCCCTGTTTGCCGCTATCGTCCGATCTGGCGGGCGCAGATGTCAAAGATGCATCTTCGGCGCCGCTTTCTGCCCGTGATGGAGCTAGCTGTTCGTCGGCGGCAACTTCGTCGGGAGTACGGAATTTTTCGTTTTCGGGTTCCACCCCAATATTATATCAAAAAGCTTAAGCGTGTTGTTCTAAAGGGCGTCGATTTGCCGGTCGATCCGCTCCAGGCTGCGGTCTTTACCTAGGACGGCCAGCGTGTCGGCCAGGCCGGGGCTGGCCGGCGCCTGGGTGGTGGCGATCCGGATGAGGCTGAACAGCACGGCCGGTTTCTGGCCGGTTTTTTCCAGTAAACCATTGAGGCGCTCGGTGAGGTCGGCGACCGAGAAATCGCTGATCGCCAGAGTTGATTTCGTCTGTTCCAGCAGGCTTTTAAGTTCGGTGGCAGATAATTTCTTAAGCTGTTTGTGGCTGGAAATAAGCTCGGGATCAATCGGCAGGTCGACGAAGAAGAAGCGCGTCAGGTCCGGCAGTTCAGCGAAGAATTTCAGCCGTTCCTGGACCAATTTGAGCACTTGCAACCTGTAGCTGTCATCATATTTCTCGGCGAAAGCTTCTTTGGGCCAAAAGTCCGCCACCAGCTTATAAAGCTTGGCCAGATCAAGCTTGCGGACGTGCTCGCCCTGCAGCCAGAGCAGTCGCCGTTCGTCGAATACGGCGCCGTTTTTCTGGACGCGGTCCAGGCTGAACTTCTTGACCAGTTCTTCAGTATCGAAGACTTCTTGCTCGCTGCCGTCGTTCCAGCCGAGCGTGGCCAGGAAATTGACCATCGCTTCTGGCAGGTAGCCGTCCTGGCGGTAATCAAGGATATCTTTGGCACCGTCACGCTTGCTCAGTTTCTTATTGCCGTCCGGCCCGAGGATGTGCGGCATGGTGGCAAATATGGGCGGAGGTACGCTGAGCGCCTCGTAAAGGTTCAGGTAATTAGGGACGCTGGCTAGGAACTCCTGACCGCGCAGTACGTGCGTGATTCCCATCTCGCTGTCATCCACGATGTGGGCAAAGTTATAAGTGGGATAGCCGTCAGATTTGATAAGGATGAAATCGTCGACGACCTCCGGGCCGGTTTCCAGGTCGTCCATGACGGCGTCGTGCCACTTATACGGTTTGGGCTCGGATCTGAAGCGCAGAGGCCGGCTGCCGTCCCACTCTGGAGGATTTTCCGGTCGGTGGTCGCGGAACAGAAAAGGCCGTTTTTCGGTCCGGGCCTTGTCGCGCAGCGCCTGAAGTTCTTCCGGCGAATATGGGTCGGCGTATGCCCTACCGGCATCTATTAATTTTTGGGCCCATTGACGGTATATGTCCAGGCGGTCCGATTGCTTGGTCGGCCCCTCGTCCCACGCCAGCCCCAGCCAATCGAGGCTTTCCTGGATATGTTCTATGCTGCCGACGACCTCGCGCGCCTTGTCGGTATCTTCTATGCGCAGTATGAATTGGCCGCCCGATTGGCGCGCCAAGAGCCACGCGAATAACGCGGTGCGGACGCCGCCGACGTGCAAAAAACCGGTCGGACTGGGCGCGAAGCGGGTTCGGGCTGGTTTCATCAGAGACTATTATAAGGGATTACGCGCGGACATGCCTGCGGCCGAGATGCAAGCGGCGTTTCTTGGGTTTTTTGGGAGCCTGTTCTAGGTGGCTGGTGGCGTTTTGGATGGCCCTTTCAAAGATATCGTCCAGATCAGGAGCGGCCTGCCGTGGCACGGCCTTGGGCATAGCGGCCGGTTGCGGCGCCGGTTTATGGACCGTCACATTCACCTTGTACGGCGCATAAGGCTGTTGGTTGGGGTTGAAATGCTTTATCGATTCGCTGCGTCTTATTTTACTGGCAAGCTCCAGGCGCTTGGGATTGGCGGCATTAAAAGATAACTTGGGCGCGATTTTTAGAATGGGCTGCTCAATCAGGGCGCTGACATCGCTCTGGACCTTTACGTGACGCTTCAAGCTGGCACCGGGTTTGTGTACGGCGCGGCGCATAAGTGTCGTTGAGCGTT
Source organism: Saccharimonadales bacterium (SeqCode) (assembly GCA_035547815.1). GTDB lineage: Bacteria > Patescibacteriota > Saccharimonadia > Saccharimonadales > UBA4665 > JARIHC01. Next base: position 15,972 of record DASZUB010000013.1, read on the forward strand.
GTTGCTTGTGCGGCGTGACGGCCTTGGCCGCCTGGCGCGTGGCCTTGTGGCTATGTTGCTGGCTATGCTGCGGGTGGTGTTTGACGGGTTTGATGATGGTTTTCGACGGTGCGTGCTTGACGGTGATCGGTTTTACCACCGTCGAAGCGGCGGCCGACTCGGCATGATCAAGCGCCGCACCGGTATGAGCGTCATAGCGCCTGCCATTTATCTCGATGATATTCCTTTTTTTGCCCACGATTTTCAGTCTTTCTTTTTGATGACTTATATACATCTTAAACCCTCTTGATGAGTTGCGCAAGTACCCTCATACTAGGTATGACGAACATA
>DASZUB010000014.1:0-7303 GCA_035547815.1 Saccharimonadales bacterium (SeqCode)
CGTTTTTTTACTCATACAAAACCTCTTCGAGTTCACGGCCGGCACGTGAAACCAGCGCCATCACGTCGCGGTAGCTCTGGCGGGTCGGGCCAAGTGTGCCGATATAGCTGCGGTCGCTGAACGGACTGCGGAAGCGGCTGATGATAAGGCTGGCACCAGCTGAACGGCCAATCGGGTTTTCGTGGCCTATATAGACGCTGAGCGGTTCGTTGGGCGCGGCTTCACGCAGCCAAGGCTCGAGGTTGTCTAACAGCTGTGCTACCTGTTGAACCTGCATGGCATTCATGAATTCCGGCTGGCCGAAAAGGTTGCTCAGGCCACTGATATACAGCTGGTTACCGATAGTCGCCAGGCCAAGGTTATGGGTTAGTTCAACCAGCGTGTCGACGGCATTCCTGATCATGCGTTCCGGTGCACCGGCCTGCTGGACACGGGCGGCCAAGGCTTTGGCGCCACGGCCTTCCGGCAGTTGGCGTTCTTGCGATTCTTGCAGGTCGTTGACGTAAAAACGGTAACCTTTATCGGTGGGGACACGGCCGGCGCTGGTGTGCGGTTGGGTTATGTATCCGTGGCGTTCCAGCTCAGCCATTTCAGAACGGATGGTCGCCGAGCTAACATTGAAAAGCTTGGCCAGCAGAGTGCTGCCGACCGGACTGGCGACCTCGGCGTACTGTTCGATGATGGCGTTCAGGATTTCCTGCTGGCGCTGGGTCATAATGCCAGTATTTTACAATTTTTAGCACTCTGCCGTCAAGAGTGCTAAAAAGTTTGCATGAAGTTTTTGCCGTGGAGTGTCGGGTCATCAGCCGTCGCTAGTTCCCGGAGAGCCTGGGCCCATTCAACAGTGTGTTGGGCGCGGGTTATAGTACGCATGACATCATAGATCGATATGTCATTATCCTCCACACCTAACACGAAACGCTGGCGGGACGGCTCTACACCCATAAGGTCGCCGACTTCGTCCGTTACATATCGCTCGGCACTGAGACTGTGTATGGCGGCCGCGCCTACGGGATAGCCGACGGTAATGTCGGTAAAGCTCACTGCGCGCTCGCCATCGCCGCGGATCTGCTCAGCCAATTTTATGGAAGTCTCGGTTTCGGTCCTAGTACCATTAACGTGCAGCGCGCCGGCCTTTCCGGTCTCGTCGAACTTTTCTGGGAACAGCAATACGCGCCGGCTGATGCGACGAAGAATGAAGTTTTCGAAAAATGTTCCTTTATATACTTCTTGCCCGCTCGCGCTGAATTGGGATCGCTCGGCCATAATGGTTAATTATTATCCTGGCGGCTGGCGTATGCAAGCATTAGAGCTTTGCGAGGATCTCATGGGCCAAAGCCTTGGCGGCCTGGTCATTTTTCGGATCGGAGCCGCGTGCGATTGCGTCTACTATATCGGCGGCCTCCGCCAGATTATCGTTTATGACGAACCGATAATAGCTTTTGTTCAGGGCTTCCTGTAGCTCTATTTTGGCGGTCTTCATGCGTCGCTCCAGGTCGGCGGCGTTGACATTGCCGTCGTAGCGTTTGCACAACCTTTCCTGCCATATCTCATAGCTCGGCGGCAGCACGAACACGGCTTTGATGTCCGGCTTGATGGCTTCGTACTCCGCCACTCCCTGGACTTCTATATCGGTGACGGCGACCTTGTTTTCATCGTTCGCGCGCTTTATTTCGGCGGCACTGGTGCCGTAAACGTTGCCGCTGTAAAATTTGGCTTCTACGAAAGCGCCGTCATCCAGCATCTTTTCGGCCTCGGCCACGTCTATGAAGTGATACTCCCGGCCATCTTGTTCCCTGACGCCGTCGTTTTCACGCGGACGGCGCGTGGTGTGGGATACGATATGGTGATAGCCATCGGTTTCGAGCAGCTTGGCGTTTATGCTGCCTTTACCGGCGCCGGAGACGCCGACCAGCAGTAAGATAGGCGTATTTCTAACCAACTCAATAGTGGCGGCAGAGGGGCGGTATTGCTCAATTTTTTGTTTCAGACCCGCCGCCATAGCGGAATCATCCATTGCTTTATTATAAAGCGCACAATGCTTTTACTGCAAGTGTCAAATATTAACTCGTTAGTGGGGCGCGGTCAGTCGCGCTTCAGCATGACCGTGAAAGCTTCGGCCGGGATATCTACCTTGCCGAATTTTTTGAGACGCTTCTTGCCTTTCGCCTGTTTGGCCAGCACTTTTTTCTTGCGCGAGACATCACCGCCGTAAAGCCCGCTGGTGACATCTTTGCGGTAGGCGCTGAGGTCTTCGCGGGCTATGAACTTGGCACCGATCGCAGCTTGCAGCGCCACCTTGAAGTTCTGCCGCGGGATGACCTCTTTGAGCTTTTCGACAGTTTGCCGACCGAGAGCCTGCGCTTCGGTGCGGTGCGTCATGATGCTCAGCGCACCGACCATGTCTCCGGCCACATAGAAATCCAGCCGTACCAGGTCTTCGGCCCGATAATCGGCCAGCTCGTAATTGAACGAGCCGTAACCGCTGGTCAGGCTTTTGAGCTGGTCATAGAAATCCGTCAGCAAATTGGCAAGCGGTGCTTCGAAACTCACTATCGCCCGCCTGTCGACATAGCTGATATTTTTTTGCTGGCCGCGTTTGCCGGTAATCAGCTGGATGACCGGACCTATATATTCCTGCGGCACGATGATTTCACCGTTTATCCATGGTTCGCGGATTTCGCGGATCTTAGCGGGATCCGGCAGGTCGGCGGCGCTCTTTATATCGAGTTCCGTGCCGTCATTAAGTACTACGTGGTAATCGGTTGAGGGATTGGTGACTATCAATCCCAGGTTGTATTCACGCTCAAGACGCTCGCGGATGATATCCATATGCAGGAGTCCCAGGAAGCCGACGCGCACGCCGAAGCCGAGCACCGGCGAGTTTTCCGGAGCGAATTGCAGGGCCGAATCACTGAGTGATAATTTTTCTACGGCGTCTTTCAGCAGCTGGTAATCTTCGCTGCTGTCCGGAAAGAAGCCGGCATAAACGAACGGTTGGACATTTTTATAGCCTGGCAGCGGTTCTTTGGCTGGGCTGGTGTTCAATGTGATAGTATCGCCGACCTTGGCTTCGCGGGTGGATTTAAGATTGGTGACTATGTAGCCGATCTCGCCGGCAGCTAGCGAGTCTCCCGCTGTCATTTCAGGCGTCAGGGCGCCGACCTCCAGCGCCAAGCCATCAGCATCGGTCGCCATCATCTTAATCTGCGCGTTCTTGGACACCGAACCGTCAAAGACACGGACGTACAGGATCACGCCGCGGTAATCATCATAATAGCTGTCGAATATAAGAGCCCTGGTACTGAATCCGGCGGCGACGTGTTTCGGCGCCGGTACCTTTTCGATTATGGCGCTTAGGACCTTATCTACGTTCTGCCCCGTCTTGGCGGAAATTTCGATGATATCGCCGCGCGTGCAGCCCAGCAGACTTATTATTTCTGATGCAACACGCTCTGGATCGGCGGCCGGCAAATCAATCTTGTTCATAATCGGGATGATCTTCAGGTCGGCTTCTATGGCCAGGTAAACGTTAGCCAGCGTTTGGGCTTGGATCCCTTGGGTGGCGTCCACGACTAGGAGCGCACCTTCGCAGGCTTGTAGGCTGCGCGAGACCTCATAGCTGAAATCGACGTGACCCGGGGTGTCTATCAGGTTAAGCTCGTAGCCGTCGTGGTTCATCCGGACCGGCGCCAATTTTATGGTTATGCCCTTTTCGCGCTCCAAGTCCATTTTGTCGAGCAACTGAGCTTTCATGGCACGTTTCTGAACGGTATCGGTCAACTCCAGCAGCCGGTCGGCCAGCGTCGATTTGCCATGGTCAATATGCGCGATGATACAAAAATTACGGATGTGGTCTTGCTTCACTGGGATAAGTATATCAGTCCTGTTGGCGATGGCCGCCACTGAGCATTTCCATAATGCTGACGTGCTGGCCTGGCGTGATGACCAGATGGTCGAGCAGTTCTATGCCCAATACCTTACCAGCGGCCACCAATTGTTCGGTCACATGGATGTCCGCTTCGGTTGGCTCCAGCTGTCCGGAGGGATGGTTATGGGCCAGAATTATTGCAACTGCCCCGCGTTCTATAGCAGGTTGGAAAACTTCGCGCGGATGGACCACATTGGATGTCAGACTGCCGATGGAAATAACTTCTTCGTAGACTACGCGGTAGCGGCTGTTCAAATAAAGGCCCCTTAATTGCTCTTTTTGGCTGTTAGCGATATCTTTCAGAAATTGATAGGCCTGTTTGGCGTTGCGTACATGAGCCGGGCGGCCGGTGGGCTGCCGGGCGTAAAAACGGCGCCCCAGCTCCAGGCCGGCGATTATCTGACAGGCTTTATTTAGCGAAATATCGGCGGTCTGGCTTAGACGTTTGGGGCTAAGTTCGCTGGCGATCGCTTTTTCGCCGTATTCGTGTAATGTGCGTTTGGCCATGGCCAGTACGTCTTCGTTGCGGTTGCCTACTCCCCATAAAACGGCTACTAGCTCGGCCACCGACAGGTCTGCCGGACCGTTGCTCAGCATGCGTTCACGCGGCCGGTCGTCTTCTGGCATATCCTTGACACGCAAGACGTACTGGTTTTCCGTCTCGCCAAAAATTAAGTCGTGGTCCTTGACTGCGTACATGGCTTTAATTATACCTCGCCGTACCTCAAAAAATATTAAAAGATGATTAAATAGTACAAAATTACAATTCGAGCTTGATGGGTTTCAGCACGATTCTCCTCAGGCGCCTGAATAGGGGCTTGACCTCGTCCAGGCCGAACAGTGCTGAAACGGCTATATGCACACTGAATGTGACGCCGGCGATCAACAAGACTTTGGTGCCTAGTTCGAAAATACCCTTGTCATTAATGCCTAAAGGATAGATCGAGATCATTATGAAGGCCGCTACCACGCTAAAGCCCGTGACAGAAATTATGCGCCAGACGCCGCTCCAGAACTGGGCGTCGAATAGCTTCGGGTCGCGCACCAGCATGATAGTCGAAAGTATGAAGACTTCGACCGCCGCGACAATGGACTGCGCCAAGGCCAAGCCGGATACGCCATAGGCGCTGGGCCGCGACAGCGTAATAGCTAAGAATACGTTCAGCGCGATCACGAACAAGGAGACCACCAACGGCGTGATAGTATCTTTCTGCGCGTAATACCAACGGGAAATCAGCGAATAAAGGATACGGAAGAATATGGCCGCCGCCAGGAATCCAAAAACCGTGGCAATCTGGATATTGCCGTTGGTGTAGATCAAACGCGCCAGGTAACCCCGGCAGAAATAGCTGATGGTCACCAGCGGCGCGGCGATCCAGATCATAGCGCGGAGCACGGTCAAAAAATCTTTGCGGAACAAGTCCGGCCGGTGCTGGCTTAAACGCGCGTTAAGACGCGGAAAAGCGGCAGTCGAAATAGCCGTCCCAACTAGCAGGATGGGTGCCGTACTTAAAATGTATGCGTTGCTCCAGTAGGTTATGTTGCCCGAGCCAAGACCGCTGGCGATGTGCGTCTCCACGACGTTTTCGACCTGGTCCATACCCTGGTCGAGTGAGCGCGGGGGCAGGTTTCGCAGCACCACATGGAAATCATGGCTCCGCCATGTGATCTTGGGTCGCCAATGAAAGCTGGTGCCTGATAGGCCGAAGATAACGATCAGGAGTTGGAGCAAGCCGCCAGCCAGTGCACCGATACCAAGCCCGACCAGTCCGATATTATCTTTGAAAACGTAGATACTGACTATGATCGATATGTTATAAAACAGCGGCGCGATAGCGTAGAAAAAGAACCGGCCCAAGGTCTGCTGCATGCTGGTCAGGATCCCCGAAATCGTGAAAAGCAGCGGGTTGAAGGCCAGGAAACGCATGATGGTCGCTGCCGTGTGCAGTTGTTCCGGCGACAGACCGGGCGCCACGATATGTTTTACCAGCGGCTCGGCGAATAGCAATATTATCACCGCCACAACGGCCATCAGGATAGACAAGAAATTCAGCAAGGAGTCAGCTAGCTCCCAGGCACTGCGTCGGCTGACCCGATGCAAACGGTCGGACAACACCGGCATGAAAGCGACGCCCAGTGCACCGGCAGCCAGCGTGAAAAAGAAAAAATCCGGAATGGTAAAAGCGGCGAAATAGGCATCGGTGCTTTGGGGGCCGGTCGTCGGGAAGTTAGCATTGACCAGCTTGGTGCGCAAGAATCCGAGCAGCTGGCTGGCGAAAGCCGTGGACATCAAAAGGAAAGCCGCGCTGCTGATATTTATGCGTGGCTTCTTTTTTATGGGCGACGACGGACTATTCATGCGTGACCGGTAGTTCCAGGTTCAAGATTTTCAACTCACCCTATAGTATAAAACAGCCAGCGGCTAGATGACAGGACTTTGCGGACCAAAGAGCCGAATTGAATTAGTACAGTGCGGCCGCGGCGGGCAGCTTGGCACCTTTGAGAGCTTCGTTGACTTCTTCGGCGTCAACGGTTTCTTTCTCCAGCAGTTTGTCTTTCAGTTTTTCCAGGTAAGTCATGTTGGCCTTGATGACCGCGCGGGCACGCTGGGCGGCTTCCGTGATCAGCGATTCGACTTCGTCGTCGATGACCTTGGCCGTCTCGTCGGAATAGTCCCGTTCGTGGACCAGTTTGTCAATCATCATGCCGTCATCGGTCTTAAAGACCTGGTCGCGTAATTTTTCGCCCATGCCTTGGTTGACTATCATGTCGCGGGCAACTTCGGCAGCGTTCTGCAGGTCATTGCTGGCACCGGTCGTCACACGGTCTTTGCCAAGCACCACTTCTTCGGCGATACGGCCGCCCAGGCCGCGGGCCAGCATATCCTTGAACTGGATGAGCGATACGAAGACGCGATCTTCCGGTGGGATGAACCAGGTGACGCCGCCGGCTTGACCACGCGGAATTATCGTCACTTTGTGCACCGGATCGCTATCCGGCAGGACATGCCCGACCAATGCATGACCGGCTTCGTGGTAGGCAGTGGTAAGCTTGTCGGCTTCGGTCATGACTTTGCTCTTGCGCTCCGGACCGATAGCTACGCGCTCGAAGGCTTCCGTCACGTCGTGGTCACTGATCTCATTGTGTGAATTGCGAGCTGCTATGATGGCCGATTCGTTAGCGATATTAGCCAGATCGGCGCCCGATGAACCGGCGGCTTTGGCAGCCAGTGCGTCCAGGTTGACCTTCTTGCTGAGCGGCTTGTCTTTGAAGTGTACTTTCAGGATAGATTCACGGTCCTTGCGGTCAGGCAGGCCGATATTCACGCGGCGGTCGAACCGTCCGGGCCTGAGCAGCGCGGGATCAAGCACA
>DASZUB010000015.1:0-34382 GCA_035547815.1 Saccharimonadales bacterium (SeqCode)
TGGCCCATGGTCAGCAGGAAAGAGATGATTCGCTCCCGGACGGTCCGGTATTCCAAGTTCAGGATACGCTCGCTGTGCAGGCGGTACATTTCTATCGTCATGTCCAGTAATGGCGCCAGCGTCTCGGGTTTACCCCTGATAAAGTCCAGAAAAACCCGCCGGCTCAGATGCCAGGTGCTGGTCGGCGCCAAAGCCTGGTAAATAACGTCCCGTTCCTGACCGGTGATAGCCCAGATAAGGGGAAAAATCTCGTCTTCTTTGCGGATTATAAGCAGATTTTCTTCATTGTACTTGGTGATATCATAGGCCTTGACCAGACCCTGATAGATATAAAAAACGCCCGGCGGCGTCTCGCCCGGACGGATTATGAAATCACCTTTTCTGAACGTCTGTTTCCGACCACGCAGCTTGAAGAGTTCCACCAATTCCGCTGTCTGTTTCAGCGTGGCCAACATATATGAATTATGAGAGAAGTAGAATAAAAAGTCAAATTACAGGGAGAGTGTGATGAAAATCGCATGAAAATTGTAAGGATTCTCACCGCTTGCTCAGCAACTTAGGGTTATGCTGAAGGGGCTTAGGTGAGACAAGAGGGAGGCCCGCCATGGTAACGAGAGAATCTATCGAAGAACAGCTTAAGGACATAGGTGTCAAATATCAGGGCTGGGGCCGTACAGAGATGTTCGAGCTGCCTAATATCATCTTGGAAGATGAGAAAATTTTCGAATGCGTCAACGGTCTCTATGAGGGCGGCTTCGCTCTTTTGGTGGCGACCGACATCAGGGTACTACTGATAGATAAGAAGCCGATGCGTTATCTGAATGTCGAGGACCTGCGTTTTGACATGATAAGTGAGATAGACTACACGCGGCGCCTGCTGGCGGCGCAAATCAGCATCTCTACCGGCTCCAAGAACCTAACGTTCGTAAGCATGAACCAGCCGCGGTTGCGCAAGCTGATAGGTCATGTCCAACACTGCATGGCAGAGAATAAGAAGAAGCAGGCCGAGCATAGCGAGGACCAGAAACTGCACCTGGAACAGATCAACCAGCAGCTGCAGGCCTATCTGTTGGCCCAGCACCAACAACAACAGAAGCTCCAAGAGTACCTGGCCAAGGGTGGCGACAAGACGCCTTCCGTAGATTTGGAACCGGTGAAGCCTGATCCCCAGCTATCGGATTATCTGTACGCGCAAAGCTTGCTGGCTGAACACCAAAGGAACGGCGGCCAGACTGTGCCGATAGCGGCCGCTTCCGCGGAAGAACTATACGAAGAAGGCGTCCAGGAGGTGTTTGGCAACCGGCAGCAGCAAACACAGCCCCAACCTCAACAGCAGGCTCAAGAAGCAGCAGCGCAGGAGACGCCGGCACCCGCCGCGCACCATTTCATACCGAACATACCGGGGCTTGAGATCAATCCGCTGAGCGTCGCCTACTCCAAGCTGCCGCTCGCCATGAGGAATAAGAAGTTCGGGCGGCCTTCTTTCCATGCCCATAGCCAGCAATCCAGCCCGATGCCGCAGGCAGAATAACCGGCCTGCGGATTTTTGATTTACAGGTAGATTTATTTAGAGACGTTGAACTTGAACTCGACCACGTCGGCGGGCCGCATAATATAGCTTTTGCCTTCGGTGCGGACTTTGCCGGCGGCGCGGGCGGCGGCCAGCGAGCCGGCTGCCACCAGGTCGTCATAACTGACGATATCGGCGGCTATGAAACCGCGCTCGAAGTCGCCATGGATCACTCCGGCAGCCTGCGGCGCGCTGGCGCCTTTGGCTACCGTCCAGGCGCGGACCTCTTTTTCGCCGGCTGTCAGGAAGCTTTGCAGGCCTAGCGTATCGTAGGCGGCGTGGATCAGCTGCAGCAGGCCGGACTCGCTCTGGCCGTAGCTTTCCAGCAGTTCGGCGGCGTCGCTTTCGTCCAGATCTTTGAGCTCGCTCTCCAACTTGGCACAGACGAACAAAGCCTGGGCCGGAGCCACCGACTCGCGCAGCTTCTGCTGCCGTGCGTTATCACTCAGGCCGGCCTCGTCGACATTGAACAAATAAATCACCGGCTTGGCCGTCAACAGCTGCAGGTCGGCTAGGTCATCGGCGCTAATCTCAGGGTGACGCCAGATAGGATCGCCGTTGTCCAGAAATTTGTTCACCTGCTGATATGTCGCCACCAGCGGCTTTAATTTCGGGTCGGCACGCGATTCTTTTTCCAAGCGGGGCAGGCGCCGTGACAAGGTCTGAAGGTCCGCCAGCACCAGCTCGGTATTGATCGTTGCGATGTCTTTGGCCGGGTCGTGCTGCTCATCGACGTGCGTGACGTTCGGATCGTCAAATGCTCGCACGACCTGAACTATGGCGTTCGTCGAGCGGATATGGCTCAGGAACTGGTTGCCCAGGCCCTCGCCCTCGCTGGCGCCAGCCACCAAGCCGGCGATATCGACGAACGTGACCGTGGCCGGTACGATCTTGTCCGTATGATAAAGTCCTGCCAGCTTATCCAGGCGCGGGTCGGGTACCGGCACGATACCGGTGTTCGGCTCGATGGTGGCAAAGGGGTAATTGGCCGCCAGGATATTGCTGCCTGTCAGGGCGTTGAAAAGAGTGGACTTGCCGACATTGGGCAGTCCGACGATACCGATACTTAGTGACATGACACCATTCTACCAGAGGGCTTGACATCAGCTGTAAACGGAGGTTAAATTATTACATCGATCTTGGGTTGGCCCGGCTTCAGAGTCGCTCCGCGATTCGCCGCTATCCAGGATCGGCACATTGACATGTCGGATTACGTCCCGCGGGCGTCCGTGAGGCACGAACAGAGCACCGAGAGCAGCGCTTTGCTCGTGCCCCATGGCACACCGCAAGAAAGCGAACAAAAGGAGAGATATGGGACCCAAACGTCGAAGATTCGTCGACGTTCACACCGGCGGCTAGCGCACTCCGCGCGCATATCTTGGCGAAGATAGCCGCATAGATGTTCCTGAAGTAACGCAGTAAACCTGTTCCTAGTCCGGAACAGAACCCCATAGCATCACCCCTCGACCAACAAAAGAAGAAGCGACGAGGCAATAACGCCTCCCAGGGAGGGAATACCAGCGAGCGGGAAAGCGAGATTCAGGGTGGTTCCATCAACATGGATCTCTAGGCGGCAAAGGGAATAGCGAGCAATCGCTAGCGGGCCTAACTCCTTAACAGGAGTGCTTTCCCAAACGTTGGTACCGATCGGTTGCCGCTTACTTTATACCCAAAAGCAAATTTGCAATCAGACCAACCTTCACCCCAGCCGCACTTTCTTTTCTAATCCGACATGTCATTTTATCTTGATTTTTACCATAAAAGGGTTGACATTAAACCCGTTCTAGAGTTTAATAGATAGGAGCAATTTTGGGTTGATGGCGGCTTGAGCCCTCCTTCGTAGCGGCTCGCGGCTTCCCTGAGATTAGCACTTTGACATGTTGGATCGTAGAGATCATCGTAAACGGTAAATTAGGATACAGCCATGGTAGCTGCATGGGCTTACGCTTCATGGAGCATCGCGACTGTATTCTAATTCTTGTGTAAGCAGATTTTTTACAAGCTTCTTGCGAGCAACGTGCGACATCTGAAATAAGTAGCAGGTGCTGCATGCGCAAGAAGGAGGGGCACCGGAAGACGGGAAGGCGCGGCCTAAGGTCTACATACCGAGGTTGACCATTTGGCGCCAGACGCTCGCCGAGAGAGGGCGGCCACCGCGTCTGTGTTCTTCGTGTGTGCCTCTTGTTAGGCTCCTATCGCGAAGAACGCCTTCCCACCTCCGGTCTTTTCCTGAGGTTTCCTCACAAAGTGAGCATGGCTGACGCCTAAAGCGTCTCGCTTATCTCACACTGCAGTACGCTCGACACGCTACACACCCCCACCAATGGTAATAGCGTGACGAGTGCGCCGTTAGTAAGGCGACCCGCCCACCACGGGGAGGATGAGCACATAAGCTTTGGCTGAACCCTACCGGGTATCCACCTCAGCCTTAGCTGCTCATCCTCCCCGACCACTTACACCCCTCCACCAAACGATTCGAACTCCGATCCAACATGTCATACACCATAAACCAGCTTGCCCGGCCTGAGAGCACGTTAGAGCAAAACGTTATCAACTGACCGAACAAGCTATAATAACCGGTATGAACAGGTATGCGGTTTTTCTAAGAGGTATTAATGTCGGCGGGCGGATTATCAAGATGGCCGACCTGAAGGCATGTCTCGAAAAAGCCGGCCTGGAAGACGTGAAAACTTTACTGCAATCCGGCAACGTCGTTTTCACTAGCGGGCAAGACAGCACAGCAGCCTTAAAAAGCACCATTGAAACCGCGCTGAGTGAAACCTTCGATTATCCGGCCAAAGTGCAGGTCCTGACTATGCAGGACCTCTCAAAAATAGTCGAAAAATATCCTTTTGGGATGGCCGGCGATGACCAGCACGATTACGTGATATTCATGGAGAACGGCCTCGAAAAAGAGCTGGCGGCGGAGTCTTGCAGCCGAGCACCGCGAGAACAAGTAGCAGCCGGACCAGGCGTGGTCTATTGGAGGGTGGACAAGGGCTCGACTCTTAAATCGGATTTCGCCAAACTGCTGGCCAAGTCCAAATACCGGCAATTCAACACCAACCGCAATATCCGCACGCTCCGCAAGATGCTAGCGCTTTGACTTTGCGCCCGAGCCCCTGACACCGGAACCCGGCGAACTGTGTTGAAGGTATAGCTTGGAAGGCCACCAGTTCCATTTGCCCAGCAGCTCGACGATCGATGGCACCAGCAAGGTACGAACAAAAAATGTGTCCAACAGGATGGCGAAGGCCACGCCGAAACCGATCTGTTGGACCTGTTCGTTGCCGCCTACCAGACCCAAAATGGTGAACGTGCCAGCCAGGATCAAACCGGCCGAGGTTACCGTGGTACCGGTGATGCCGATAGCTTTGGTGACGGCGCTGGACAAGGTCTTTTCGTGGTGCGCTTCCTCGCGGATACGGCTCATCACCAGGATGTTATAGTCCTGGCCGAGCGCCATGCCGAAGATGAACATCAAGAATGGCAGCACGAAATTCAGACCATCCTGACCGGCTATATGCACGAAGACGATCATAGCGAATCCGAGCGAAGCCAGGTAAGACAAGCCGACGGTGGCTATCAGGTACCATGGCGCCACCAGGCTGCGCAGCATGACGGCCAGCAGCACAGCGATTATCAACAACACGACCGGAATTATGCGCTTAAGGTCATCCGTAGCGACGTGATTGATGTCGTAACCGACGGAGTCGGTGCTGAAGATCACGCCCTGGTCGGCGCCGATTTTCTGGGCTTCTTGTTGCAGTTCGGCGCGGACGGATGGGATGGCGGCCATAGCTTGCGCGCTGCCGGTAGACCCTGCTTTCAAAAGTGCGTAGAACTGAACGGTCTTGCCGTCCGGACTTATGAACTGGCTGATAGCTTGCAGCGACTGTCTGTTGCCGGCGGCGTGCAGCGCTTGCAGCTGCTGTGCCGTGAGCTTGACACCATTGGCGTCAAAAGGCCCGCTGACGGCTTTGAAAGTGCCCGAGCTGGCCAGGTCTGACTGCGCTTCGGCCACTGGCGCCAAATTGTTCCAGACCGAGTCGTTGAAATGGAATATCAACAGTTCGGGATTATTGCTGGCGGCCGGGAAGTGCTGCGCTATCACGGCCTGACCCTGGGCGGAATCGCTGCCGGCCGGCGCGCTCTGGTCGCCGAAACCGGCTGATTTGTATCCGGTCAGGCCCAACATCAGGCCGCCAAATATGATCACGCCGAGCAGCAACATGAAGACTGGTCGCTTGATAGCACGGTCGGCCAGCCGGCCCCACAGGCCGACCTTGGGCTCACGCTTAGTGGTCTTGGACGGCCAAAAAACGGCCCGCCCGAGCACTGCCAGCAAGGCCGGCAGGAACGTCAGGCCGATCAGCAACATGATAGCCAGGCCGATGGCTAGCGCCGGTCCCAATCCCTTGTATAGGCCGAAACTGGCCAGCAGCAGGCTGAGCAGGGCGGCTATGACGGTAGCGGCCGAAAAAGTTATCGATTCGCCGACTTTGGACAAGGCCTTGACCACGGCTTCCTTAGGTTCCAGTCCGCGCCGCAGTTCCTCGCGTACCCTGAACACCAGGAACAGGCCATAGTCCGTTCCGGCACCTAGAACCAGCACGATCAGCAGTATCTGCGTGATGAAGCCGACCTGGACGCCGATCTTGGTCGATTCGGCGATCACCGGCTGGGACACGGCCAACGCGATACCGGCCGGAATCAGCGTGGCTATCGGTGCCAATAGAGCGCGGAAAACGATCAACAGCAGTACGATGATCAGAATGACGGTATAAAACTCGGTATTGTTACGGCCCTTGGTATTGGCGTTCTCCTGGTCGACGCCGGCCGCTAAATCACCGGTCAAGTGGATGCTCAAGCCCGACGGCAAATTGACTTTGGCAATCTGATCGCGAATATTCTTGACGATATCCGTCGCCTGGTCGCCGAACGCGGCGCCTGATATGCCGACGATTACCTGTTGGGCCTCACCGTCGGCACTGTAACCGGTATTACGGAGCTGCGTGACGTCATTGACGCCTTGGACGTTGTTCAACACTTGTGTGATGGCGGCTTTATCGGCCGACGTCAGCGGCTGACCGGAGCGGCTGGCGACTATCACGGCGTTGGTGGCGGTATCCTTGCTCTGAAAAGCGTTTTCCAGCTTGGAGGCCGTGTCGGTAGGACTGTTCTTAGGCAAGAAATCCGAGGTGTCATTCTTGGTCACCTTGGTAATACTTGGGAAATTAGCCGTTACTAGCGGGATGGCCACGATCCAAAAAATAATCACTAACCAGCGGAAGCGGACCGAGAAACGGGCGATTCCCAAAAATAATTTATTCATAAACACCTACCTTTCGGGTGTCATTTTATCATGGCCGTCCGTCGCTTTGGCCAGGAGGTTTATAAGCTGCCGCTGCTCGTCCTCGTCGAGATTCGCCAGCAACTGGCTTTCACGCACTGCCCGCGAGAGCAGGGAGGCTCGTACTTTGTCGCCTTTTTTACTGAGGCGGATGAGTTTTATGCGCCGGTCGTTAGGGTCTTCATAGCGCGTGGCCAGACCTTTGGCTTCCAACCCGTCGACCAGGCCGGTGATGTTCGAAGCGTCGCAATTGAAGATGGTTTTCAGTTCGTGCATGGCGCGGTGTTCTTCCAACAGGAACAGGGTCATGGCCTGCATGGCGGTCAGGTCGTATTCCTTGCCGAGTTCGATGACGCGGTGTTTGGACATCATCAAGAAGTGGAAAAATATCAGGTAGGACCTTTCCAGTGATGTGTCTTGAGAAGTGTTCTGCGGCATTTCTACACCCGAAATTATTAAAATAGTTGACAATGTCAATAATTGAATAATACAATTATCTCAAGTTTTATTGTAACACTAGGAGCCATATGCCTAAAGCCAAAAAGTCCGGATCGGGTGCGCCAAAGAAACAAGCCAACCATTGGCTGATATTAGTGCTGCTGGCTTTGGCCCAGTTCATGGTAGTGCTCGACGTATCTGTCGTTAACGTGGCGCTGCCGGCCATCCAGAAGGCTTTCCATATGAGCCAGGAGAATCTCCAGTGGATCGTCACCATGTACACGCTGACCTTCGGCAGTCTGTTGTTGTTCGGCGGTCGCGCCGCCGACCTGTTTGGACGCCGTAAGATATTCCTCACCGGAATCACCCTGTTTACGCTGGCTTCGCTGGCCACGGCTTTGGCGCAATCCGAGTCGTGGATCATCATTGCCCGTGGCGTCCAGGGACTGGCAGGCGCCTTCATGTCGCCGGCCGCTCTATCGATCGTACTGGTTACATATAAGGAAGGGCATGAACGCAACGTCGCGCTGAGCGTCTGGGGCGCGGTGGCCTCCGGCGGTGCCGCGGCCGGCGTGTTGCTCGGCGGCATCCTGACGCAATATCTCGATTGGCGCTGGAACTTCTTTATTAACGTGCCGGTCGGCATCATCGTCGTCGTCACGGCGCTCTTCATCCTTGACCGTCACGAATCCGACCTCGACCACAACGAGCTTGACCTGCCTGGTGCCGTGCTAGCGACGGGCGGTCTGATGTCACTGGTCTACGCGCTGGTGAAGGCACCGACCGACGGCTGGACGGCCCATACACCGTTGACATTCTTCGTGATCGCAGTGCTCGCGCTGGCAGCGTTCGTATGGAATGAGCGGCGCGTCGAGCACCCGCTGGTACCGCTCGGCATCTTCCGCATCCGCAACCTGACAGGTGCCGACCTATTGATGTTCTGCATGTCGGCCGGACTGTTCTCAATCTTTTTCTTCACGACGCTGTATATGCAAGAAATCCTCGGTTATTCGCCAGTTAAGACGGGTCTGTGCTTCCTGATCATGCCGGTCATTATCGCGATAGTGGCGACCAATGTGCCACGTGTAATCCAGAAAATAGGTTACAAACCGATATTGGTGGTAGCTCCATTGATCGTATCGGGCGGCCTGTTCTGGCTGTCGCACATTCCGGTTAACGGTTCTTTCTGGAGTGATGTGGCACCCGGCCTGGCAATGATGGCGTTCGGTATGGGCGGCGTGTTCGTCGGTGGTACCGTGGCGGCTACCTCTGGCGTACCGCACCATGAATCCGGCTTGGCCTCGGGCCTTTTGAACACCTCGCAGCAGGTGGGCGGAGCACTCGGGCTGGCTGTTTTGACCGGCATCGCGACTTCCAGCACCAAGCATTACCTGGCCAATCTGCACCTGATGTCGCCACCGACCCAGCAGCAGGTCTTGGCTTCTACGGTGCACGGCTTCCATGATGGTTATCTGATCGGTTCGACCTTCGGCATCATCGCGGCGCTGATAGCGATCTTCGTGATCCGCCAGCAAAAAGCCAAGACCGACCCCAGCCACGGGGAAGTCGTAGCGCCGGTTTAGCGTTAATAAGCTAGATATATTTTAATCTCTAGTTTCTATTTTTATAGAGCACGACAACTCATTATTTAATGAAGAGTTAATATTTGCATGAATTATCTTTGCATATTTTTCTACCTTATGGTATGAATCTACATAAGGCTAAGGCCTAGTACATTTACATCTCTGGTAATAGAAGGAGCAATCATGAAGCAGGAGTTCTATCCGCTGTTAGTGGTACCGGCGGTACCACATGGAGCAGGGATTCGATTCCTGCATCCGAAAGAACAATACGACATAGATGAGTTTGCTGATGTCATTTGGTCAATCCTGGGTCAGTGCAACGGCTATAACGTAGATGAACAAATCGTCAAATACGTTATAAAGGAGCACGAAGACGTCGACAAAGAAACTGTTGCAGCGATCATCGAGGACCTTACAAAGCTAGGGATAATCCTGGATAGTCGTAACGCTTACGTCCACAGTCACCAACTCGGCATAAACCCAATGTTTTACTCGTGTAATGTTTCGTTTGAAGAGATTCGAAACTATACGAATAGCGCACGGATGCCGATAGCTGCGGGGGTATCGATACCGCTTGCACACGGGAGTTCTGCGTTCACGGATTTGCAAGCTAAACGACGCAGTTGTCGCAGTTTCTCAGATAAAAAAGTCATAAGGGGGCAAATCGCTCACGTGTTGACTGCCAGCTATTCAATCGGACGGCATTCCACGCCTTCGGCAGGTGGCTTGTATCCATTGAAGATCTATCTGGTGGTGACCCGTGATCAGCCGGGCCTATTGGCTGGTTACTACGAGTACGATCCTGAGAAAGATGCGCTCATTTGCTACAACAAGCATGTCGATCGTGATCTGTTGCAGTTCGCTTTCGACAGCGAGACGTTGCTATTCAATGCGCCAGCTATCTCTATTATTGCTGGCGATCTGAATAGGCATGGCGGGAAGTACTCGAATCGGGGCTATCGCTATACCTTGCTTGAGGCAGGGCATGTTGCTCAGAACATGCATCTTGCCGCAAACGAGGTAGGCCTGGCTACGCTGGAGTATGGCGGTTTCTTGGACAATGTTCTTGCTGAAGAGCTCGGCATGGACACTCCCGGGATTGCGCCGTTGATCAGCATTGCTGTAGGTAACTCAACGGAACAGGTCATCCCCAGCGCTATGGAAGTGCTGGAGGACCTCGAAGCAGAGTTAGTGGGGTCGACCAAACCGGTTCGTTACGTCCGCATGACTAATGGCGGACGTCCCGATAAGGGCGAGACGTTCTTTGGAGCGGCTGCTTTGTACAAACCCAGTCCTAATCAGGACGCCCGCCGTTCCTATAAGCAACGATTTGCCGGTGGTACGGCAACTTCAAGCGGACTCGCTCAAGTCAAGGCCTTGGCTGAGGCATATGAGCGATATGCAAGCAGTTTGGTACGAGTAGATCACGTAGGCAAAGCCAACGATTTTAAAACGAGCTGGCTAGACCCTTTTGTTGTTGCACCACTTAGCGATAAACAGTACGACAGGCTGGACTTTCTGCAGCCTTTCGACCGAGATACATCATGGCAATGGGTGCAAGGCAAGAGCATGGTAGATGGCTCCCCTATATGGGTACCCGTCGATCTTGTCTTCTATCCTCTCACCAATGAAACGTTCGGTAGAAAGCTGTGTTTCGAGGCCAGCTCGTCAGGAGTAGCGGCCTACACGTCGCGGCAAGAGGCCAATCGACGGGCTCTTTTGGAGCTCATCGAGCGTGACAGTGTAATGCGCAACTGGTTCATGCGTACTTCGCCATCACGTATTGTCTATAGCCGACTGCCATTCCACTGGCAGCGCCGCGTAAAGTACTGGCAAGAGCTCGGACGAGATGTTTTCGTCCTGGATATGAGCCAGTATGGCGTGGTCACCATAAATGTCATGATCATGTCCGAGGATCAGTTTCCGTGTTTTGTCAACGGTTGCGCCTCTTCAGAGATTTCCTTTGACGAGGCTGTTGCCAAGGCATTTCATGAGGCGGAACTTGGCTTGATGCAGGCATTGAAGCACGGTCCGCATCGAGCTATAGATCCGCGTAGCGTGGTCCATCCGATGGATCATGCCAAACTCTATGCCCTGCCTGATCATCTCGATAATTTGAGGTGGCTTTGTCAGGGTAAGGAAACTGATTTCGCTCCTGAACCTTCAGCAACGATTCAGTCGCTGTTCGAGAGGTTCAATGCTGTGTCGGTCAGACTATCGCCCGATGACGCGCCGCTACATGTGGTGCGTGTCTTGAGCGACCGTCTAATACCGATCAGTTTTGGCTATAGCACGGAGCACTACTTGCACCACACGTTGGATGTAAGTGACGTGCACCCAGACGCTATGAGCCTTCCACACTACTTTGCGTAATAAAGCGCAAAGACGTACCGGTCTCTATCAGACTTAGGCCGTATGCATTCGTGAAAGCGAAGGTCCTAGCGAGATATATCGGGAATGACTGGGTCGTAATTACCAGAGAAAGGAGAGACGTGCATGAAGATACTGCATGTCAAAGCATCCGAGTACAAGCTCGGTGCTTCGGCTAGTGCTGTTACTGGCAATAGCTCTCAGGGTTCAAGCTCGAACTCCTGTCAGCGTTGTTCGGGCAGCTGTAGCCGGAGCTAAATAGGTCGTGCCTGGTTTACCGTTATGCCGCCCACGTGGGGCATGAGGACAGATCACGGCACGCCAACTGGCCTCGCTAAGTTGCATCTTAGCCTCGGCTAGGCGCGGTACCCGGAGGGTGAGATACTGTTCTTCGTCAGGAAGATCTTTATTTCCCCTCTTGGGTATCGCGCATTACTTACTCAAAATTTCTAGGGCTTTCGAGCACCAGATCGGAGGCTTTTTTATTTTGTTTGGCTAATTGTTCTCTGACTATAAAATAGCCCATCTCGTAGCCGGACCAGCGTGGCAATTCGCCGGACTTATCGCGAATAAACCACTTGAAATGATCAAAATCAGTATCATTAAAATGTGGCTTACATTTGTTGATAAGTTGTCTAGTGTTTTTTCGTTTTCGGAGCGTTGACGAGATAAATGCCTTGCCGCCGGACACTTCGTTTTCAAAGGCGGTCGCCAAACCCTCGAAAATTATGGAATCAAACAGGGTGTTGCCATAACCCGGACCATCGTAGCGGCGAGCATGGTGAAATTCGTGGCACAAGGTATTGAAAATCTCGCTCTCATTTATTTCGGCGGCTGGGTCGATATAAAGATACGTCAGGTGTCGACTCGGTGTAAAGCCGCCAATACCGATTTCAGGGATGACATACACTTTATTGCTAATGCAAACGACATCTACTTTGTCTAATTGGAGTAGTTCTTGTGCGGTTTGGCTGGCACTGGCGAAGGCGCGTTTGATTACAGATTGTTTCTTATCAAGTGAACCGTCGGCATTAGCAATAATCAGATTCAGACCCATAAGGTTAGTATATTATGACCGTATAGTGGGGCAAAGGCTTGAAACGCCCCAATCCGGAACATGGGCATATGCCAAAACTAGATATATTGACATTTTATATATAGAGTGATATAATTTAGCTATTGGAGCAATCCTGCTTCAAGTCCAACGAATTCGGGAGGTGATCCCATGTCGTTCGTTTCACACAACAGTGCCATGCGTAACCGCATGTTCTTCGTGCCCGTCATGATCGTTCTGATCGCCACGCTGGCTTTCGCCTCTAACGCGTTAGCCGCGAAGAGCGTTCGTATGAACGTCCTGGCGCATTACGGCGTGAAGGGTCTCACGACCGGACAGGCGGGAAGCCAGTCCATGCTTTATGGCGGCAAAGACAAAGGTCTGAGCCCATCCAACAAGGTCGCCAAGATCGTTCGTTCCGGCGACGGTGTGGAACTGAAGTCCCACAAAGGCGAAAAAGTCGTCTTTGCCGGCTACTACTACGAAGTTCCCAGCAATCACGAAGTCGTCCAGGAAAGATGGAACGGCAAAGGCGTCCTGCCGCTGACCAAATCGGTGAACATCGATGGCAAGCAGACGCAGGTCAAGATCGCGGACGTTTTCGTCTGGATCCTGAAAGCCCACCACGAATCGACTACGGCCACGCTGCCTACGCACAGTGAATAAGAAGCCGCCGGAGGGGCGAGACCGTAGCGCAAGCTAAGATCTCGCCCCCAGGCGTGCTTCCGACACCACCATCACACCACCCGAATTCGTTTTTACTTATCACAGAAGGACAGCCTGATTGACATTATAAATATTCATGGTAAAATATAATTATGATTGAGAGAATCGACAAGAGAATACTGGCAGCGGGCGCAAGTCTGGCCATAAGTATAGGTATAGGCAACCTCTTAGTTCCCGCGGCTGATGCTGCGTCGCCGGAAGACGTAGCAGCCGCGAACCATGCGGCCAAGCAGGCAGCGATAGTTAAAGTAGGCGGTCATGCAGTAGAACACACCGCTGAGGCAACCGCGTCCTCCGTAGGCCACGGACACCGCGCCAACGGAGGGACGCCTAATGACGGCAAGATTCCTATAGGTTGCACCGCTCCAGCGGGGTCCCTTATAACCAGCGGCTCTCCGGACGGACGTCGCGTTGCACTTACTTTTGATGATGGACCGAGCGTCAAATACACTCCGAAAATCCTCGCCACATTAAAACACTATGGTGTTCACGCAACTTTCTTTGAAGAAGGCAAGCATGTGCATGGACGTGAAAGCTTGATGACCGATATATTGGCGAGCGGCGACGAGATCGGCAACCATTCTTATCACCATCCAGAGTATCCTGGATATGGAGAACTTTCGAGTACAAATAAACGTATTAAAAAGGCCACAGGATTTAAGCCGTGC
Organism: Saccharimonadales bacterium (SeqCode); assembly: GCA_035547815.1. Classification (GTDB taxonomy): domain Bacteria; phylum Patescibacteriota; class Saccharimonadia; order Saccharimonadales; family UBA4665; genus JARIHC01. Next base: position 13,763 of record DASZUB010000015.1, read on the forward strand.
CTTTTCCGGCCTCCATATGGATTGGTTGACGGTAACGTAAGTTCCGCGGCTAGCCGTCTTGGCCTGGAAATGGTCGAGTGGGATGTAGATTCATTAGATGATAAGCATCCTGGCGTATCGGCGATAAAATCCAACGTTCTCAGCCAGGCGCAGCCTGGGTCCATAATACTTATGCACGATGGCGGCCATCATCCTCAAACGGTAAAGGCATTGCCGGGAATCATAAAAGGCTTGCGAGCCAGGGGTTTCGGTTTCGATACCGTAACCGAATTGACTGGTGGCCACTTCATATACGCCGGCGAAAACACAAAATAAGTATTCAATCGCTTCGTAACTGCTTGCAGTAAAGAGCTTATGTTCCTATACTGATACCAGGTAATCAGTAGGGCCTATTTAAGTAATGGCAGCTAACAAAGACAGCACACCAGGGGCTCAGCCTCAGCAAACAGTGGTATCTACCGTTGGTACGGGGCAATCTTCCGAGCAGAAAAAGGGTAAGCTTTCGCGTGTACCTGGCGGTAGGCGTACGCTTAAGTACGTTTTCGGACTTATCATATTGGTTCTGGTAGTTGCTGGCGGTTGGCATATTTATCAAAACAGCAAAAATGTCACAATCGGCAAGATCACGATTACGCCGAAGCAGGTCAACGCGCTCAGCGATGAAATAACCCAATATACCAAAAAGAATAAGAACGTCAGCTTTGGCAAGTCTCCTCATGAGACGGCCAGGAATTATCTTATTTTGAACGCGGCGCTCAAGACCGAAGCCGAAAAATATCACGTAAAGGTGACCGAAGCCGATATAAACAAGACCCAGTACATGTCGGCTGGCCCTAATAATGCGATCCGTTACCAAGCAATAGACTCTTATGATAATGCGCAGCAGGTATTTTCAAGCATAAATGCCGAAAATAATGCTTATGAAGCAAAGCTAGAGGATAAGGTGATTGCCAAAAAAGACCTTCTGGTGGCGGCTATAATATATGACACCCCATATGTTAACAATTCTACCAATCCGTCGCCGACCGCTCTGAGAGAGCAGGCTTTGGCAACTATGAAAAGTAAATTCTTGCCTCTTTTCCAGCAGAACAAGAGCGACAAAGCAATCATAGCCCAGGCTAACATCAATCCCAGCAATCGTATATCCGCCGGATCGGGCGGGACTTATTTCAACAGCATGCCGAGTACGGTATTTTATATGAAAAACTGTGCGACCGCGACTCCTTGTTTCAACGATATAAAATCTACCCCTGTACCTGGCTTGCCTCCGGCCGTATCCACACAAAGCCAAATAGATAAGCTCACTAAGGTGGGCCAGAATACCGGCGTCTTCAATTCCGAAGCCGGTTTCGTCGGCATAATTCGGTTAGCCGGCAAGACAGCAGGTAATTACAGCTCATGGGATCAGTTCTTGAAGAGCTATGAGAAGAAATATGCGAACGGCAAGCTCATGGCCTCAAGCCTGCTTCCGGCTGCCCGATTAGACTCGGTGACTAGTTTTATTACCCGGCAAATTTCGACCATCTGGCACTTCGCGGACTCGCTGGTCTGGAAAAAGGCTGCGGCGGACCCAGGCTGTACTAACAATAGCCAGCACTTTGTCACCATAAGCATACATGCTTATGACCAGAACGGCGCTAATCTGAGCGGTGCTAACGTTACGGAAACCCGCCCGAACGCTAATTGTCCTAACCAAAGCGGACGATACGTAGACAGCCAAGGGGGGGCTAACCATGGTCCTAATGGCGGTAGTACGAATGGCAGCGGTACGCTAACCTTGAACGACAACTGCTATAACAGTCCGCCAGATTGGAGTCAGAGTGGACCTAGTGGCTACACCTTGGCATGGGTACGTTTATATGATTCTGCCGGTTATGATTCCACGATGGTCGTAGGTCAAAATTATAATGGTCCAATAACGGAGAAGAATGCTATCGGCAAGGCACAGGCTGATTCAGGCGTATGGTCGAACGGCATTCTTAACATGGCCGGATCCGTGACCATAGAGCTGCACTATAATAATCCGGTCACCAAATGGCAATTGAGCGGAGTTACGACCATCGATGGCCAGACCGGGACCAAAGATGTTGCGCCCGGCACATCCCACACGTTTAAGAACTGGGTGAATAATAATGGCCCGTCTACGGCTAACTTTGGCTGGCAAGTCCAAGATAATAACGGAGGATGGGGTAATAATGGTCGGCCGAGCGGTTCGACGGGCTCAGCACCGCCTGGGGGTAGCTATTATCCTAGTTCAGGGAATCCCGTAACCATAAATGTTCCGGCGAACCAGCCCGTAGGTTCCACCTATTGCCAAAGAATTTACTTCTCTAATCCTAACGGTCCGGGCACTGGCTGGGGCGCGTATAGCCCGGCGGCCTGTATGCACATAGTCGACCACCCCATAACCCATCCTCCGACGACGGGATTCAACGTCAATTGTCATGAGGCGAATATAAAAAATACCTATACCAACGGATATCTTGAGTACCTTACCCTGGACGGGACGGATTCCGATAATGGCGGTGCCGGCTATCAGCTCCAGAAAGTAAAGGGGAGTGATGGTAACTGGTACGTCGTGATAGATATGACCTATACGGCCGTCAAGCCCGATGTGAGCGTCTACATACATAGTTATAAGAAACAGTCCGACGGTAGCTATCAAGAGGTGGCAGGGTCACCTTATCAATACGGGCCTATGCACTGTTATCAGGCCACATGTAACATTGCTGGCCAGCCGCTTACCGTGGATGGCCCGAACGATGCGCCGATCGTAAATGGTCACCACGTAGTACTGGCGGGTCAGCCATATACCATAAATATCCCAGTCCAAAACAATAATTCCAGTGTTTATGCGGACGTAATCCCCCCCAGTGCCGGAGGTCACAATTTCAGCATTACAGAACGCACTCCGTCATCGTTCGATGAACATGATACCGGTTTCGGGTTGAATGTGGGGGAAACCGAAACGGCGAGCGTAACATATACTGCTCCATCTAGCGTCACCTCATTCAGCAGGACTTACTACCCGGACATGTATGGCGTGGGGAGTATGACATGGAACCGTAGCGATAGCGGCGAATGCTCAGTAAATATAACGGTCTACCAGAAATTTAACGCGTCGGCCAGCTCATCCACAAACCTTGCCCCCACGACAGAGCATCCTTCGAGTGTCAGCTATAATGCTAGCGCCAACTTCTCATGGGACACCCCTCCAGGGGGAATGGCCAACCATGACGTTAACGACACCGTTACTGCTTCGTTCTATAAGAAAGCGGCAAATGGCGCTATAAGTTATCCTTGCGCGCCATCATCATATTCCAATGGAACGTTTACGATTCCATCTAATCCAACCGTCTTATCTAACGGGGGATGTAGTATACCGCCGGGTTCATATCAGGCGGGAGATGAATACTGCACGGCGGTCTCTTTGCAATATTCGTCGGGTTATGTTGGTCCTGATAACAACGTGCTCGCGGGAGTTCCGGCCGGTCCTATCACCCCGAACTGTCCGCGCGTCGTCAATGAGCCGTATTTCAAGGTGTATAACAGTTCCGTTTCGGCGGGCGGCAGCTTCGATAATTGTACGACGTCCGGTGGTACGCTGGCCGGCTATGCCGACATCAGCGATCCGGCGGGTGTGACCCGCGGCAGCACGACGCAGCTGAGCGCCCTGGCACTGCTTAAGATCACCGGCGTGGCCAGCGCCAAGACATCGGCCAGCATCTTAGGGTCACCGGCCAAATTGAACCTCGCGAACAGTGGCGTGCAAGTGGATAGCGCAGGCAATGAGAGCCCGACGCTAGGCGGTCAATACAACGGTTGCCGCACGCTGACCAATGAGACGGCGCCGCCGTCAGCCGCCAATTACGGCAGTTCATCGTTCGCTTTATCGGGTAAGAACGGCGCTTATACGCACAGCGGCAACATTACGGTTACCGGCGGCTCTCTGGGTACCAACCAAAACGTTTCGCTATTCGTGAACGGCAACATCTATGTGTCCAGCGACATCGCCTATGGTGATGGCTGGCAGGCTGGCACAGCGCCGTCACTGGTGCTGCACGCTACCGGCAACATCTATATATCGTCTGGCGTGCATAAGCTGGCCGGCCTTTATGTGGCCCAGGATAATAGTGGCTCTGGCGGCAAAATCTACACTTGTTCCAGCGGCTTCAGCCCGGTATCGGCTGTCAACCTGTACAGTACCTGCAAAAACCAGCTGATCGTGACCGGTAGTTTCGTAGGTAAGCAGGTGAATCTTATGCGCACCTTCGGTTCTTTGCGCGACGAGGAGCCTAACCCGGCCGTAGGAGCCGTACCAAGCACGCCCGACAGGCAGGGGCCGCCGTGGGGCTTCGCCTGGACAAGCGGTGGTCCGCCAAGCGGAGGCTTGCCTGGCGGTTATGCTTGTACGCACATAGATGAGACGTCCGACTCCCATACCTGGAACGATAACTGGCTCTGTGTACCCGGCAGCTCATCGCTGCGGTTCGCCTGGACGCACTACTACAACAACCCGAGCCCCAGCGGCAATCCTGCCGACGGCTGGGACACGCTGGGCGATATCCAGGCCAAAGGCTATCCTTACTGCATACCGTGGAACGTGCCGGATCCTGACACGTGGTACGACAATTACCTCTGTGCCAACCAGAATATCGGGCTTAGTTTCGGTGGCCAGGTCGCCGGTGAGGATTGTGCCAATATCTCGGAATCCGCCGATCCTGACGCCAATTGGAGCCGTGGCGGTTACTGGTTGTGCGCGCCGTATCCGATAATAAAGGGCACTCCGGGCACCCCTGGTAGCCCGCCGACGCCGAAAGGCCCGCCATACAACAGCTGCAGTAACGCCGGCGTAGAGACGGACAATATCAGCTGCGCGGGCGAAGTCTTCGAATACAGCCCGACGCTGTACCTGTCCAACCCGACGGTCAATCCTCCGGGCGGCGGTTCGCTCCAGTTCCAGTCGATCGAAAGCTTGCCGCCGGTCTTATAGGGACGGCCTCCGGGCCGCATAACCAAGACGATAGTTGGACTTTAACCGCTTATGTTTGTTATAATTCCAGGGTATAAATAAACCAGCGATAGGCGAAAACGAAAATCATGTTGAATTCGGGTGGGACACCTAGGACACAGGCCAGTAACCATAACGCTTATGGTATAATTCGGGTGATGAACGCCTCAGATAAAAACGGGGTAAATTTATGAATTTACTGTTCGGAGCGGCTTCCGAATTTTTCGGTCTGGATATCGGTACGACCGCTATCCGGCTGGTGCAATTGCAGGGCGGCGGCGCTTCCAAGGCACTGCTGAAATACGCTTATGTGCCGATAGATCCGGCCATCTCCATGAGTGACTCCAAAGCCGACCAGCAGAAGCTGGCGCAGACCATCGCGCAGCTGGTCAGCCAATCGCACGTGACCACTAAGAACGTGGCCGCCGGCGTGCCGTCGAACCGGGTCTTCACGACCGTGGCCGACGTCGACCGGCTGTCAAACAGCGAGCTGGCCAAGGCTATCCCGTTGCAGGCCGACGCGCTTATCCCGACGCCGCTGGCCGAATCGACCATCGACTGGTCACTTTTGGGCGACTCGCCAAGCGATAGGAGCAAGCAGGAAATCCTGCTGACCAGCGTGCCCAATAAATTTGTCGAGAGCCGGCTGGATATATTGGAATCGATCGGCCTGAACGTCATAGCTTTCGAGCCGGACAACCTGGCCATGGCGCGGGCCTTGACAGTGCCGGACACCCCGGGCGCCCAGCTGCTCTTGGATGTCGGCCACCTGGCTACCGACCTGGTGATCGTCATGAACGGCGCGCCGCACCTGACGCGCAGCATCCCGACCGGCGTGGAAGCCTTTTTGAAGTCAGCTTCGCAAACCCTTAACATCGATGCCAAACAAGCTGAACAATTCGTTTATAAGTTCGGCCTGAGCCGCGAAAAGCTGGAAGGCCAGGTCTTCGCCGCCATCAGCGGCACGGTGGACCTGCTGACCAGCGAAGTAGAAAAGTCCATCAAGTTCTTCCAGACCCGTTACACGGGCGTGAAAGTAGACAGGATAATCGTTACCGGCGGCGCTTCGGTGATACCGGAATTCCCGCTGTATATAGCTAATAAGTTCGGCGTCAACGTGGAGATCGGCAACGCCTGGCGCGGCGTCTCGTTCAGTCAGGACAGACAGAACGAGCTGCTCGCCATATCCAACCAGTTCAGCGTGGCCGTCGGCTTGGCGGAGAGGAACCCATGATGCAGTTGAATCTTTTGCCGGCTGTAAAAATGGAGTACATCAAGGCCCAGCGGGCCAGGCGGATGGTCATTTCCGTGTCCACGATCGTGACTATCGCCGCCGTGGCGCTGCTATTGCTGCTACTGAGCGTCAGCGGCCTGCAGAAGAAGCACCTCAGCGACCTGAACAAGGATATCCGCTCCGAAACCACGAAGTTGCAGAACGAGCCGCAGATAAACAAGATGCTGACCGTCCAGAACCAGCTGGGCGCCCTGACACAGCTCCACTCCCAGGAACCGGCCGCCTCCAAGGTCTTCGGTTACCTGAACCAGGTGACGCCGTCCGATGTCAGTATCACGGATTTCAACATCGATTTCACCAAGCAGACGGCGACAATAACCGGTACCTCGGCTAACCTGGCTAACGTCAACCAGTATGTCGACAGCCTCAAGCACGCCACCTACACTACCAAGGGCGATAATACCGCCCACGCGGCGTTCAGCAACGTCGTACTCAGCAGCTTCAGCCTGAACACTGATACGAATGACCCAAGCCAAGCTGCCAATTACACCATCACGCTATCTTACGATCCGACCATCTTTGATAACACACAGAACGTCACGCTGACCGTACCGAAGCTTACCACCACGCGTCTGACGCTTGACCAGGGACAGTCCCCGACTGATTTGTTCAAAGCCGCGCCAACGCCTAGCGCGGGAGGAGGGCAGTAATGGCCGATAACAGTTTGATTTCGACCAAACGCGTAGCCATCAGCAAGGCTAACGCCCAGATGGTAGCTGTAGTGGCTGCAGCCGCTTTCGTCTCGGTTTTCTGTCTGGTGGCATCCAATGCCGTTTTCAGCCAGAACCGCTACCAGGCCAGGATAATAAGCGCCAAAGAAAAAGCCCATAAACAATTGCAGCGGAACATCAGCAATTACAGCGACCTGGCGACCTCTTACAAGGCATTCGACAACGCTTCGATCAACGTCATAGATGGCAATAAGAACGGTACCGGCGATAATGACGGCAGCAACTCCAAGATTATCCTGGACGCCTTGCCGCCGAGCTACGATTTCCCGGCCCTGACATCCAGCATCGAGAAGATTCTCAGCGACAGCCATCTGCAGGTTACCAGCATAACCGGTACTGATGACCAGGTAAACCAGCAGAAAAATACCTCCAGCCCCAACCCGCAACCTGTGGAGATTCCTTTCACCTTTACTGTCGGCCACGCCAGCTACTCATCCGTAAACCAGCTGATGTCCAAGCTGCAGCATTCCATCCGGCCGATCCAGATAGACACCCTGGATGCCAGCGGTGGCCAGAACGATATGACGGTCACCGTCACGGCCCATACCTATTACCAGCCGGGCAAAGCGGTCAGCATAACCAAGAAGGTAATCAAATGAAGCAAAAAGATATCGCCCTGATCATCCTTATAGTGGCCATAGCCGGTATATTGTCGATGTTTATTTCGAAACAAATTTTTGCGACGCCTAAGAACCGTCAGCAAAAAGTTGAGGTTGTCCAGCCGATTACCGCTGATTTCCCCAAGCCTGACGAACGCTATTTCAACAGCCAGTCATTTGACCCGACCCAGACTATCACTATCGGCGGCAATGCCAATCCAGATCCCTTTAGTGGCAAGCCGCAGCAGTAGGGGCGGCCGGGGTGAGCGTATTATCCGCCGCTAGCGAGCAGCAGATCCAGGACTACCTGGTCGAGAGCGGCATGCTGACTGCCGACAAGCTGGCGGCCGCCAAAAAAGCCGCCAAAACTGCCAAGATGCCGCTGTTCGGCTACCTGATGAAGAACAATATGGTCAGCGACGAGCAGCTGACCAAGGCCAATGCGACCGTCACCAACATCCCTTACGTCAACCTGACGAATGCCAAGGTTGAAGCCAAGATCCTAAAGCTTTTGCCTCAAGATATAGCGGAGCGTTATATGGCGGTGCCGCTCGGCGAGATGCAACACCACCTGGTGGTCGCTATGCTGGACGCCGACAACGTGCAGGCCGTTGATTATTTGAGTAACCGTATCGGGCGGCCTTTGAAGGTCTACGCGGCCAGCGAATCCGGTATCCGACAGGTTTTGCGCCAGTACGAAGCCCGGCTCGATACCCAGATGGAATCCGTCCTGAAGCAAGAAGAGACCGAGGCCGAAGAAGAGAGCGGCGAAGCCGGCAAACAAGGCGATAAGGCCACCTTCAACAAAGACAGCAATGCCGTCAAGACGATTGTCCAAGACTCGCCGATCAGCAAGGCCCTGAGCGCCATATTGGAATTCGCCGCGCGCAACCGTGCCAGCGACGTGCATATCGAACCGCTGGAGCACGAACTGAAGGTGCGCACCCGCATAGACGGCGTACTGCGTGAAATCATGCGCTTACCGAAGAACACCGAACCGGCGTTGATCTCGCGCGTCAAGATCTTATCGAACCTGAAGATCGACGAACATCGCATTCCGCAGGACGGCGGCTTCACCGTGATAGTCGACAAGAAACCGATTGACCTGCGTATCGCTATCTCGCCGACCGTCTGGGGCGAGCAGGTGGTCATCCGTCTGCTGGATAAGACCGGCACCTCGCTGAAGCTCGAAGATATGGGTTATACCGGCCGCGCGCTGCGCACCATTCGAAAGGGTCTCGAACAGCCCAATGGCATGATCCTGACCAGCGGCCCGACCGGCTCCGGCAAATCGACCTCGATGTACGCCATGATCCAGGAGATCAAGAAGGACGCCATCAATATCGTCACCCTGGAAGATCCGGTTGAATACAAAATAGAGGGTATCAACCAGATCCAGGTCAATCCGCAGGTCGGCCTGACTTTCGCGAACGGTCTGCGCAGTATCCTGCGTCAGGACCCGGACGTCGTGATGGTCGGCGAGATTCGCGACAAAGAAACGGCCCAGCTGGCCGTCCAGGCGGCCCTGACCGGTCACTTGGTGTTCTCTACGCTGCACACTAACAGCGCTGCCGGCATCTTGCCGCGTCTTTTGGACATGGGGATCGAACCGTTCCTGATCGCCAGTACGGTGCATACCGTTATCGGCCAGCGCCTGGTGCGCCGGGTTGCCGACGCAGGCAAGCAACAATACCAATCTTCCCAGGTGGAGACCAAGGCTATTATGGACACGGTCGGCGACCTATTGCCGCCGTCAGCCGAACAGATGCCGGCTTTCGCCAAAGATCTTGGCTATAAAAGCTTGCCCTTGAGGAGCCAAACCGCTTATACTTTAGTCAAGGGTACTGATAGCCCGGATACTCCGAATGGTTTCCGTGGTCGTATGGGACTCTATGAAGTATTCGAGGTAACAGAGGCCATCCAGGCACTGACTATGAAAAGAGCAACCGCTACCGAAATCGAAAAAGCAGCCGAAAAGGAAGGCATGATCAACATGCGCCGCGACGGTTACCTGAAGGCCTTGAGCGGCTTGACGACGATAGATGAAATAAACCGGGTAGCGGCCGAGGATAACGCGTAAGGAAAGGTGGGAAGATGGCAGGCCAGCCAAGAATAGAAGTTTTACTGGACGAGGTAATCAAAAAGAAAGCCTCTGATCTTCATATCCAGGTAGGCTTGCCGCCGATGTTGCGCGTCGACGGCGCACTGGCGCCGGTTTCGGGCGCCGATCCGCTGACCGAAGAAGCCGTCGAGTCGCTGGTGTTCGCCATCCTCGACGAAGACCAGAAGCAGATCCTGCTCAAGGACAAGGAATTCGACTTCAGCTTCGCTTATGGCGACCTAGGCCGCTTCCGTGTCAATGCTTTCCACGAGCGTGGCAACATGGCCGCTGCCCTGCGTCTTATCCCTAATGAAATACCCACCATCGAACAGCTCGGGCTGCCATCGATCGTCAATAAGTTTGCCAATTATCCGCGCGGACTGGTGCTGGTGACCGGCCCGACCGGCTCCGGCAAGTCGACCACGCTGGCTTCGTTGGTCCGCAAGATAAACGAAGAAAAAGCCGTCCACATTATCACCATCGAAGACCCGATCGAATATACCCACAAGTCTCAAAAATCGGTCGTCGTACAGCGCGAAGTCCACTACGACACCTACAGTTTCAGCGCCGCCCTGCGCAGCGCCCTGCGCGAAGACCCGGATGTCGTGCTGGTCGGCGAGATGCGCGACCTGGAAACCATCGCCAGCGCCATTACCATCGCCGAAACGGGCCACTTGGTATTTGCCACGCTGCACACCAACAGCGCCGCCCAATCGATCGACCGTATGATCGATGTCTTTCCGCCACACCAGCAGCCACAGATCCGCGCCCAGCTGTCCAACATTCTCATGTCCATCACTTCGCAGCGCTTGATCCCGGCCATCGGCGGTGGCCGTATCGCCGCGGCCGAGATCCTGATCGCCACGCCAGCCGTACGCAACATCATCCGCGAAGGCAAGAGCCACCAACTGGAAGCTGTCATCCAGACCGGCGCCGAATTCGGTATGCAATCCATGGATAAGGAGCTGGTCAACCTGATCCATGCCGGCACCATAACCTATGATGAGGCACGCAACTTCGCAGTCGACCTGGACGAACTCGACAGATTAATGAGGAATTAAACAGAGAGCAAAAAGATGTTAAGTTTCACTTACGAAGCCAAAAACGCCAAAACCGGTAAGAAAATCAAAGCCCATGTCCAGGCCGATAATGAACAGGCGGCCGCCAAACTTATCCAGGAACAAGGGCTGACGCCGATCAGCATAAAAGCCGACAAGGGTGAGGGCGGCCTGCGTTGGCGCCGTATCAAGACCAAGGACAAGGTCCTGTTCAGCCGCCAGCTGTCAACGCTTATCAACGCCGGCCTGCCGCTGGTGCAGAGTTTGCGCCAGGTTTCGGCCCAGACGACCAACAAGGCCTTCCAGGCCATCATCAACGAGGTAATTACAGATGTCGAAGCAGGCAAGTCATTCAGTAAGGCACTGGCCAAACACCCTACGGTGTTCAACAAGGTATTCGTAAACCTGGTGGCTGCCGGCGAGGCATCCGGTACTCTGGACAAAGGCCTGGAGCGTCTGGCTAACCAACAGGAAAAGGACGCCGATATCATAGCCAAGGTCCGCGGCGCCATGATTTATCCGTTGATCGTCCTGTTGGTGATGATCGTGGTGGTGATATTCATGGTCGTGAAAGTTCTGCCGCAGGTCGAGAGTATCTACAAAGGCCTGCCGGGCGTCTCACTGCCACTGCCGACGGTCATAATGCTGGGTGTCTCGCACTTCATAACCCATTTCTGGTGGCTGGTGATCATTTTGCTCGTAGTGGGTATTTTCCTGGGTTCACGTTGGGCCCGGACCGTCGGTGGCCGCTCGATAATAGACAAGGCCAAGATGCGCGCCTGGCCGGTCGGGCCGCTGTTCATGAAGATGTACATGGCCCGTTTTTCGCGGACCGGCACGACGCTGGTTGCCGCTGGAGTGCCGCTGATCCAAATGCTCGACATCACGGCTGACGCCGTCAATAATGTCCATGTGGCGGCCTCCTTGCACAGGGCTACGGAAAAGGTAAAGGGTGGTAAATCGCTGTCCGATTCGCTGTCGGGCGACCCCAACTTCCTGCCGCTGGTACCAAATATGATCCATATCGGTGAGCAATCCGGCGCGCTGGAAACCATGCTGTCCAAAGTGGCCGACTATTACGAAAAAGAAGTCGACAACGAGATCAGGACCATCAATACGATTATCGAGCCGGTCATGATGATCATCATGGGCCTGATCGCCATCACCATCGTGGCGGCCGTCCTGCTGCCGATTTACGGCCTGGTCAACCAAACCGGCTTCACGAATAACATATGAGCCGTCAAATGAGCGAGCATAGGGGCAAGCGCGAAGCCGGCTTCACCATAATAGAGACTATCATGGTGCTGGCAGCAGCGGCCATGATCCTGCTGATCGTGCTGCTGGCGCTGCCGGCGCTGACCCGCAACAGCCGCAATAACCAGCGCAACCAGGACGCCCAGACCGTCCTGGGTGCGGTGTCGCAGTGGGAATTGAACCACGCGGGGACAATACCTGATACCGGCTCCTTGCACAGCTTTCTAACCTCTTATTATAAGGACAGGCTGTCGCTCTTCGAGATAGGGGCGATCACGGTGACCACGCCGTCAGCCGACAGTGTGCCGCCGAGCTATCCGCCGTCAGCGGTGCCCATCGACCAACTGCAGGTTTATAACCATGCCAAATGCGGCACTGGCGGCAACGCCACTAGCAAAGGTGCAGGATACAGCGACGTAGTGGCGCTTTACGTCATAGAAACGGCCCATGGTACGTCTCCGCACTGCCAGCAACTATAAATCACGGCTGTGGAAAAGTATCTTAAACGATTTGCATTTTACGGCTCAACTGACTATCATCAAACCATAAGCACTAACACTTAAATTGCAAAGGGGCACCTGCAATGCTTACCAAATTACAAAAACGAAACTCCGAAGGTTTCACCATAATCGAAGTCATGATCGTGCTGGCTATCGCCGCGCTGATCCTCTTGATCGTCCTGCTAGCCGTACCGGCCCTGCAGCGCAACAGCCGTAACACCGCTATAAAGAACGACGCATCCGCGGTCGTAGCCGCCGTAGGCGAGTTCGGCTCCAATAACGACGGCGCCATACCGGATACCATTAGCCAGGACGGTAGTAAAGTAACTTTGAGCAAATCCGGTGACACCAGCTCGGAAGCTAAAGTGCAGGATAATACTACCGTTGACACTGCTTCGCCAGACGATACTACGGTAGGTCATATCTGGGTCGCCTTCGGCAAGAAGTGCAACGCGGACAATAGTCATGATATGACCGGGTCTCCTCGCTCGACGGCAGTCAATTACAACATCGAGACTTCTAGCGATCCAGCTCCCCGCTGTACCGACTCCTAAGAGTCGACCGGCGCCCCAGAAAACAGGCCTACATAGGCCTGTTTTCTTTTACCGCGCCACCGCTGTGCTACTATATTGCTAATGATTATTGCTATCCTAGCGGTCGTAGGGCTTGTCCTGGGCAGTTTTATTAACGCGCTGGTATGGCGTACGCATGAAGGGCTATCGGTGGCCCACGGGCGTTCTATGTGCCCGCACTGTAAACACACGCTGGGCGCGGCTGATCTGGTACCGGTGCTGAGTTGGCTCATGCTCCGCGGCAAATGCCGTTACTGTAAAAAACCGATATCGGCTCAGTATCCGCTGGTAGAACTGGCCACCGGCGGCTTGTTCGTAGCCTCTTATATCTGGTGGCCGGAAGCCTTCAGCAACCCACAGAAGGCTGTTTTTGTGCTATGGCTGATAATCCTGACGGGCCTAATCGCCTTGGCAGTCTACGATCTCAAGTGGTTTTTGCTGCCCAACCGGTTAATATATCCGGTGGCAATGATAGCCATCGTCCAAGCCGCCGTGGCGATAGCCGATGCCGGTTCGCCGGGAACGGCTCTATTGAACACGGTCTTGGGCCTGATAGTTGGCGGCGGCATATTTTATGTGCTGTTCCAGGTATCGAAAGGCAAGTGGATCGGCGGTGGCGACGTCAAATTAGGTGCGTTGCTAGGTCTGATAGTGGCCACGCCGGGGCGGGCGATACTGTTCATCTTCTTCGGTTCGCTGCTCGGCAGCTTAGTTAGTGCGCCGCTCTTGGCCAGGGGCGACCTGAAACGCACCAGCGTGATTCCTTTCGGGCCTTTCCTGATCATCGGCGGCATCATCACCGTCCTGTTTGGCGGTGACATCCTGCATTGGTACCAGCGCGTCTTCTTGAACATGTGAAATATTAACAGGGCTGGCACCCCATAACGCTTATGATATACTGAGAGCATTATGCTGGGTGGCAAAAACAAACATCCCCGCCAGCCGCTAGGCTATACGATTATCGAAATAATGATCGTCTTAGCCGTGTCTGGGTTCATGTTCGTGATAGCTGCCACTTTCATAAATGGCAAACAAGAGAAGGCGGCTTTTGCCCAGGGTAGTGGCGATATGGTCTCAAACCTGCAGCAAACGGTAGAAGATATTACCGACGGGCACTATAGCGACGTGCCGCTGCAGTGCGGTACAGCTGGCGGCAGCTTTGGCGCCAGCACCTCGTCTAGCGGCTCGCAGGGCAGCCAGTCCGACTGTGTGTTCCTGGGCAAGATCGTGCGTTTTTATGACCCCTCCGGCGGTGCTAACCGTGATCACTATAGCGTGTACTCGGTCGCCGCCAGCCGTACCATCACGTCTTTCCCTAACAGCCTGGTGGCCGCTATCCAGGGACTGACGTCCCAATCTACGGTGCCGCAAAGCCTGATTGTCAAGAAGATGAGCGTTATCGATACCGGCGGAGCCAGCCACACCAATGTGTACAATGTCGGTTTCATGCAAGGGCTGGGCAATATCGATGTGACGACAGGAACATATTTGTCGGGCGCGCAGCAGCCGATCCAGCTGGTTTACGCCAATACCACCAGCGGCAGCGAGGGCGCCATCGCCGGCAACATCATAAGGCCGGCCAAATCGGCCACCATATGTCTGACGAACGGCCTGGTGGCCAACAGCCGGTACGCTGAAATATTCATCGGCGGTCCTACTGTAGGCGGACGACAGTCGAGCAGCAGTAATAATAACCAGCTGAACATCAGTGTACAGCAACTGGGGACGACGTCATGTTGATGCGCAAACTCCGTTCAAGTCAGCGCGGTGACACCATTGTGGAGGTGATGATCGTGCTGGCCGTGATCGGCCTGGCTCTGGGTATCGCCTACGCTACGGCTAACCGCAGCCTGCTCAATGCCCGCCAGGCCCAGGAAAACTCCCAGGCGACAGATATCGCCCAAACCCAGGTCGAACGCTTAATATCGATAAGCTGTACTTCTGGCAATCCGCTGTGCGACATAAACAATTCGGCCAACCCCGGCTATGGCCTGATCCACCCGCCAGGTGGCGGCGCTTTCTGTATAGCTCCGCCAAGCGCCCCCGGCCAGTCGGCCCAGGTGGTACCAAGCAGTAATTCCGCCTGTACTACGGCTACGAACCTGCCCGGAGGCTCGATACAAATTACCTGTTTGAACAGCTGTGCCGCTCCGCGGGTTTTTGAGGTCAAGGTTCTCTGGGACGACGTGCTGGGCCAGGGAACAGATACGGTGACCCAGGACTATACCTTGCCGGCCACTACTGCTGTCGGCGGCGGAGGTGGCGGCGGCGGAGGTGGCGGCGGCGGTGGAGTAGCAGGCGGTGGCTGCCCGGCTAACGCAACGAGCTACGCAGACCAAAGGGTAACCGGTACCAATGTAGGATCCGTCTGGGGCACGGGGCCGTATACGAACGACAGTACCGTAGCCAAGGCGGCGGTCCACGCCGGCCTGATTTCCATCGGTCAGACGGCTACCATCCGAGTATGCGCCCTCCCGGGCCAGAGCAGCTACGGCGCATCAACGCAGAATGGTATTACTACGAGCAGCTGGGGCGCGTGGCCCGGAAGCATCTCGCTGCTCCTTGTCGGCGGCGCCAGCTGTCCTGCAAATTCGACCGGCTTCCGCGACCAAAGCGTGACTGGTACTACTGCTGGATTTGTTTGGGGCACTGGTCCATACACCGACGACAGCGCCGTAGGCAAGGCGGCGGTCCACGCCGGCCTGATTGCTGTCGGCCAGACGGCTACCATCCGGATATGCGAGTTGCCTGGCCAGAGCAGCTATGGAGCTTCGACACGGAACGGCATTACCACTAGCAGCTGGGGCGCGTGGCCAGGCAGTATCACGTTAATTCTTCTGAGCGGCGGATAAAGATAATGAATATGCGAATCAAACGATCCGAGACAGGTTTCACGATCATCGAGCTGATGATCGCCACGGCGGTGCTTTCCACCATCTTAGTGATGGTGACGGTCCTGATGGTCAATATCGGCAGTCTATACTACAAGGGCATTAACCAGTCCAGGGTCCAGGACGATGTCCGTACCATAACGAACGACGTAATCGCCAATATAAAGCTGAACGACAAAGCGCCGATCGGTCCGGTCGGAGTACCTGGTGTGGCGGGGGAGTCAGCGTATTGTGTCGGCACGGTCAGATACTTCTATATACTTGGCGTCCAGATAGGTAATCCTCCCGTCGGCGGCGGAATCACGCCCCGACAGATATTATGGAGGGACAATAATCCCATTCCGGGCAGCTGCCCAACCCAGATAGACCCGACTAACCCCTCATCTCCCCAGGTCAGCTTGAATAACGCCAACTTGGTGTCAGCCGACGCCGTTAATCAGGGCAAGGAAATGATCACCAGCAGTTCGCGGCTGACGCAGTTCAATATGACTACCAGCTCGGACTCCTTGCCGACCGTGACGGTGGGTGTAGCCTATGGTGACAACGATCTGTTATGCAACCCCTCGGCGGTGCCTGGCAGCTGCGATACGCCAAACGCCATGCTATCTCTGTCTAACTATACCGGCGATGTCCGCTGCAAACGTTTTAACGGCCACCAGTATTGTTCCACGGCGCATACCAGCGCGTCCGCCGAGAAGCGTGTCGCCGGAGGGTCCTTCTGATATAATGCAGGGTAGAAAGAATAAGCGTCATGCATAAAAACGAAAAAGGTTTCGCCTCGATAGTAATCGCCCTCGTGTTGATAATCGTCTTGGCGCTGTTCACCATCGGTTTCGCGCAGCTGGCCCGGCGCGAACAGCAGACGGCGTTGGATAGCCAGAAAGCTACCCAGGCCCAGTACGCCGCCGAAAGCGGCATAAATAACGCCTACAAGGATATCCTCAGCGGCAAAATTACCGAAAACAACGCCAATAGCACGAACTGCATGAAGGCTGGCGCCGGGCCGACAAACCTGCCTGCCGACGCGCTCTCGGCCAACCAGGACGTCAATACTACCAACGGCGTAAGTTACAGCTGTCTGCTTGTGGCGCTGCACACCGACACGCTGCAGATCGACAGGCTGTCGCCGAATTCCGGCCGCCATATGATGTTTAACACGGATGACCCGCTTAGCACGTTGACCATAAAGTGGGGCAGTTACACCAACCGTACTAATTTCGTATCTTCCTTGGATCCGAACAACCCCCAATTCGGCCAGATGAGCAGCTGGACCCATCCGCCGCTCCTGGAAATCAGCATAACACCGGTCAACAGCCTGCCGGCTGCTAACACCGACGCCTATCTGCAAAGCAAGACCTTTACTTTCTATGCTTATCCGTCGCAAGGCGGCTCCAACAGCGTAAACTATGACCCCGGCAATGTCCGCGTGGCCAACCAGCCAGGCAACCAAGGTCAGGTGGTCTCCGGCGCCTGCTCAGGTACCGGCTCCTACCCGTGCTCTGTTAATCTGACCAACCTGGGCGGCCAGCAATACGTAATCCACATCACAGACTTTTATGACACTTCCAACATCTTGATGACGGCCGGCAAAGTAGGCGGCGGCACCACCAAGTTCACCGGCGAGCCGATGATCGATGTCACCGGCAAGGCCCGTGACGTCCTGAAGCGCCTGCGGGTCAGGCTGTTTATCAACGGCTCCACTACCAATACGCCCGACGATAACTCCATCCTGCCGAACAATGCCCTGGAAGCCCAAGATGTCTGCAAACGCATCCAAACGGCGCCGCCTACCGCCGACTTCCCTCAGGGCAGCACCTACGATACGGGCACCAGTTCGTCGTGCGATCTCAGTAACTAGTCTGCTTTATTCGGAATGCCGGTGGAACTTTTCATGAACACTTTTGAGATGTGGGTCGGTGACGTGCGTATAAATCTGCGTGGTAGCGATGTTGCTGTGGCCCAGCATGGCTTGTACGGAGCGCAGGTCGGCGCCGTTCATTAATAGGTCGGTAGCGAAACTGTGCCTGAGCGTATGAGGGCTGACATGTTTGGTGATGCCGGCCAGCAGGGCATAGCGCGCCACCAGCCGCTGTATGCTGCGCGCGGTCAACCGGCTGGCGACACCTTTGCCATGGCGAACAAATAAAAATGGCATGTTGTCCTGGCGCTTCTCTAAATATTGTTCAATCCATTTGGCGGCTTCCGGACTTATGAAAATCGGGCGGTCTTTCTGGCCTTTGCCGCGGACCATGAATTCGCGGCGTTTCAGGTTGATATGACCGCGGTCCAGGCCGACCAGCTCGCTGACGCGCAACCCCGAACTAAAAAGTAGCTCGAGTATAGCCCGGTCGCGCAAACCACTGGTGCTGCTTAGGTCCGGTTGCGCAAAAATCCGTCCTAACTCGTCTTCGTTCAAAAAAGTTACCTGTTTGCGACGGGTCCGTGCCAGTTCGACCTTGTCCGCGGCCAGGGCGGGGATGTCCCGTTTGGCGCAGTACTTCAAAAAACTCCTTAGCGCGATCAAGTGGTAGTTCTGCGTCGTTTTACTAAGCTCATCAGAAGTGTTAGTCCCCAGGCGGTTAAGCCACAGCCGCCACTTGCGGATCATTTCGACATCGATGTCCTTGACCTGGATGTCACCCGCGAAGTCGACTAGCCGGGTCAGGTAGTGGTCATAATTTTCTATGGTTTTCTGCGAGCGGTTCTGCTCCAGCTCAAGATATTCCAAAAAATCGGTCTTCGCTTTAGCAAATAACATAAGCAAATTATAACATTGTGCGACACAGCTTATCTTTGCAAGCAAAGCGGACACACTTTATCTATAGTATACGTTATAACGTATATATAACTGATTGAATCATACGTTATATGGTATATTACACATATGGATAAAGAGGTAGTTAAGCGGCTTCAGGCCGAGGCCATGGCGAAATTAGAGGCGGATTTAGCGAAAGCCGAAGCAGACACCAAGGTCGATCTGGTGAAGGGTGAAAGAAGAGTGTTGGGCTTCGAGGTGGCGCGATTAAGATATAAGCGAAACATCTCCCAGGCTAAGCTTGCCGTCAAGGCAGGAGTGCGGCAGGCGGATATTTCACGTATAGAGGGTGGCAAGGCGAACCCCAGCCTGAATACGCTGCTGAAAATCACCAAAGCGTTAGGCGCGGATCTCATGCTAGAATAGTGGCATGGAAAAAACACTTATAATTGCGAAGCCGGACGCCGTTCAGCGCGGCCTGATCGGCGAAATCATCAAACGTCTGGAAAACAAAGGCCTAAAGCTCATCGGCATAAAGATGGCCAGCCTGGATGAGGCCATGCTCAGGCAGCATTACGCCGAACATGTTGATAAGAGCTTTTACGCTGGCCTGGAAAATTTCATGAAAAGCTCGCCGGTGGTGCTGATGGCCTGGGAGGGTTACGAGTGCGTCGACGCCGTGCGGGCACTTGTCGGCGCCACCAATCCGCGCCAGGCCGCGCCGGGCTCTATAAGGGGTGACCTGGCCGCTGGTACGGGCCGCAACCTGATACACGCCTCGGACTCCAAGCAAAGCGGCGAAGCCGAGGTCGCCAATTTCTTCAAAGACGACGAACTGTTCGACTACGATAAGTCGGAATACGTTCATATCTACGAAGAAAATGAGCGCGCCTGAAGGCGCTCCGGTCCCTGTAGTTCAATGGATAGAATAGCTCCCTCCTAAGGAGTAGATAGAGGTTCGATTCCTCTCAGGGACGCCAATTGGTACAATACCCTTATGCCTGAAAAGTACTTTGACGACCAGTTTGATGACGAAGAGGTGCTTTATGTCTTCCGCCGGCACCCGGTTGTCATGCGGAAAGGACTTGTTTTTGGTCTGCTGGGCCCGCTGCTCGGCGTATTGCCGGCCGCTATCGACCCAAATCTCGGCTTCAACGTATTTTTCGGCGGCTTGATCGGCGGTATAGTCCTGGGGCTACTGATATTCTCGCCCAGCTGGATCGGCTGGCATTTCAGCGTCTTTATAGTTACTGACCAGCGGTTCATACAGATTACTCAAAAGGGGCTTTTCCACCGTGCGGTGGCCGATTTGTCACTGCAGCAGATACAATCCGTCAATTACGCGGTGTCCGGGCTGCAGGAAACACTGCTCGGATTTGGTACAATACATATGCAAACGTACGTGGGAGACCTGATCATCCATGACCTTGGCCATCCGGCCAAGATCCAGAAGAAAATCGTGGGCATCTTGCGCGACCAGGGCATAAGTCCAGAGAAGTATCCGGCCAAGGTCCAGGCCGCGGCCGACCAGGACTCGAACGAGGGAAATGAAGAAGAAATTGACGAAGATATCGCCGAAATTGAAGAAGAAGAAGCCTAGGCTGCCACTCAGACGGCGCAAGAAGCCGGAAGAGAAGATCAGCGAGGCGCTTAAGAGTGTGCCGCGGATTACCAGCGACACCGTGGAAGAACACCGTGAAGAGGTGCTCTCCAGCGCACGCAAATACATCTATCCGCTGTCTCATTCCAAGCACCATGTGGTGCGCAACTCCATCTTGATCCTGCTATTGGTCGTGATAGTCTTCTTCGCCAGCTGCGGGCTGGCGCTATATAAGTTCCAGTCGACGGGGGGCT
>DASZUB010000016.1:0-18122 GCA_035547815.1 Saccharimonadales bacterium (SeqCode)
GTATATTTTGCGACTCGTATATATGATACAAAGGGGTCTACTGATACCCTGGCCGCAGGGGAGTTATTTCACTGGAAGGCGCGTTTTTGGCGTGTTCACGAGCACTGCACCGGGAACAGCTATATATAACTTTCTATATACCACACTTGCTAATATGCCACTTCTGCCATAGGCCTAGCGTCCCGATGTGATTTATAACACTATTTGACTTTTCCACAATTACGTCGTGAAATGTTGACTTTTTTGACAATGATTGCAATTTATTTTACTCCCCTACCTTTCACGCATTTTATATAAAAATTTGACTTTTGCCCTGCCCGATATATTTATATAGTTTTTTCCAATTCGACCAGAGAACGACATGTTGAACAAAATACGAACTAGAGAGGGGCGTAGCGGGGGTTATTTATAATATGCCCGGCCATCGACGCGGACATCTATATAGCTCTTTGGAGTAACGTGCTCACCCTGTAGTTCGGCGGCCGTGGCCAAGTAGGTTCCTGCCTGCTGGCGGGCATCATCATTAGCCAGGTTAAACTTCACAAAATAGGGCTGCCCATCTATATAAGCGTCTAACTCGCGCGATTCGGCCGGTAAGACCATAGATGACACCTGTATGTGCTTGGCAGCAAGCTCTGCCAGCACCGTCTGTATGAAGGTTACATCGTCGCTGGTCAAGACCTGGTGACCTATGTTTATCGTGAGGCCGCTCTTGTCCACGACTTGGGGCAGATTGTGGGCGGTTGGCAGGTTGGCACTAGGCATCAATGCGCGGCCGTTCTGGTCGACCACGAAGGCACCATTATTCGCGGCGACTACCAGCGCCGCCTCGGCCGGCTGGACATAAAGGATCGGCCGGTGCGCTAGCAATGGTAGGGTTATACTGGCGCTGGACAGTTCCGGGAATTGGCTTATCAGCTGACGGCTGATCTGGTCGGTATTGATTGTCACTTTGTTGCGGTTCCAGATCGATGATGACAGCAGTTTGTTAGCGGCCGCCTGGTATTCGGAGCTGTTTCGCAAGAAAGCGCTGCTTGCCTTGGACGACGTCAGGGGCTCGACTTTTACCTGAGGCGTCACGCTCAACACGTTTATAACAGAGATGATTATGGCCGCTGCCAATATCAATACGCCTACGCGCCGTGCGACTTTGGCACCCACGGCTGTAGCGCTCCGCGGCGGAGCTTGGCCCGGCCGCATCCGGCCGATGTTATCAGCCGGCTCGGGCCGTCGTCGGATAGGCTGTTCGGATGGCGCCGCGGCGGCTGGCGAGAGGCGCCGCCGACCCCTGTTATTATCGCGGCGTTTAAACATCGGACCGGCCAGCCTTTCCAAGTATCAAGTCAGCAATTTCTTCGGCTGCGTCCGGCTTGGCGAACTTGGCCAGGTTATCGCCCAGTTGGCGCCGGCGCTCAGGATCGCTTAGCAGTGAACTGAGCCGTTTTGCCAATCGGTTGGCATCGGCTGAAAGTTCCCTGTCGTCCATCACGACGGCGGCATTGCGCCGGGCCAGATATTCAGCATTCCTGAGCTGGTGACCGCCCGTCAGGACACCGCTTGGCACCACCACGCAGGCCTTCCCCTGCACCGCGAATTCCGCCAGGTTGGTGGCGCCGGCCCGGCACACCACGATGTCGGCCGCTCCGCTGTAGCGGTAAACGGCGTCCGTGTAACCGATCAGACGTACCCTCCCCTGCTCCGCTTCGCTCAGGCGTTCGTCATAAAGCGTGGTCATTTCCGCCAGATTGTTTTCGCCGGCCACATGGATGACGTACAACTTGGGAAATTCACCCAACAGATGAGGCAAGATGTCGCCAGCCGCCCGGTTGATGGCCTGCGACCCCTGTCCGCCGCCGATTATGAACAGCGCTTGGGCAGATTCCGGTATCTTTGCGGCGCCGCGGTATTTCTTCTTGAGCGCCTCTGTGACCGGCACGAAATCCTTCGACAAAGGAATACCTGTGGTAACTGTCTTATTGGCCGGATACGGATAGATGTCCTTCGGTAAGGCTACGGCGTGGACGCTGGCCCAACGGGCGATCAAACGGTTGGCTAAGCTAGGCACCGGATCGGAATCATGGGTTATATAAGGCACGCCGACCATACGGCCGCCCAGACAGACAGGCACGCTCACGAAACCGCCACGACTGAAGATGATGTCCGGCTGCAGCTGCTTCATCAGTTTGCGGGACTGCCAGAGACCCGTCAGCACGTAAAAGAAATCGCGCAGGTTCAGGAACATGGTTTTCAGATCCAGCAGCTGGTGCCAGCCCTCGCCATGATAGCGCCGGAATTTGCCGGCCCGTACGCTATAAGATTCATCGATGGCCGGGTGCTTGGCCGCCACCTCGGCGAAACGGTCGCCAGTCTGGCCGACATATATGAGCTTGGCCGCTGGCTCGCGGCGCTTCAGCTCGGCCGCCACTGCCATCAGCGGCGTGACGTGGCCGCCCGATCCGCCGCCGGTCAATACTATTTTCACCGATAATCAACCCTTCTGACGGCGCCTGGGACGGCCCCACCACCAGCTGCCGGGCGCAACCTGCGCCGGCCGAAGTCCGGATCCGTCGGCGTATCATCATTAGAGCCGACGCTTGCCGCCCGCGCCACCTGGAAAGATGTGTACTGCGAAGCCTGGAAAGCCAGGCCGACGGCCGCCGCCGTAAAGACCACGCTGGTGCCGCCGTAACTGATAAACGGCAAGGTTATGCCTTTTAGGGGCAGCAGGCCTATCATAGCGCCGACATTTACCAATGTCTGAACGCTCAACCAGGCCAGCACGCCAATTACAAGCAGCCGCGCAAAGTCATCCTCCGATCTTTCGGCTATAGATTTCAGGCGCGCGAAAAAGGCCACGAAAACACCCAAGAGCGCCACGCTACCTATGAAACCGAACTTCTCGGCGTAAATGGCGAAGATCGAGTCGTTAGCCGCTTCCGGTAGATAACCGTAAGCCTGGACGCTGCTGCCAAGCCCGAGGCCTATCACGCCGCCAGAACCGACCGCGATCAAAGCTTGGCAGGCCTGGTAGCCACTGCCCTGGCAGTTGGCTTCGGGGTGCAGATAAGCTTGCAAGCGTTCGCGCCGGTACGGTGTCGATGATATAGCCAAAATAAGCCCTATCAGGATAATACCGCCGATCTGGAAAACCCTCTTGAGCGGCAGGCCGGCCACGAAGGCCATGGTGCCCATCATAGCCACGACAACACCGGTCGAACCGAGGTCGCTTTGGATACCGGCCACGACCACACCGATGGCCAGCAAAGCGTACAGCAGCGGCTTCAGGGTGTCATTGACCTTGGTTATGGAACCCTCGCGGATACGCCCCGCCAAAAAACCGGCCAGCCACACCAACACCGCAAACTTTAAAAGCTCCACGGACTGGAAAGATAGGCCGCCCAAGCGCACCCAGCGATGTGCCGGATAAGCCGGGTTGACCGGTATGACGAGAGCTAACAAAGTAGCCAGGACCGCAGCTACTAAGAGAGGCTTATAAGCCTGCCGCCACCAGCTGAGCGGCACCCGCGCCGTGACAGCGAACGCGACCACACTCAGGCCGATAGCCAGCAGCTGCTTAGTGACATAATAGTTGCCATTGACATGTTGCGCGGCCGTGAGCGCCGGGCTGATGGCGTAAACCACTACCAGGCCGACCGCCAGCAATATGACGCACAGTATCAAAAGCCAATAATCCGGCCGGTGTTTACGGCCCAGGTTGAGCGCCGTCTGGAATTGCGGCCTTCGCACCACACCTTGCCGCGGGCGCATCAGTATCTCCCCAGCAGAAAGATTATAAGTCCGGTCACGGCGGCTATCTGGCCCAGGATCCAAAAGCGCATGGTAACTTTGGTTTCCGGCCAGCCGATGGCCTCAAAATGGTGGTGGATCGGCGAAGATAAGAAGACTTTTTTGCCGTGTCGTAGCTTGCGTGAAGTGCGGTTGATGATGACCGAGCCTGTCTCGACAACGTAGACCGCGCCGATTATCGGCAGCACGTAGACGGCATCGGTCTGCATGGCCACGATACCGAGCGCCGTGCCCAGGGCGAACGAACCGACGTCGCCCATCAAAAAGCGCGCCGGATAAATATTGAACCAGGTATAGCTGAGTAGCCCGCCTACGACGGTTATACAGAAGCCTGCCAGGGCTACCTTATGCTCCGAGGCGGCGATGATGGCGTAAGCCGTGAATGATGAGGCCAGCAAACCGCCGGCCAGGCCGTCCAGGCCGTCCGTTATATTGACCGAGTTGGCCGTCGCCATGACGACCAGCCAAAACAGCGCTATCACGAAGATTCCGATGTGCCACTGGTCCGCGCCAGGGATATATATCGAACTGACGTCCAGTTTGGCGTAGAACCACCAACCACCGATCAGCACCACTAGGCTGTGCAGCAGGAATTTGGCGCGCGCGCTCATGCCGGCCACGCCATCGCCGGTACTGCGGACATTCATGATGTCGTCGAACAGGCCGATAGCACCGGCGCCGACCATACCGGCCAATGGCAGCCAGGTCTCTGTCCTCTGCAGGTTGGCGCACAATGTCACCAGGCCTATGGCGATAACGAATATCAAACCGGCCATCGTCGGGATATTACGCTTGTGCTTGGCAGCATGGAGCTTGTGATAAACCGTCGCCTTGGCGCCCGACCAAGCTTGCGTACGCTGGCGTTTCCACCATTCATAGCGGTAGGCCGCCGTGGTATAGAGCGGCGTTATAAGCATGCTGAGCACGAAGCCCGCGAACCCCAAGGACAATATCCTTAGCAGATTGTGAGTCGTGATCGCGATGTGAAGTGTCGTATCCATGTATCGTAGGTGTTCTTTTTCTTTTTATTATACCATCGTTAACGGCTTTTCGGGTTGACGAACGAGTTATCGATCAGCATGTGCGCCAAGTCGGCAAACACCGGCTGGCCGCCATACGAACCGGCGTAGCCGGCGACGTTCGGCCGAATATTGTATACCACGATGACATACTGCGGCTTGTCGCCGCCCACGAAGCCCACATATGTACCGTTATATATGTCCTCGTAGTAACCACCGCTCGGTTTGGCCACCTGCGCCGTGCCGGTCTTGCCGCCGACTATGTAATTCGACGGAAAGTTCAGATACGGGAAGCCTTCCAGTTTATGCTGCTGAACGACGTACTCCATCAGCGGAATCATGTCATTCGAAACCTTCGAGGAAACGACGTTTTTCTTGACGGCCGTCGGTTTGACATCGCTGGTCTTGCCGTCCGGCGAAACAATCTGGTCGACCAGCTGCGGCCGGTAATAAGTGCCGCCGTTCAGCACGCTGGCGTCCGCCGCCGCCATCTGGATAGGCGTGATCAGCACGCCCTGGCCGAACGACGAGTTGGCATAAGTCAGATTGATGCCCGCACCGTTGTTTTCCGGCGGCGGTATGTAGCCATTGGCTTCGTAGCCCTGCTGGACACCGGTCGGTTGCCCCAGCTGGTAATGTTTCGTCATGTAATCGTACCAGGCATCCCTGCCCTTGCGGTCAATCTGGCCGCCACCCATCTGCATCAGCTCCCAGGTGGCGCCGGTATTCAAAGACAGGTTCAGAAGACTGGCGATGCTCTGCGTGCGGGCACCGCCATCCTCTTCGATGTCGGTTATATTGAAGCCGTCAACGATCCAATGCGCCGGATCGTAAAAGGTCGTGTCGGGCTGGATGACTCCCTGGTCGAGTGCCGCCGCGGTGGTCAGCACCTTCATCGTCGAACCCGGCTCGATAGCTTCCGTCACCGCACCGTTCTGGAAAACCGACGGGTTGCTGACGGACTGGTAATTCGACGGGTCATAGGTCGGATAATTGGCCATGGCCTTCACCTGCCCATTGTTGACGTCCATGATGACGGCACTCAGATTTTGCGAATGGGTTTTCTCGGCCTCCTGCTTCAAAATGTTTTCCATCTGGGTCTGCATGGCCATATCGATAGTCAGTACGACGTTATCACCGTCTTTCGGCGCCGTCTCAACATTGTCTTTGCTGGCAGCCAGCGGCACCCCGTTGACATCGGTCACGGCTTTGACTTCGCCGGGCGTGCCCTTAAGCTGACTATTCATGGCTTGCTCGACACCGTACTGGCCCGCACCGTTATCATCGACGAAACCAAGCAGCTGCGAAGCCAGCTGCCCCTGCGGATAAACCCTGTAATCCTGCCCTTGGGTACCGATACCGGGCAGCTTCAACGCTAGCAAGCGCTTGCTCTGATCCGTGCCCAGGCGCTTCGCCAGCACCACATAGCGGGTGTCCTTGGTACCCATCAGCTTAGCGTACTGGCTGGTATCGCCGCCGATCACGCTGGCGATCTTGGCCGCCGTCTTATCGCGGTCTTTGACATATACCGGATCGGCGTAAAGCGTATACAACTGCTGGTTCAGCACGATCGGCACCGTGCTGTTGCCGTCATGGGCCTCGATAATCCCGCGCGTAGCCGGTATCTGGTACTGCTTCAGCTGGTCGCTCAAAGCGGCTGTCTTATAATGACCGTAACGGATGACCTGCACATAGAATAAACGCGCCCCGAACACCACCAGGACGACGATCAATAGGCCGTACCACAACCTGATGCGGCCGACCACTTTGTTAACGGAGTTTTTGTTTGGCGGAGCCATACCTATATTATAAAGCAACCTCGCTAATCAGCGCTGCTCTAATGCCCTAGATAGCCTAATCCCTGGCCGTGGCGCTCGGTGCGACCGACACCATGTTCTTGGCAGCGGCGCTGTTCTCTACCCGGCTGAGCGACTGCAAACGTGCTGAATCGACTTCCAGGTTGTCGTGCTGGCTCTTGAGGCTAGCTTGCTGCTCCTGAAGGCTGTTGATCTGATAACCGTAAGCGTTGGTCTTGGTAACCTGCGTCAGGTACAGGAGACCGAGCAAACAAGCCAGTACGATCAGAATTATAGTGTTGCTGACCGGTCCCAGCGTACGCGCGCGCACCTGGAAACTGACCGAATTCTGGTTGCGGCCGGAGAAGCGTTGGCGGTTCATCGCCAGACTTGACGAGTATGTCATCTAGTTCCCTTTTGTTTTTATTTTTATATTTACCCTGGTCTCCAGCCCCGGAGTACGAAGCTGGAGAGCCAATTTGGCTTATTTATACAACGCGGACGTTGATCTTGTAAGCCTGGGAGCGTCTTTTGACTACTTGGATAGGCATCAGAGTTCCCTTTCTATTTTTATTTTCACTGCGGCTCGCAGTTTTGCGCTGCGGGCACGCGGATTATGGACTATTTCATTCGGGGTGGCACTCACCGGTCGTTTGGTGAGCAGTTTGAGCTCGGCGTCGTAGCGGTTGCCAGCGGCTTCCGCGAAGACCTGTTTGACCAGGCGGTCCTCCAGGCTATGGAAACTGATGACAGCTATCCGTCCACCAGGTGCGAGCATTTCCAACCACAGCGGCAGACTGTTTTCCAGCTGCGTAAGCTCGCCGTTGACGGCGATCCTGAGCGCCTGGAAGGTACGCGTCGCCGGATGTACCCGGCTATTCCCCGGCCACGCTTTGGCGACCACTTCGGCCAGCTCATCCGTCGTAGCGAAAGGTCTCCCCTTCACTATCAAGCCGGCGATCTGCCTTGCCTTCGGCTCCTCGCCGTAACGGCTGATGATATCGGCCAACCGGTCCTCGTCATAATCGTTGACGATCTCGGCGGCGGTCAATGCCTGGCGCCTATCCATCCGCATATCGAGCGGTCCGCTCTCCCGGATGGAAAAACCCCGTTTGTCTTGGTTAAGGTGCGGTGACGATACGCCCAAATCCGCCAAAATAAGATCGAACTTGCGGTGTTCGGTCGACAGTTCCCGGCTGGCCCCCAGGAAGTCCTGGTTGCGCAATTCTACTGCGGCGCCGAACATTTCCCGCAGCGTCGCCATTGCCGCCTCGTCGCGGTCAACCAGCACGCTGCCCGGAGTATTCCCGGTCAGCTCCAGCACGGCGCCGGCGTGTCCGCCGTAGCCGGCCGTCAGGTCGAGGTACTTGTCCCCGGCCCGCGGAGCCAGATAGCGCAGCACTTCATCCAGAAGTACCGGCACATGTTCTTGCTTATTTCGGTGATTGTTTTGGTGCATCTTACTTGTTTTTGTTTTTGTTAGTACAAGGTCACCTAGCCAGCAGCCAACTTTTTGTTTTTTTGTAGTTTTTGTTTTTGTTGATGTCAGCAATTTGTAAAATTACATTTCGCCAACATCGAGTTTGAGAGACTTATGTGTGAGGTGGAGTTTTGGGAGGTGTTTTTGGAGAAAGGTGCGAGATTTTTATAGTGGTTTTCTAATAATTCCACTTGTTGACTACCAGCTAGCTGACCTTGAACGCATCGATTAAGACGCCCTTAATCTCTGTTTTTCAGGTCTTGGTTGTTAAAGTGCCCTTGCCCTTTTCCGCCTGGACGTCGATGCTATTTGGCCATCAATCGCCAGTACTTACCGACCCGTACCGCGCTGACATCACGCTTGATGCCTGCGTAGTCCAAAAGGTGCTGCTCGAGGCTGATACGACCCTGTTTGGCGTCGATTCCGCCTTCGACCTTCCCCATCCTGAACTGTACGTTCAGATCGGCTACCCGCTCGTCGAGGATATCCCCGGCCAGCTTCGGTTCAACGGCTTCATCCCACACTGATTTTGGATAGAGATGAAGGTACTTCTGGAAGCCCCTGGTAACGACTACACCGCTGGCGAATTCATCGCGCAATTCGGCCGGTATGGTAAGTCGACGCTTATCGTCGAGTTTCCTTTCGAAGTAGTCTACCGTGGCCATCCCATTCGTCCCGTTGATTGATATTTTTTGGTAGTGGTTTTTGTTTAATGGTGGGGCTGCTTTCTGGCTAACCCACAATTACCCACTAACATGAGTGTACAACCCACAGTGACCCACACGCAAGCAGAAAATATCTAAAAATAGCCTGTCGCAGGCTACTTTTCCACAGTTTTTTCAAAATTGTGTTCTAATACGCTTTATGTGGTGTGCGGCTCTGTGCAGCACACACTAGGGCTTTTTAATAATCGCTTGTTTTATTTATCTTTTGGCAATACAGGGACGTCCAAAACATCGCCCGGCCATAGCATGGTGCGACCGGTCCGCTGCTCCAATTCATGGCGCAAATAACGGCGTTCAATCATGACCCCGCCCGAGATATACATATTGCTATCGGGATTCGCTCTTAGGCTGAGATCATCGAAGCCATCATTCGGCCCGGCGACCTCCCTTACCTTCGGGAGGTGATCAAGCTCGCGCAGTGCGGGAGCCGGCGCCGCAGTCACCATACCGCTATCACGTGTAAATCGTCTTTCGATTGTCGCCCCGACTTTTTTCCCGTGGCTAATAATGGTCGGGGCCAGCTTCACTGAAGCGCCCAACGCGGCGGTAGCCGCCAATGCGGCAACCAACCGGCTTGGATATCTATTTGACCTTGGCAGCGTATCTCTGCTTGCTTCCATAGTCGGCTAATTAGGGAGTCGTAGGAGGAAGATCATCGGGATGATGAAGCTTGGCTGCCAAGGCTGCCGGAGGTTGCGGCGCGTGGTCTTCTTCGTTACCCGCGGCATTCGCGCCAAGATAGATGACCGCCGTAGCTAAAAGCAGGCCGGCGGCATAAGGTATCGTGCGCCAAAGACGGTTACCAGTTTCAGCCCTACCCTGGTCGGCGGCTATGTCTGCCCCGTGTTGACGGTGGCGCTGGATCTGGTCAAGTTCTTCTTGGTTCATGATTTTATCCTATCATATATTATTAAAATGGTCAAGCTTACTTTAATTGCGGCCGGAGCGCGTCGGCGTCCGCTGGACCTCGCTGTAACTGATGTAATGCGGCGCCGTGTCCTCGCGTTCGCGACGGATCGGGTTGTTGTCGTTGCCCTGCCCGCCAGACTCGACCCAGACCGGTGCCGGCCGGTTCGGCAATACGACCTTCTTAGCGTCATCGGGCACTTCGAACACGCTGAGGGTCAAAGCTGCCGACATCAGCAAAAGGCCGAGGTTCTGGATGGTCTCGGACAGCGTCATATGTGAACTTTCTGAATTTTTTGTTTTTGACATTACAGGCAGTATTGTAGCAAAAAATATGCTTTTTGTCAATGTTATGTCACTGAAGTATAGTCCGGGCGGTGGTCAGACCGTATCCGTGTTTACGGAAATCTCCACCGGTATGCCGGTCTGCAGCTTATGGAACGTGATTCCGTTGTCGCCCAGAATGCGCCCGTAGGAATCGTAGGTTTGCTGGCGGGCCTCGTCGCGCCAGTGCCAGTCATGGATCGGCAGGACATGCTTCGGCTTCAGTCGGAGCGCCAGGTTAAGGGCTTTTATGCTGCTGCCCCACGGCGCGGTTATCGGCAAAGCCAGAATTTCCTTGGTCCCGGTGAAGCTGTGGCTATCGCCCGGGTCGCTTAATACGCCCAGGTAGTTGATGCCGATTTCCTCGGGCGGCTGGCCGAACATCGGCGCCACATCCTCGTGCGGCGATTCAAAAAATTCTACTCCGGCCGGCGGCTGGTCGCTAGCCGTTATGCCGGCTTCGTCAAGCTGTTTGACGACGGACGAGGTACTGGTTATGCGGACATCTGGAAATTTTTTTACCAGGAGTTTGATGAGGTCCAGGCTGAAGTGGTCGGCATGTTCGTGGGTTATGAATATGTCGTCAAGGCGCTCCAGTTTGCCGACATCGAGCGCACTCTCACTGAGCGTGCCGGGATCAAACAACGCAGCCCGTTCAGGCGTCTCCACCAACAAACAAGAGTGTACGAATTTGGTTATTTTCATCATATCCATTTTATATCAGAGCGGACGGTCCGCTGTGAAATATATGACCTGATCCATGGCATTAACGGTATTCGGGATTTTCGAAATCGAAGCGGGCACCGGCATCCCATTCGGAGCGCTGGTTACCCTCCGCCGGAATACCGCCAGCATCTTTCAGCATTTTGGCCAGATGCATAAGGTTCCATGTCATGAAAGTCGTATTGCGGTTGGTGAAGTCGTTGTCGAAACCTTCTCGGGTGCCATCATCACGCTTGTCGCCATAGCTGGGACCGGGACCGATCTCGCCCAGCCAGCCGGCGTCGGCCTGCGGCGGGATGGTGCAGCCCAGGTGTTGCAAGCTATACAGTACATCCATGGCACAGTGCTTGACGCCGTCTTCGTTGCCGGTGATCAAGCAGCCGCCCACCTTGCCGTAAAAGGCGTATTGGCCTGCCTCATTCAAGAGGCCGCTACAGGCATAAAGTCGCTCGATGATCTTTTTGGTCTGCGAGCTGTTATCACCCAGCCAGATAGGACCGGCCAGCACAATGATATCGGCAGCCTGGACCCGCTTATATATCTCCGGCCATTCATCTTTTTCCCAGCCATGATCGCGCATATCCGGCCAGACACCAGTGGCGACGTCGGGATGGTCGATGGTACGGATGACCTCTGTTTTTACACCGTGTTTTTCCATCAGCGTCTGGCTGATTTTGATCAACCGGTCGGTGTGACTCGGCTCCGGCCCGCGCGTCAGCGTACCATTGAAAAAGATTGCCCTAAGCCCTGAGAAATCAGCCTTGTTACTAGCCATAGGCCTATTATACGCCTAGCTTGTCTTGGTTCTTTTTTTACGATCCTTGCGATCATGGTAGGTCAACTGGCGGCGCTTCTGGTCTAGACGGACTATCTTTTTTTCGAAAGGTTTAAGCAAGCTGGAATATTGCCAGTTGGGCGTCAGTATATATGCTAGTTTGCCCTGCTCTTCCAAATATTCCGCCAGGCTGAAAAAGTCGCCGTCGCCAGACACTATGATGGCTTTGTCGTAGTTCGGCAACTCTTTCATAGCGTATAGCACGAGCTCGGCGTCGACGTTGCCTTTGACCTGCGGTTTTTCCTTCTCAGCCTCTTTGTCTACCGGCGACTTGCCGGTGATGTCGAGCGTGGGTTTCAGGACCACCAGGAAACCCAGCTCGTGCATGTATTCGTAAAGCGATTCGTTTTCGCTCATGTAGCCGATGAACATGTAAGCCTGTGTGACATCGTATTGGTCGCGCAAGAATTTGCGGAACTTTCGCCAGTCCATTTTCCAGCCCATACGTTGGCTGCCCAGATTCAGGTTTTGGCTGTCGATGAAGGCGTAAGTGCCCTTTTTTTCGGTCTTTTTAGCCATGTCTATAGTCTACACTATGGTGACGCCGAGCCTGCCAACTTAGTCGTTAACAGAGGCCACGCCAGTGAATGTCAGGTCCAGGTTGGAGAGTGACGCGGCGGAGCCGTTGGCGGCGTCGGCATCCATCGATATCTGTATATCGAACCTTTGATGGTCGGATGCGGCCAGTGTCGCGGGGCTATTGATGGGCATACCGCTTGGGCTATCTATCAGCGACTGCACCGGAAAGCTCTCTGGAGCACCAGCTTGGTTGGTGCCGGCGGCACGGGGCGTCAATATGACGTCTACTTTACTTAGGTCAACATTGTCCGGGTTGGTCGGCGGCTTAGCCATGCTGAGCCTGAGCGACAGCGGTGCGCTACCGGTATTCTCCACGAAAAGCGGTTCCGCCTCTGAAGGTTTGAAGCCAGGCACGACATGCGTGAAAGCATAGCCGTTAACGCTGGTGGAATATATGTTGGTGTCTCTACTTATGAGCAGTCCGGCGCTATCGGTCTGGACGGAGTTGCCGGTCAGGTCGGCATGGCTTTGCAAAAGCGCGAAGGCCAGCCCGCCCACGGCCAAGGCCATTACTGCCCCGCCGGTCAAAGGCTTCTTCCATTTTTGGATTTTTTGACGGATCATTTTCGCCTCCTTTTTAAGTTAGTGCGACACATCATGGCAGCCGCGGGCTGCCCGCGTCAAAACTTTTCGGCCTGTTTTAATTAAAACTTAATTATGGTATAGTTTCGGCCAATGATTGACTATGAGTTTGGGCCACCGTACGAACATTCCGAGCTCGATCTCAGCGGCATATGGAATTCGACGGACAGCGCAGTGATCAGCTTTTTGGTATTCCGCGAGGCACTATCTGATCATGCCGTGCGCAGCGGCCAGCTTATCAGGCGTGTCGAGAAAGTTTTCGTTTCGGCATCTGCGGAGTTAAAGACGGTTTTCGAACTTCCTGTGGCCAAAGAAGGCCACAGTACGCACATCCAGCCGTCCGAACTATACCTGGAAGAACCAACGGAGGGCGTCATGGTAATAGAGGCCAGCGGCTTAAGGCCTGAGGCCGAAGACCCTATCGGATGGTGCCTGGCAGCCGCGGCCGACTTATACGGCGACGCTATACCGGAGCGCGTCCGGAATTAGTTTGCCGCGCTTCTAGGACACTTTTTGCCGGAATGGCGTTCCAGCCTTCCATATCCTGGGCGGTTATAAAGAGTTCCGGCGGCTCCAGGAAACGGATCCCGCCGCCGCTGAGCCGTCTGTAGCCCGGCAAGACGTCGAACATGGCGTTGCCGTCTAGCCGGACAGCACCCTTTTCCGGCCTGCTGTAGATAACATTGATCTGGTCTTTGATATATTCTTCACGGCTGCCGTATATGAAATCCGTGCCGTAAACCTCGACGCCAGCCAAAACCCCGGTGGCATTCAGATAACTGGCCAATTGGACGTTATGATCGTCGTCATATTGGGTCGCCACGAACAGATGGTTGGCCAGGCTGCCTATTTCGCGGAGTTGCAAGCCTTTGTTGTCGGACCTCGGTTCGTAAACCAGCCTATCCAACTCCTCTACCGCCGGGTCGCGCGCCAGGTCACGGAGGCTGTGCGTGTTGACCGGCAGCACCGGCTTGATAACCACGTCCTCTTCAGCGAGCACGTAGCTCATGTACTTTTTGATTATGTGGTTGCCGTACTCATCGAAATAGCTCACCGAGTCGCGCAGGACGCCGTGGACTATGACGGTGACCGCTCCGTCGGCTTCCGGCGAGTAGGCATCCGTTATATACAACCCCTGGTACTGGCCCTTGACCGGCTCGCCCCAGTGGGTGTAACTACCCGTCTGAGGCTCCGTGTCACGGTCATCGGGAATCATGATAGGCTGTTCGTTATCATGCTCGTCACGGCCGGATACCAGTTCAGTACCGTAAACTTCGACGAAATCGCCCAGTAACGGATGCTCCTCTTCAATAACGTTTAGGAGCTGACGAACTTCCGCCATTTCTGGAGAATCGGCCGGAAAACAGAGGCCCGGCATATCGGTCAGGTCATGTGCTTCGGCGGTCAGGCGCCTGGTCACATCCAAAGGTCCTTCGAGAACTCTCTCGCCCATAATCCCTGATTATAGCACTCGTTTATAATAAGTGTGCCTGGTCGAGCAATCGTCTAAACGGCTAACAGCTCCTTGAGCATGGGAAATTCACGATACGGCTGGTTAAACGAGCCGGACCCCATGTGTCCCTGCCCTTTTGCCAAAATGAACTTAGCGCCAAGCTTTTCGGCGACTGGCCGGGCCTGCTTATCATCACAACCCCACGGGTCATTGTCGGAATTGATAAGTACGATTTCTTTGGCAGATTTTTTGATAGCATTCCAGTCGTGCGGCTCTTTTTGCAGCATGAGCTCGGAGAAGCCATCATCGTCGATTGGCTGGTAAAAACCAGAGACTAAAATCACCTGCTTAAACTGAATTTTAAAATGCTGCAACATGTGTAAAATCAGCGGACAAGCGGAAGAATGTGCAATGATGATGGTGTTTTCATCTGTTTGAGGCCATCTGTCCTCAAGAAAATTCCGCGTCTCTTCTAGCTCCGGCTTTTCCGTGTTCGGTAATAGTGGCCACCACACACTGTAGCCGTGTTCTTCCAGATATTTTTTGATATCCGCGAACCAGAAATAATCCTTGTCGCTGCCTCCGGTACCATGTAGGAGAATTGCCTGCTTCACGGCTCAATAGGCTTTGAAGCGCTCATTTATTGATTCTGTTTTCACGCGCTCCTGCTCCGTCGTATCTCGGTCGCGGACGGTGACGGTACCGTCTTCCAGGGTCTGAAAGTCGATGGTCACGCAGTACGGCGTGCCGATTTCGTCCTGGCGGCGATAGCGCTTGCCGATGTTACCGTTGTCGTCGTACATCACGTTACCGAACTCGCTTTTCAGCTGCTTGTAGACCTCTTGGGCTTTCGCGACCAGCTCCGGCTTGTTCTTAAGTAGCGGCGAGACGGCTACGCGATAAGGTGCTAGCTCCGACTTCAGCTTCAGCACCACTCGCTTTTCACCGCCGACCTCATCTTCCGTGTAAGCAGACGTCAGTACGGCCATCATCAACCGCTCAACGCCGAAACTCGGTTCGATGACATGCGGGACGAACGGTTCGCCACCGTCTTTGGGCTTGTATTCCATGTTCTTACCGCTGGCCTTTTGGATGTTGGTCAGATCGAAGTCCGTACGATAAGCCAGGCCGAGCAATTCGTCGCGGCCGTGAGGATAATCGAACTCAAAATCAATCGTACGCTTGCTGTAATGGGCGCGGTCGTCTTCCGGGACTTCCAGTTCGTGGACTTTATCGGCCGGTAAACCAAGTTTGTTCAAAAATGCCTGGATATCGTTCCGCCACTGTTCAAATAGCTTTTCCCACTCATTTTCGTGAACAAAATATTCGATCTCCATCTGCTCGAATTCGCGGCTGCGGAAGACGAAATCGCGCGGGCTGATCTCATTGCGGAAAGCCTTGCCCTGCTGCGCGATACCGAACGGCAAGTCCGGATAAAAGCTGTCGACCACATTCTTATAATTGGTGAATATGCCTTGGGCAGTTTCCGGACGTAGATAGCTGATGGAGTCATCACTCTCTACCGGGCCGACGTTCGTCTTGAACATCATGTTGAATTGTCGCGGTTCGCTGAACTGGCCGACTGTGCCGCAGACTGGGCACTTATCGTCTTTTATGTGGTCCTGACGGAGCCGCGCATGGCAATGCTGGCATTCGACCATCGGGTCGTTGAAACCGCTGGCGTGGCCGCTGGCCTCCCAGACTTTCTTGTTCATCAAGATGGCGGCGTCGACACCGTACATGTCATTGCGGCCGTCCACGAAATTATGCCACCAGGCGTTCATTATGTTGCGCTTCAGCAAAACGCCCAGCGGACCGTAATCCCAGGTGCCGGCCAGGCCGCCATAAACTTCACTACCCTGATATATGAAGCCGCGGCGCTTGCACAGGCTGACCAGGGTCTCAAGTGTTACTGCTTTTGGTCCTTCTTGGCTCATCTAGACAGATTATATCTTACCCGGCGGCTTGCGCCTAGGGGTGACCAGTATGATATACTCCTGTAATATTAGATTGTAGAGATATGTCCTCACTCGAAGCCCCAACCATTGATTCTTTTGAGCCTGAAAATTCATATCAGACGCTTGGCGTCGGCTATGTGACCATGCGCAGCCCGGATGGCGTACGACTCGACCTAAGCGAAACCGGTGTGGCCGCCGTAGACCAGGAGCCCGAATTAGCGGCATTGTTGACGCGCATGAGCGAATTCGTAGCCAGACATGGCTTTTACAGAGCGACGCTAGACATCCCGAACAGGGAGCCTTGCGATATGCTTAGGGTTTCCGAGACTTGGCGCGAATCCCACGACTGGGGCCGCGAGCGGCGCTTCGCTTCAGTCTATCGACCCGAACAGGTGCCCGGCGTCATCCTGAAAGCCCATGACTACCGGCGGGTCAACGCCGGTCTGCAATTTTATCTGGGCGCCTGGCTGCACGACCAACTGGAGCACGCTGGCATAGGCATAACCGGACCCGCCCAGCTGGGCATGATGCAAGCCCCCGGTTTCCGCGGCCACCGGACCGCCATAATGGATTATGTCGAGGGCCAGCCGGTAGCGGACTGGTCTTTCGTTTACCGCCAGCGCCGGGATGAGGAATTTGTCGAGCTCGTCAAAAAAGAAGTGAGCGAGACCATCGAAGCGGCGCAGCTTAAATTAGGCCAGGCCCTGGGCTGGCGGGGCCGGAAAATGATCAACGATCCGAATGGCGGACACAACCTTATCTTTGTCGGACCGGAAGAACCCGCCCTGGATAATCTGGCCGAACAGGAGTTGGTCATCATCGACCAGCCGAGCGCCCGGACGCATGAATTGCCGGCCCTGGCGCTGGCCAGGTTTGCGCCACTGTTACGCGACCGGTCACGGCCGATAAAACCTATAGAAAGTCCCGCGACGTCGTCCTGATAAGCGGCTCGATATTTTTTAGCGCCTGTCCTATGCCTTGCACTTTATTGATATCTTCCAGAGGGTTTGCTGAGAATAGCAGACGTAGGACTTTTATATCGCTGGCGGTATATTTCCCGCTGCCATTCGGCACGAACGCCATGGATTCGTGATCAAAATCATACTTTTGGCCGGCTTCCAGCTTGGCGCCGGCGGTATCCGTGCTAAGATTGGGCGAATGGCCCGCTAAATCTAGCAAACGCGCTTCGAACCATAGTCGTATAAGGGTCAGGTCGATACCCGGATCGTCCAACGCCGCGAACGCCTGCTCGAGCAACTCATAATATTCCTGGTCCGGATGGTCCTCGGTGGTACGGTTCAGGGTCTTGATAATCTCATAACCAAGCTGGACGCGCTCGATATCATCTATGATATGGCCGTAGTGCTTGATGAGCCGCGTGCTTATAAGCGTGCCCAGCTCGCCCCTACCCTCTATGAAAGTTATGTCGCTGGTGCTGAACAGCTCGATCCCGCCGGCCAGCTTGCTTTTCACTTTGCGCACGCCGCGGGCCAGCAGCCTGAGCTTGCCGCGATCCGGTGTCAGGACGGTCAGGATACGGTCGGCTTCGCCATAATCGGTGCGGCTTAAGATGATACCGGTCGTTTTAAGGTGTTTCACGCTGTTACGGC
Source organism: Saccharimonadales bacterium (SeqCode) (assembly GCA_035547815.1). Taxonomy (GTDB): domain Bacteria; phylum Patescibacteriota; class Saccharimonadia; order Saccharimonadales; family UBA4665; genus JARIHC01. The sequence goes on from DASZUB010000016.1 coordinate 17,798, forward strand.
AAAGTTTTCACGGACGGCAGCCAACAAGTCTTTAAGCGACGTGTCGGGTTTGTATAAATAATGGTCCACGCCGAGCTGTTCGCGCAGCAACCGCCGGTTGGCCGTGAATTCGCTGGGTGGCACCTGGGTCTGGACGATCACCGGGATGCCCTGCCAGTCGGCGTAGGACCTTAATTCGTATAAAAATTCGATGCCGGAATGCTCTATCAGCTGCAATTCCAGGATTATCAGGTCAGGCCGGTGCTGGTCGGCCGAGATTATGCCGGCCTGGGCGCTAGCGCAGCAGACCACCACATGGCCCGCGGCCAAAAGGGCTTGGCGATAA
>DASZUB010000017.1:0-13016 GCA_035547815.1 Saccharimonadales bacterium (SeqCode)
CAACTAATCCATCTGATGGGGATGAGGTGTATTATCAGGTATACGTCAATGGACAACTGTCGGGCAATACCGGTTACTGGCACTTACGATACAACGCCTCAACCGGCTACTGGGACTTCCTAGGGGGTCCGGCACTATCAAGTACCGATTCAACTGTTCATTCGACCGCGTCTACCAGTTACTTGTCGAGCAACGCGTACGATTATCTCCCACTCAATGGGGACTACGACGTCAGCTATGGGAGCGAACTGGCAATTGATGCAGCGAATGCTCTAAACCAGATGCAGGTAGGACTTACTCAGACAGGCACCACGGTGCATACCTGCTATTTCGTTGCAGTCTCCCAGTTTAATGGCAGCAGCCTGAATTGCTCGACCCGGGTTACTGGAGTCACGGGCGCTGGCGGGACGAACAGGTTTGTGCAGGACCTATACATGTCACTCTCTGGCCAGTCGTCTAACTTCTATCCGTTGTATGTGAATGTAACTCCCATAAGGGTGAAGTAGCTACTTCACCCTAACCGGTATAACACTCACAAACATATTGGCAAACCCTGAGTTTACATTTGAGGGTGAACTATACAGAGGACGCACATATTGAGCTGCGCCACCTGCACCCGTAACACCACTCAAACGGAACATCTGACTAAGCGAGGTACCTCCGTAAGCGGCGTCGGACACTGTAAACATCGCACTTGAGCAAGGCGACGATGTCAGTTGAAGGCATAATGACATTTCATCGAAAGTGTTGGTTTGGTTCTGGGACAAGGTATCGCCGTAAGTAACGTCGTAATCTCCATTAAGAGGTAAATAAGCGTATGGAGATCCAGTACTTGAATAAGTACTTGTGCTGTTGAATCGCGAGTTGGGATCCACACTATACAACGCCGGACCCCCTAGGAAGTCCCAGTAGCCGGTTGAGGCGTTGTATCGTAAGTGCCAGTAACCGGTATTGCCCGACAGTTGTCCATTGACGTATACCTGATAATACACCTCATCCCCATCAGATGGATTAGTTGGCAAAGAGGTCACTGTCGGTACTCCCATGGCAGCCCAGCTACCACCCAAACATACCTTAGCCTGATTAGTTGAAGCATTGTAGTACATACCGCCGCTGACACAGGTAGGGTCGCCCAATGTATTTTTGACGACCCAATAACAGAGGTGATAAAAATGCGGAATGGCGCCTCGACATCCACTTTTGTTATCCTTATAGTAATTAAAGAAGCATATGTCATACCGTCCTACGGACTCTAACCAAACTCCCGCTGATTCGCCTACAAAGGCTCCTGAGGGAAGGGTGTTAAGTATCCGACTGCCTCGCGTTGGCCACAAGTTACTGCTTGTTGTGATCGTGGTAGTTGCGGTTATAACAGGGGCGGTAATTTTCGTTGTGCGTAACTCGCAGCATGACCCGCTGCCGGCTGACGTCAAGCAGGAGGCTAATTTCGCCCTGTACTATCCTAAGGAAGTGCCCTCCGGATTCCACTTCGACCAGGCCAAGTACGATGCCTCTACAAGGGTTGTCACCTATGATTACACGACCAGCGACGGCAATAAGCTGTATTTCAGTCTGCAGCCCAAGCCCGCCAAATTCAACTTCGATAATTTCAACAAAAAACAGCTGGCCGGTGCGCATCAGACCGAAACGCCGGTCGGTACGGCCACCATCGGTATCCTGCAGCAGGAAACCGTCAGTAGCGTGGTGACGGATAAGACCTGGATCATCATCAGCGCCGGCGAAAAAGTCAGTCTGGACCAGCTGGATCAGGTTAGCAGAAGCCTGGCGCCGGTCGGCCGCTAGCTGCGCTATACTGGTGCCATGCAACCGAAGCTGATAGTAGTCGTAGGCGAGACGGCGTCAGGCAAGTCGGCGCTGGCGCTCAAGCTGGCACGCCGTGTGAATGGCGAAATAATTTGTGCCGACAGTTGGACGGTGTACAAAGATTTTGATATAGGCACCGCCAAACCTACGCGGCTGGAGCGCGCTGAGGTGCCGCACCATCTGTTAGATGTGGCCGATCCGCGCGGCGGCTTCAGCGCGGCGGTCTTCCAGCAGCTGGCTGAGCCGGTCATCACGGCCATCGCGCGCCGCGGCAAGGTACCGATCCTGGTCGGCGGCACGGGCCTGTATATAGACAGCATCCTGTACCATTACAGCTTCATGAAGGAGCCGTCGCCGGAGCTTCGAGCCGAGCTGAATGCCATGAGCCTGGATGAGCTGATCGAGCGCGCCGAAGCGGCCGGTTTTTTGCGGCGGGATATCGACCTCAGGAATAAGCGCCGGGTCATCCGACTGATTGAGACCGAAGGCGAATTGCCGGAGCGCCAGCCACTCCGGCCGAACACGCTGATCATCGGCCTGAAGCCGCCGCGCGAAGATCTGGAGGAGCGTATAGAGAAGCGTACGGACGCTATGCTGGCGGCCGGGTTGGAGCGGGAAGTACACGAGCTGGCGGAGCGCTATGGCTGGGATTGTGAGGCCATGAAAGGCGTCGGCTATGCGCAGTGGCGCGGGTACTTCGAGGGTTCAGCGGCGTTGCCCGAAACGCGCGCTAAAATCATAAAAGCAACCATGGATCTGGCCAAGCGACAGCGTACCTGGTTCAAGCGAAATAAAAGTATTCACTGGGTTTCTACCCCTGTAAAATGGCAAAATGTTGTAGAACTTGTGACAACATTTTTGAACGACTGATTTCACCTTGAACCATCTTTTGATACAATGGAATCATGATTGAGCAATTGTTTGGATCAAAGACCCGCGTGAAGCTTTTGCAGCTGTTTTACAGCAATCCGAACCGTTCATTTTATGTGCGCGAAATCACCCGCAAGATCGACGAGCAGATCAATTCCGTGCGCCGCGAGCTGGGCAATCTGCTGGGCATCGGCATCATCGTATCGGAAAATACCAACAACAAGCTTTATTACGAGGTCAACCAAAAGTACGAGTACTACAAGCCATTGCAGGAAATCTTTGGCGGCGGTGTTAAGAAAGCCGCCCCCAAGAAGGCCAAAGCCGATAATAGCACTGGCGAGCCGGCGGAGGCTGCTGCGACCGACCTGCAATCTGTCGGCCATATCGACCTGGCGCTCTACACCGGTCAGTTCACGCGCGACGAGACCGCCGGCATTGATTTTTTGGTGGTGGGTGACGTCAACAAGAATGCCCTTAAGAAATACGTCGGCGAGCTGGAAGAACAAGAAGGCAAAAGTATACGTTACGCTACTATGAAATTGCCGGAGTTCCAATACCGCCAAGCTATAAAAGACCGTTTCGCGGCGTCTATCGAGCAGGCCAAGAAACAGATACTGGTCGACGAACATAACCTGTTAAGTTAAAAGGAGCAGCATGGATTTACAGTTTTACGGCGCTAATTGTATAAGTATCACCTACAAGGGCACGCGCCTGGTAGTTGATGATAACCTGGATCAGCTTGGCGCCAAGAACGTCACCAAGCCCGACGACGTGGCGCTTTGCACCATGTCGCCCAAGGAGCCGCCCATCGGTCGGCTGGCCTTTGACGGCCCCGGCGAATATGAGGTGGCCGACATATCCGTCATCGGTATAGCCGCTCGTGCGCATATGGAAGCCGATGAAAAGAACCGCGACGCAACTATGTTCAAGCTGGCCGCCGGCGAGTTCAGCGTGCTGGTTACCGGCCATATCTATCCGGAACTCGATGACGCACAGTTAGAGACGATCGGTATGATCGATGTTTTGGTCGTGCCGGTTGGCGGCAACGGCTACACGGTGGATCCGGTTGGCGCCCTGAAACTCATCAAATCTATCGAACCGAAGTTGGTCGTGCCGACGCACTACGCCGACAAGAGCCTGAAATATCCGGTGCCGCAGCAAGAGCTGGCGGTTGCCCTAAAAGAGCTCGCCATGGAGCCGAAAGAGACGGTGGCCAAACTGAAACTCAAGCCGGCCGAACTGAGTGATATTACCCAGCTGGTTGTTTTGGAGCGCTCTTAGCTTTCGAAGGCGTCTCGAGCAGGCCCTTTTTCTTGAGGGTGCGGATAGCTTGGGTGCTGAGCTTCATCGTAACTTTCTTGCCGTCGACAATCAGCGTCTTCTTCTGAAGATTAGGCTTCCAGATTTTTTGGGTATGGCGTTGGCTGAAGCTCACGTTGTGGCCGTATTGCTTGCCTTTGCCTGTAATGTCACACTTCTGCATAAGGTGTTATTGTAGCGGAAAGCGACCTATGAGTCAATCCGCCAGGGATAGGATAATCTGAATGGGCGTGTATACCATATAACGTATAAATAACAGAGGTAATCTATACGCTATAACGTATATAACCTAAACAAGATGCGCTGGCGGCGGCACATCAGAGGGCTGCCAGCTGGTATACTAAGCGTAATGTTTAGCGGTTTGTCTGGTTTTGAGCTGGTGGTGGTGCTGGTGTCGATAATAATATCGATGGCCATCCATGAGGCGACGCACGGTTTCGTGGCGCACTGGCTGGGTGACCCGACGGCCCTGGAAGAGGGGCGGCTGACGCTGAATCCGCTCAAACACGTGGACGTAGTTACAACGGTTTTGCTGCCGATGGTGCTTATAATCGTCGGTTTGCCGCCGATTTTCGCTGCCAAACCGGTGCCTTTTAACCCCGATAATCTTCGGTGGGGAGAATTCGGCATGGCCTTGGTCGGCGTGGCCGGTCCGCTGACCAACTTGATATTGGCTGCCTTGGCGGCACTGGTTTTCCAGGGCTTCGGCGCCAGTTTAGGACAGGATTTTTACAACGCGCTTATCATTTTCGTGCAGGTCAACATCGCCTTTTTCGTCTTCAATATGATCCCATTCCCGCCGCTCGATGGCTCGCGGCTGCTTTACGCCTTCGCGCCGGAGCCGCTACAGGACATAATGCGCCAGATCGAATCTTTCGGCTTCCTGGGCATCTTGGTCTTCATCTTGCTGATCTTCCAGTTTATCTCGGGTCCGCTGCTCGGGATCGAAAACTTTTTCATTCAGCTTCTTCTTGGCTAATCGGCTATAATATAAGTAAGTCGGGTTTAACCGGGCCAATGATTATCTGAATATTAATCATTAGGGAGCCTAATATCCGGGCCGGCCGTGGCCGTCCCATGAGGGCACCCACCTGGGGACATCTCAGGTGATCACCCCGGTCCCGACTATTTTTATGTTATAATATATTCCTCCAGTCAACTGACTGCGAGAAGGCTACCCTTGAAGGGAGTGTGAGCACATTGCGGCTCAAGCTATTGATGGGAGGCACCATCGCGCTAGTTCTCGTGTTGGCGGTAGCGGCCTGCGGCGGAGGTGGAAGTACTGGTACCGCTTCCTCTTCCAGCACTGAAAGCAGCCAGGAGTCCTATACGCCTCGCGTGAGACTGAAATGCGTGGAAGTTCTGTGCGGGTCCAACCCGGTGAAAAACGAATCTATCGGCTGGTACTACATAGCGGAAAGCAATTTTCCACCGAATACGCCGGTCGTTGTGACCGCGGTCTACCCGAACGGCGAACCGTATCCCTTCGAACAATACAGCTCCCCCGATAAGCTGTATGGCTTCAAAGGCAATGTCGAGATCACCAACGAACACGGGGAACTACCCAAATTCAAATGGGCGGCTTTCAACGAAAATGCCCCCGTTGATCCCCCGGGCAAGTACCGGCTGACGTTCCACTTCAAACATAGTGGTGAGCTCGTAGCAGCTCACGCGACCGTAAGGATGGAACGGATATTTCAAGGGGAAGCTGGGGCTTAGGCTCCAAACGTAGATGGGCGCGGGCTCTGGCCGGATTTAAGCCGCAAGGCACTTCCGGCACAGGGCCGCCCATCTACGATTTACACTTTATGAAGCTGAAGCCGTTTCCGGCGTAACGACCGGTGGAAGTTTCATGGCTTTGATCGTTTCAGCGGCCGCATCCATGTATCGCCTATTTAGACGTGATACAGGCCTAGTGACAGCTATCCGATAAAATTGGTCCGGCATCTGTTTCAGTAGGCCATAGCCTAGAAATAGACCTGAACCGATAAGCTCGACTTCGAGGATGCCCGCTCCATGCGCTGGATTCACCTCAAATCCTGCCACGACAAGTCCGGTAGGTACTGCTCCAAGTCCAGCCGTTAAGGCAAGCGAACCTTTTATTCCTAGTCTGAGCTGTCGTTCAACCTCAAAAAGAGCGGTTTGCATCTGAGTAGCGAAAGCGGTGTTGACGTCGGGGCTTTCTTTGGCGTTAAAACCCACGTTATAGGCCCAGTCATCCTGGGGGACCTCATTTTTATAAAGGGTTACATTGGTGGCGGTCTCCCCGCTGGGATCCACGATGACGCCCGGGTCTACATAATTGTTGCCTAGCTCTAGCTTCCTGTCCCGCGAGTATAAAGTCTCAGTTATGGTTGATGCCACTTCTGGATCAAGCTCATACTGGTCTACTTGCGCCGCGAGTGCGAAACGGTCCGGCGTGAATAGGCGGTGGCCACTCATAATCACACATTATACCATATTATTGCAAATAATCTTTAATGGTCGGGGTGACAGGACTTGAACCTGCGACCTCACGGCCCCCAGCCGTACGCGCTACCAACTGCGCCACACCCCGACATCAGATACTAACAAATTATAACACCTCTGTTGACCACGCCGGCTAAACTTCCAGCAGGTTATCCAGCTGGCGGCTGATATGGATCAGGTCGATCCAGTCGCCGTCGAACGCGATGTAATTATTTTCCCAGACAGGCGCGAACTTATTCTTGAACTGCTCTAACCCTTGCGCCGATACGGACTCGCTCATCAGCAACTGGCCGAGGCGGCGGACGATCTGTTCGGTGCGCGCCGCCGCAGAGGCCAGCGGTACGAAACCGAGGTCGAACTTGCTCTTCGCGCCCTCGGTGTGGAGATGCTTGATGGTACCTGCCAGGAGGGCGGGCATGGCATGGTTCTCGTCCGGCAAAAAGCGCATCAGATCTATGGTGGCTGTCGGCGAATCATTGAACGTCGGCAGTTCGCTGGCGAAAGCGATCAACTCGTCGCCGCGGCGCAACAGGTGGAGGCGGCAAGCTTGCAGGTAAGCGTCATCGAAGTAGCCGAGGGCGAAACCGCGCTCCACATGGTTCTGGCGGCGCAGCCAGGCATCCGATACCTGTCGCAATTGGCCCATTAGGTGCGGATTATGCGGTGGCTGCGCCAGGTCGTACTCCCACCCCTGTTTTTTGGCCTTGTTGAGCACCCAGCGCCACCACTTATTGCGCGATGTTTCGGTGGCGAACCGATCGATGTCGACCACCGCGCTGGCGCCGATCCGGAATAATTTGTAACCGTGGTCTTTGTAGATGTCTTGGCGGCCGTCCTGGACCATCAAAAAACAGGCCCGCCAGCCGTGACGGCGGCAGTATTCCAGAAACTCTTTGGCGGCGTGGCGCCGGGCGTCCTTGCTGCGGCCCACCGGATCGGCCAAGGCGAAAGCGACGTTGCCGGCCACCCGGTAAGCCACCACGGCGTCTTGACCAGCGCTCCAGAAATAACTCTTGGGCTGCGGCCAGTATTTGAAGTAATCCTCGCTGGAGTCGCTGCCACCCCGCAGAAGTTCCAGCAGCCGTGCGCGGTCATGTTCGTTGGCCGGCGGCAACAGGGGTTTATGTGGTCGGAACAATGATATCAAAATAGCTAGCAGCAGGGATACGCCGGCGACATTCAGCACTTGGCCCAGCAACCGTCTGGATGTGGGGCCGAGATCATTGACTATGTCTACCAGGAACAGGTGTCTGAAGAAATGGCCGATGTTGAGGTGGAGGCTGTCGAGGTCCTGGTGATGTTTCAGGCGGAAAGCCGCGACGCCGACCAGGAGGGCGACCAGCGCCGCCAGCATTACCAGCGCCAGCTTCTGCAGGCGGTCGCGCAGCTCTTCGGTGGAAGTCATGCGGTCGAACAGGCCGCGCCGCATGAACAGCATGGCTGCCGTCAGGCCGTAGAGCAGCGTCAGCTCGGTGTGGGGCGATATCAGGGCGTATTTGAGCGTTTCCAGCCAAAGCAGCAGCGAGGCCAGCTGCCAGGCCCGGTATTCGCCGCGCCACAGATGGCGGCTGATATACATCAGGATTATGCCGACCGCAACGCCGTGCTGGCTGAGCCAGGCCGTGTTGTTGCCGAAGTAAACTGAGCCGAGGTCGCTGATTTCGTCCAGGTTCCTTATGGAGCTCAGGATGGCCAGGAAGCCGCCCAGGAAGATCCAGGCCGTGATGATATGCAGGGCGATTTGCCGCCGCCCGACGGGCCGGTCCGCCACCGCGTCGTGCCCGGCCAGAGACGGCACGATACTGGCCACCCATATGGCAGTGATCACTTGATAGACGAACTGGATGAGAGTGTTGCCATCTTGATTAGTCAGCTGACCGATGGTAAATACGGCGATCCAAACCACCTGGACAACCAAGACCGTCCTGGCCCAGGGGATTTTCTTGATAGCCCACAGTACGTTCACGCCTAGCAGTGCCAGTGTGGTCACTACTGATTCGCCGGAGTGGACAATCCGCGACGCCGCGCTGGGTAAGAAGCAGGTCAGGCCGCTGCTATGGCAGGTCGAAGGGAAGGCGACATCGATGACCGAGCCGACGGCGACTATCGCCAGCAATATGAGGCTGGGCAGGTAAAGCGATGGCACGGACGACCGCTCGCGGCCGCGGCGGGCGATGGCCCAAACGGCCAGGCCGAGCAGCACGGCGGCCAGCGTGTCGCACGTCCTGAACAGCCAAGACCAGGGCTGGCCGGCATCCTCGAACTGGCTGATGAAGGTTATCTTGGTCGATAGGTGATGGTTCAGGCTGGGCCCCAGCAGCCAGCTGATGCTTAGGACTACGTACAGGAATTGCCATCTTTCCCAGGTGATGTAGCGGCGGAGACGGTTCATGATGCACACCCATTATATCCCTAATGGTTCGCCGGCATGATAAGATAAATATAGATGTGGCAAGAAACAAAACACGGGCTGTATAAGCAGTTCAACTTCGAAAATTTCAAACAGGCCTGGGCTTTCATGGCCAAGGTGGCCGAGCTGGCCGAGGAATTCCAGCACCATCCGCGCTGGGAGAACGAATGGAACGTGGTGCAGATCTGGCTGATAACCCACGAAGGCGGCCAAAAAATTACCGAGAAGGACCGTGAACTGGCCAAGGCTATCGATGACGTGGCCGCCGGTATGGCGCCGGCAGAAGCGGCCGCAGTCGAGCCGCGGGCCCATCCTGACCAGGTCAAAATCTTCGCTGACGGCGGTTCGCGCGGCAACCCCGGACCGAGCGCCAGCGGCTTCGTAGTGCTGGATATGGAGGACAACATATTGGTCGACAAGGGCATTTATCTTGGGGTGACGACCAATAACCAGGCGGAATACACCTCGCTGAAATTGGCCTTGGAGGAATGCCGCAAGATGGGCGTCCGCGAAGTGCAGGTCTTCATGGATAGCTTGCTGGTGATAAATCAGATGAAGGGCATCTTCAAGGTCAAAAACCGCGACCTATGGCCTCTGCATGATGCCATAAAACAGATGGTAAAGGGCTTCAAAAAGGTGGAATTCAACCATGTGCCGCGCGAGCTGAACAAGGCTGCCGACGCGGCCGTCAACCGCGCCCTGGACGACCACCTGAAGACCAACAAACCCTAGTTATCAGTTATCTGGATTTTCGGCGCCGGAGTCGACGCATTTCCTGTCAAAAGTATTGTGATCGCTGGCTATGACGGCGGTGCCGTCGCCCGGGCAGTCATTGCTTTTGAGATGTTTCAGGCCGAAAGTCACGATATTTGATTGATAAAGCCAGAGGGCTGTCAAAGCTATAACCAGGATAACCAGCACTATGAAGACCCAGGCCATCTTGTTTTCGTAGTTGTTTTCGCGCCACATGTTGTTAGTTTACCACAAGGGTAATGTGGTATAATATCAGTGGTCAGGTTATCGGCTGATCGCGTGCGATGCAAGAAGCGCACGAGGAAAGTCCGGGCAGCATAGGGAGATGGCAGTCGCTAACGGCGACCGGGCGCAAGCCTAGGGAAAGTGCCACAGAAACTATACTACCGCTGGTGTTAGCATAAGCGGAAAAGGTGAAAAGAGTAGGGTAAGAGCCTACAGTTTATATCAGTGATGATATAAAGTGGTAAACCCTGTCTGCTGCAAGGAGATGGATACTTCGAGGCCTAAAGCCTTAAAGCGTCCCGCTAAGGATTCATCAACGAACCCGCTCGAGCCCGTCGGCAACGGCAGGCCTAGATAGATGATCAGCACCTCGCTCCGCGGGGTACAGAACCCGGCTTATAGATAGTCTGGCCCATAAAAACCTCATCTGTTAGATGAGGTTTTTTAGTGCTCAAGCTTGCCATCGTGGTCGAAGTCCGACAGACTAGGTGTGAATGAGTGTTTTGCTGGTCGGCAACGGAGGGCGCGAGGCGGCTATCGCTGACCGCTTGGCCGCGGAGGGCGAGGCGGTCCATGTGGCCGCGCAGTTCAGGAACCCTAGCCTGACGCATGCTGCTGAGAGAAGTGAGGGCCAGTTTTATCAGGTAGACAGCATTACGGATCCACGTCTCATCGCCGAGGTGGCGGTGGCTAGCCGGGCGGACCTCGCCTGGGTCAACCAGGATGACGCTTTGGCTAACGGCGTCATCGATGCCATTCGGCAGCATGCTCCCGCCATGGCGGTGGCCAGCCCGACGCGGGAAGGTTCGCGCATAGAGTGGGACAAGTTCTACGGCCGCGAAATCATGAGCGAGATCGACTACGAATGGGATACCGATTACACCCCTCGCCACGTCCTGGCCAGTGACGCCGATACGGCTATCCAGGCGATAGATTATTTTGAAAAAGAGGGTACTGGAGTAGTGGTCAAGCCGCGCGGGCTGACCGGTGGCAAGCTGGTCAAAGTCATGGGGCCGCACCTTCGCGATTACGCGGCGGCTGTGAACTATGCCCTTAGTTTGATCCGGACCAGCAAATACGGAGATGGCGTAAGTATCGAAGAAAGACTGGAGGGCCATGAATTCACCGTCCAAGCCCTGACCGATGGTCAGACGCTCATCATGCCGCCCGAGACCTATGATTATCCTTACCGCGAAGCCGGCGACAAGGGCCCAGGCACCGGCGGTATGGGTGATTTCGCCTTCCCGGAAGGCAGCAATTTGCCGTTCCTGAACGATAGCGACCGCGCCGAAACGCAGCGGATCATGGGTAGGGTGCTGGAAAAACTCCAGGAACGCGGCCAGGATTTCAAGGGTGTGCTATACGGAAGTTTCTTTAAGACGGACCGGGGAATCAAGGTGGTCGAATTCAACGCCCGCATAGGCGACCCCGAAGGCATCACCATGATGGAACTTCTCGATACGCCACTGATAGACATACTTCATAAGATAGCACGGCAAGAATTGGAGCCGGACGACGTGCGGTTCAGGCGGATGGCTTCGGCTGCCATTTATCTTGTTTCGCCGAGCTATGCTTACCCGGGGCGTGAAGGCGGTCCATATTGCTTTGAGGTTGATCAATCAGAAGTGACTCGTCATTTGTGCAATGTCTACTTTGCAGCGGCTGAAAATATTGGCGGTGATTCCGATTCCTATCATACCGTCGGTAACTCCCGCACTGTCGCGCTGGCCGCTAACGCGCCGACACCATGGGAGGCCCGTGGCCGCATAATCCGTGCCATAAGGGATGGCGTCAGAGGTAAATTGGAGTTCCGAAACGATATAGCCGACGAAGGCTATATCCGCCGGCTAGCTCAAAACCGGTAGCGGGTTATTGCTTGGCAGCTTTGACGACTTCGGCGAAAGCCTTGGGCTGGTTGACGGCCAGCTCGGCCAGGACTTTACGGTCCAGCTCGACATTAGCGGCTTTCAGGCCGGCAATCAGCTTGCTGTAAGTGGTGCCATTCAGGCGGGCGGCGGCATTTATACGGGTGTTCCACAGCTGGCGGAAGGTCCGTTTGCGGTTCTTACGGTCGCGGGTAGCATGCTGTAACGATTTGGTGACGGCCTGTTTGCCGCGGCGCACGCTGGCACGGTTGGCATGGGACATGCCTTTGGTGGCCTTGCGGATCTTATTATGCCGTTTACGGGCGGTGACGCCTCTCTTTACGCGCATTCGTTATACTCCTAAACTTCGTTTAATGTTGCGGGCCGCCCGGCCGGAACGGGTGCTGAGGCCGGTCAGGGCGCGCTTGCGGCTACCGCGTTTTTTTCGCAGAAAGTGGTTCATATTGGGGTGACCGGCACGGACTTTGCCGTTCTTGGTGACCTTGACGCGGTCCTTGGTACCGCTATGCGTCTTCAGTTTGGGCATCAGAATCTCCTTCTTCTTCCGATTGGTTTGATTTGTAGGTTACCGGGCCTTTGCCGCTGGCGCGGGCCACGAAGTTGAGCTGGCGACCTGCCAGCTGTGGCTTCTGATCGACTACTATTGTATCACCGAAATTGGCGATTACTTTCTCGGCCAGCTGAAAACCGATCTCTTTGTGGGCCTGCTCGCGGCCGCGGTAAAAGACGGTGATCTTCACCTTATGGCCGGCCTGCAGGAACTTGGCGACCTTGTTCATCTTGATCTCCAGGTCGTGCTGGCCGATTTTCAGCCCGAAGCGCATCTGTTTCATGTCGAGCGACTTGGAACTCTTGCGGTTCTTCTGACGCTGCTTGGTCTGCTGGTAGTTGTATTTACCCCAATCTACCACCTTGCACACCGGCGGATCGGCATTCGGGGAGATTTCTACCAGGTCCAGACCGCTTTCCTCGGCGACCCGCAGGGCTTCCTGCCGGCTTAAAATACCGAGTTGTTTCCCATCCTCGTCGATAACCCTGAGGCGCGGCGCCCGAATCTGTTCATTCAGGCGGGTCTGTTTGGCGATACTTGTCTCTCCTTAACCTGTTTAACTTTGATGATGCAAAGTAACAAGCATTGTAACAGATGACATGACAGAGGTCAAACAACTTGTGTTCTATAGGTTATGGCCTCGCTGACATGGGCTGCCGTGGTCGACGCGGATTGGTCCAGGTCGGCGATGGTTCGGGCGGCTTTGACA
>DASZUB010000018.1:0-11943 GCA_035547815.1 Saccharimonadales bacterium (SeqCode)
AGCCCTTTTTTAAGCGCGTAGACCTTCACGTCGCCATCTACCATCTGCAGCATGTCCAGATCAGAGGTGATAAGCATCGTCTCGATATCCTTCTTACTGGCCTGCAGAGCCAAGGTGCCCATGATATCATCGGCTTCGTAATCATCCAGCTCATAGAGCGGCCAGCCAAAGGCGTTCAAAAGTTCGTGCAGCACCGGAACTTGCTCATAAAAATCCGGCGGCGCCGGTTTGCGCCCGGCTTTGTATTCAGGATAAAGCGCCAGCCGCTTGCGGATGTTCGTCTTCGGCTTGTCCCATGCCACGGCCACGTAATCCGGCTTCAAACGCCGAATAACCTCCAGCGCCATAGTCGCGAAACCGAACACTCCACCGGTCGGCGTACCATCCTTGGTGCTGAGGTTCGGCATGGCGTAATAACCGCGGTAAAATACGCTCTTACCGTCGATTATGGCGAACTTTTTCTTCCCGGTAGTCTCAGCCATTACCCCTAGTATACGCTAAAGATGCTTCTCAAAGTGCTGGTAATCTATGACCCCTTTACCCTCTTTGGTCCAACTGCCGCCCCACTCCCAACCGAAGCCTTCCATAAGTTTCACCAACGGATGATCGGCATGAAGCGTACCGGCCTTGGTCTTATCCCATACGGCCCCCGTGGGCCGCACAATTTTCTTGCCACGTTCCCAACGGATATATGGGTTCAGACGGGTGTTGATATCGAACGCCAGGCCGCGGCCGTGCAGCGAAGGCCTGTCAGTGCCGGCTATCAGGCGATAATTAAAGCCTGACGAAGCATTATCCGCCATCAATTTCTCGTCATCCCAGGAGTAGCGCGGATCCGATGCCAAGACAACTTTCTCAATCGGGAATCTCATATCCAACGCCTGTTTGAAGAATTCATCCACGTCTGCCATAACACTTTCCGCTAAGACTAACTGGCCGATGTGCTCTTTGGCGTCAAAACCCCAGTAAACCACTTCCATAAGGCCCAATGTGCTTCGAATTTCCTCCGGACAAGGGTTGACGGGGTTATCTGCCAGAGCTCCCCGCAAACTTAAATCGCTATCGACAATTCTTTCAGCCATATTTTTATTTTATATACGTAATGTAGAGATCCCGCGTATTTTTAATTCCCGTCAGATGGCTTGTCTTATTAGAGCTATGGATACCGTCCTCGCTAGGGTCGATTATGTCGGAAACATCCAGGTTTTCTTCAGGGATACCTAAATTCTTCATGGCTTCCTTGATATCGTGGATTATCATTTCCCTGGTATCGGCCGCCCACTCATCTTCAGGGATAATCGGATCCCCCGGCTGCCACTCCGGATTGGTTATATTTTTAGCGAAGCCTGCCTCACGCCAGCCCGGCAACACTTCCTCCATTTTTTCAACGCTATCAAAAGTATAGGTATTATTCTCGCCTTTTATGGCCGCTGCCAGATTAATATGAATCGTGTTCGGATCAACACCATAGTGCTCAATCGCCTCGTGCATCGCGTATTCGGTGAAGCTCATCTTGCGGCCATCTTTTTCAAAAGCGTAGCGGCTGGCGCCAAACATATTGGTGCGCGTCCCGTGTTCAAAGCCGAAGACCGTATTGCCATCCCTGTCTTTAAGTTCGAAATTGATGTCCGCGCAATCGGCCAAGCGGCGCCCCAGGGCACCTACTTCGCCTTCGCGGGCAAAGAACGCGTTGAAGCCGGCCAGCTCCCGCCAGCCATAGGGGTTATCGTTCACTTTGTCATAATCTTCAAGCCGATCCACGAAGCCTATGTGATTGGCGGTCACCCCCACCATCAGCACTTCTTCGGGTTCCAGTTCCAGCTCTTCGAAAGCGGTCGACAAGTTAATGTCGGCACAGGACCGGGCCTCTTTAGCCCTATCAATAAGTTCATCGCCCACACCTGGAGGCATTCCTGAACCAGCGTGTCTTTCGAGTTCAACCTGCAGCTGGCACAATTTTTGACACAGGCCCTGCGAGGCCCAATCGCATGTCCGGCGCAGAACATTACCGACGGCAGGCTCGCCGTCCTCATGCCTAAGATCCGAGATGGCATGTGCTACGTTTTCTGCCACCGGCCCTTCGATAAAATTGGTTGGTTCGCTGCTCATATAGTCTTACTCCGGATGATAGCCTACGTAGTCATCTGGGCCGTCATACCATATGCCCATGCCACTGGTAACCAGCCACTCCGTACCATCGGAATCCGTTTGCGTGATAGTGCCATCTAGGTGATGATGCATAACGGCACCGCCATTGGCCGAATGCGTCGTATGTTCCCTGCCCGGGTTGGCTTCCTCTTCTTGACGGTTTAAAACTTCGGCGGTGGCCTCTGCTACCGCGTTATCTATCTCGAGCTGGCGATTACGCTCAGCTACTTCTTCTGCGGTCCAGCGGTGATGTGGATCCCGCATTAGTGTTCGCATTGATTCATCCATAGTAGTTACCTTTAAGCTTTAACTTCTTATCAATCATTCATGAAGTGTGTGTGATTTGCACACTCCGGCATTATATATCATTGCATATATTTTGTCAATAAGCTTTTTACATTTGTTAAATTAAAGGAGTTTCTTGTTAATATATTTTGTGAAAATATAATTCACAAATATAGATTTTTGTGATATTATGCCTATATGGACCTCTCGAAACTCATCGCCGTCGGCCTTAACGAGCAGCAGGCACAAGCTTACGCCCTTCTGCTCGAGAATGGCTCCGCCTCCCCTGCCCAGGCAGCCCCGAAACTTCATCTCAGCCGCACGAACGCCTACAAGGTTTTCGATAAGCTGGTCGAGTTCCAGCTGGCCAGCAAAAAGGAAGAAAAGAAAAAGATCATTTATCTACCAGCCAACCCCATGGCTATCTCCAGCCTGGTGGCTGAACAGAGGAACATCGCTACACAGCGTGAGGAAGCTGCTAATAACCTTATGAAGGAGCTTTTGGCCAAATACCACTCCCACACTACGCAGCCGGGCGCCAAAGTAGTGACCGGCAGAGCCCAAGTGGCCGAAGCTTACAGAAACCAGATCGGCCAAAAAGAGCCTATTTATTTTATCCGTTCGCGGGCCGATATCCCGATCATGGGCTTCGATACGATGCATGAGATCCGCACCGCACCGGCCCGTTTCGGCACCAAGCGCTTCGGTATCAACCCCGATATCGCCAGTTCCACCACGGCGAATCCTGAAGCCGACAAGAGATCTAACCTCAAGCGTACATGGGTCAAACAAGAGGACTACACCTCCCCTGTTGAATGGAGCGTCAGCGGCTCTACATTGCTAATAGTAATCTTCGAGGACGAACCGCATGCTATCACCATCGAAAGTCCGGTAGTGGCCGAGGCTTTCCGACAACTTTGGCACATCATGGACTCCTGCCTAAGGTCTATGGCTTATTACAAGGATCTGCCGCGAGCTAAATAGCGTCTTCCCGCAGCATGGCCGCGAAGCCGTTGCGGCCTTCCGGTTCGCCGGTACGCAGGCTGCGGGCATGCGAGAAGTATCGGGAGTCAGAACCGGTGTCATGCGGATGGACGCTTATATTTACGGGCTCGACCCCGAGCTCGGTCATGTCTTTGACGATCCGGCCCACCAGGTCTATGTGATAATTACCGCCGCGTCGATCTATAAATTTGTTCCATTTGGGATCGGCCAGCTGTTCGGCGGAGATTTTAGGATAAAAATAAGAGTCCTGACTGATGGCGGGGCCAAAATAAGCCCTTACGTCATCCAGGGCCACCTCGTAGGCTTCGATCAGGTGCCGGACAGACGTTTCATGGATACCCCCGTCGACACCCTGTCGGCCGATATGGATAACGCCCAGGCCTTGGCTGTCTCTGCCGTAGATCGCCATCGCTACACAGTCGGCAGGGTTCACCCCGAGCGCCACATTCGGTCGATTGATGAAAAGACCATCGGTATAGTATTCGTCCTCCAGCTCTTCCGTGGGGATATCGCTTAAATCTAAAAAGTCGCCGCCGGGCACCGGTCGCTGAATCACATAACGCACCGGACTTAAGGATTGGACGAGCCTGGCACGGTTAGCAGCCACTTCTTCCGGTTCTCCGAAGCGCAGGCCGACATTACCATGCTCTATGCCGCTATAGACGATGGACACTCCCAGATGCCTTTCTTCGGTTACGCCGGGCGCCAAAGTTTCTATGTCACTCATTAATATATTATTATATAAGGTAAGATGAGTTTGCGCAAGCAAGAGGTATAATACGGGGTAAGATATGAGACCAAAAATCGCCAGGTCGGAAGTGTGGCAGGTGCAGGCGGCGCTATTGGTGGCTATCGGCCTGCAGATCGTGACCCGTTCTGTCGGTAACGAGCTGCTGCCCGGATCGCAGCTGATCATCATATTGGTCGAGCTGGGTCTGGCCATCTTGATAGGCTTTACGGTCAACCGCAACCGTCAGCAGAAGATCGGCGCCCATCATCTGGTGGCGATATTGCTGATCGGCCTGATTTCCATCATCAACGTCATCGGGCTGATCTACGTCCTGCACTCCCTGATAATCAACCACGCCGCGTTGAACGGTGAGGAGCTGCTGGCTTCGGCTATCGCCATCTTCGCCACCAATATCATCGTCTTCGCTCTCTGGTACTGGGAAATCGACAGTCCGGGCATGACCGGCATGCACTGGTCCAGGCACGACAAAAATTTCCAGTTTACCCAGCAAGATGGCGGCCTCTCCAGTGAATTTCCAGAGTGGCGCGCCCAGTTCGGCGACTATTTGTATCTCTCTGTTACCAACGCCGTCAACTTCGCTCCGGCCGATGTCCGGCCGATCACACTACAGGCCAAATCGTTGATGGCCGCGCAATCACTGATCTCGGTGTTCACGCTGGCGCTGGTTATCGCTCGCTCGGTCAGTATCTTGGGTTAGCCGCTAAAGCCCTAGGGCTTCTTTGACCTTGGTTTCAAATTCCGTCAGGTCGCTGCCACTGTTGTTCACGGTCTTGTCGGCGCCGGCTTTGACGCCGGCCATGTCGAGCGTCGCCTTGTCGCCGGTATGGTGCATCTCGACCTCTTCGTCGGCCAGGAACTCCTCATAAGATTTTCTATCGTCGACTGCCCGGGCTTCGCCGCGGAGAGCGCTGTTTTTCTGCACCCTTTCGTAGCGCACCTTCGGGTCGGCGTCGACCCAGATGACTAAGCCGCCCAGTTCGTGCACCCGGTCGACTTCGCCGGAATTGCGCAGGCTGGCCATGACCACACCTTTATATTCTTTGCCCTGCTCTTCGTATAACTTTATGGCTTTGTCTACCAGCACACCGAGACCATATTCGCGGCGCCATTCGGCACTGAGCTCGCGCATGTGCTCGCGGGCCGGCGGCAAGCCGCGTCGGGTCAGCTCGGCCCTGAGCAGATCCGTTACGGAGACGAAAAAGTAGCCGTATTTATCGGCTAGCAAATGTCCGACGGTATCCTTGCCCGATCCGTTAGTTCCACCGATACCGATGATCTTTAACTTGTCCATTGCCTATTACTTTATACCATAACTTAATCTGTCATGACATTGACTTTTTGTACATTTTACAATAAAATATGACGATTATGGCAATTGTCGTTAAGCACGAGATACTGGAGTCTATCAAGAACGGCGAACTTAAGTTCACCCCTGCCCTTGATAGCCTGCAGTTCAGGCCGCACGCCGTCGACCTGCGGCTAGGCACGACCTTTAGGGTTCCACGCCGTACTTTCAACGTCAAGCGCGGCAGCAAAGGCCGCACTGCCGTTCCTCTCGACCACATGGCAGTGAATAACGGCCACTTCGCCGTTTATGACGAGATCGACCTGAAGCCCGGCCAATATTTCGACATCTTGCCGGGCGAATGGATCATGGGCTTCACCATGGAAAAAGTCCACATCAAGAGCAACACCCTGATGGGCGTGCTTTATCCCCGCTCTTCTGTGAACCGGCGCGGTCTGGCCGTCGACCTGACGGGTATCGTCGATACCGGTTATAACGGCCGCCTTATGATTCCCATCCACAACACGACAAGCATGCAGGTAATCCGAGTCTGGCCTGGCGAACGGATCTGCCAACTGGTGCTGGAGCGCCTGGAGCAGCCGGTGCGCGAAGGCTATCAGGGCCGTTATTTCGACAAGAAAAAGAAGATTGCCGGCACTTATGTACCAGAGAAAGAAAACCGCGAGATCGAGCTGATCCGCTCGGGTGACTTGAAAACGATCAAAAAAGAATTCAAGCAGACAGCCCGCTGATCGCTGGCATTATTACTTGACCGATGTTGATAATCAGGGCTAAGCTTAGATAAAAGCATAACAAAAATATGAACCCTAAAAATCCCTATATAGGCCTGCCGCAGCCACCCGAAGATTTATTTCCGCGCGATGGGCCTACCAAGCCCCGCAACACCTTGGCGAAACTTCTTACGAGGATGGCTTCTGCCAGGCTTATAATCGTTGCCGCGATAGTGGTCGGGGCGTTCAGTTATGGCGGCTATGCCCTGCTGAGTTCCAAACAAAGCCCTAAGAAGCCGGCTACGTACGGAGCCACGAGTGGGGCAGCTACGGGCGGATTTAGCGACCAATCAAGTAAGCCGACAAGCGCGTCAAAGCCTGCAGCAAAATCGAAGACCACTAAAGAGTCGGCCGCTAAAAAGACCGCTACGGCTGATGCGTCGTCAGGACCAGCCGCTACTGCGACATCGGCCAACCAAGCGGTTGCCCCGCCGCAAGCCGTTTCATGCAAGAGATATTCTAACTCGTACTGTTACCAGTGGGTCGGCGCGCGGCAATATATCAACGCGAGCGGCGTGTCGGTGCGGTTCGGCCAGGCGGAACCGAGAACTACCGGAACCTCGCAGACCGGCCATACCCTGGTCGAATTATCAGTGGGAACGAGCGATGGCAGACAATATGTCGAGGTGGGCTGGATACTGCCCGCAGCAAATGGCGACAGAAGGCCCCGCTTATTCGTCTACCATTGGGTGAACGGGCACACGAGCTGCTATAACGGCTGCGGCTTCGTGCAGGTATCAGGTTCCGTCCACCCAGGCGACGCGCTTGCCGTCGGGGCCACCGGCACTTACGCGATCAACTACTCCGGTGGTCAGTGGCAAGTGTTTTATAACGGCGTCGAGGTCGGCTATTTCCCTGCTTCTTTATGGAGTGGAACGTTCACGCGGGCCGGTTTCACACAGGTATTCGGCGAGGTAGCCTCAAGCACGTTGCCCACCTGCACACAGATGGGCAACGGCATCTACGGCAGTAACGGCGGTTCCCTGCTGATCAGCGGTTACACGTTGCTTGGCTCCAGCACCTCGCCATACTTGTCGCCGTATAACCTCAACAATTTCAATGGCTCCCGCAATTCGGGCTACAACTACGGCGGCGCTACAGCGACCAGCCTTCGAATCGGCGGTCCTGGCTGCTAAGCGAATCCTGATGAAACCAGACGCTATTACTTGATGTAGTCGTGGAGCTTCTTAGCGTCGCGGTGCTTGCGCAGTTTCGCTAGCGCCTTGGCCTCGATCTGGCGGATGCGTTCACGCGTCACTGAAAATTCCTGCCCTACTTCTTCCAACGTGTGGCTCTTGCCATCTTCCAGGCCGAAGCGCAGCTTCAGGATCTTCTGTTCACGCTCGGTCAGCGCGCCGAGCATATCCTTGACCTGTTCTTTGAGCAGCTGGCCGGTGGCCGATTCCTCGGGGCTGGCCGTGTCTTCGTCTTCGATAAAGTCGGCCAACACGCTGTCTTCCTCATCATCGCGGATAGAAGCGTCCAGCGAGCTGATATCCTGCTTGATCTTCATGATGTGCTCTACCTTGTCGACGTCGATTTCCATGGCCTTGGCGATCTCATCGTTGGTCGGCTCGCGGTTCAGTTCCTGCGTCAGGCGCCGCTGCGTGCGCAGCAACTTATTGATAGTCTCCACCATGTGCACCGGGATGCGAATGGTGCGGGCCTGGTCGGCGATGGCGCGCGTGATCGCCTGGCGGATCCACCAGGTGGCATAAGTCGAGAATTTGAAGCCCTTGTCCGGGTCGAACTTCTCAACGGCGCGGAGCAAGCCGGTGTTGCCCTCCTGTATTAGGTCCAGAAGGTCTAGACCGCGGCCAACATAACGCTTAGCGATTGAAACCACCAGGCGCATGTTAGCTTCGGCCATCTGATCCTTGGCTTTTTTGTCGCCGGCGACGACGCGCTTAGCCAGCGCCAGCTCTTCCTCGGCGGAAAGCAGCGGAATCTTGCCGATTTCACGCAGATACAAGCGTACTGAGTCATCGGCCACGTCATCATCCAGATAAACGGCGGCTTTCTCGTCCTCTTCTTCCTCTTCTTCGTCGTCATCGGCCCACTCATCGGTGAACTTGGACGTATCCGGATCCGAGGCCGTGATTTCAATATTCAGATCGGCCAGGTCGGTATAAAGCGAGTCCAGGATCTCGGCGTTGGCCGGCGTCTCTGGGATCTGGGCGAAAATATCGCGCTGGTCAAGGCGCTTTTCCTTCTTGGCGCGGGCTAGCAGCTCTTGTTTTTTCTGCTCAAGATCGGCTTCCGCGGCCTCTACTTTCTTGTCGACCTTTTTAGTCTTGGCAGACTTGGTTTTGCTATTTTTACTCTTGTCATCTTTGGCTTTGGCCATAGGCTGCCCCCTTCACTTGGTTCAATAATTGATCGTATTTTTTGGCTTGCACAAGCAAACTATCGGTTTCCGCGTCATCCGCAGTTTCCATTTCTTCGGCAAGTTTCATTTTTTGGTTTTTTACGTATTGTTCTATCAATCGAGCCTGCAGGCGAGCCGCTTCGTAATGAAGTTCGTTCAGCTCAAGTCCTTGGTACAGTTCCTCGTAGAGTAATGTCTCTATTTTAACATAATCCGCAAGCGGCTTCAATTGCTTGGCCTGGTCCGGCTTGCCTTTGAAGCCAGGCTCCTCTTTTAAAAACTTTAGCAGTTCGCGGGCGTCATCTTCGTATAACATATCCGGCGTCACGAGTTCTAAAAACTCGCGCAGCGTTTGACGGCTGAACATCAAAGCCAAAAATTGATCCTGGGCTTTCTTGTTCTCAACGGTCTGCCGATTGAGTGGCTGGCGTGAGGTTTTCACGCGCCGCTGCCGCTCAGGAGCATTTTGTCCGGGCGTCTTGGACAGCTTCTGGTCAAGCGCCGTCTTGCTGACACCGATTTTTTCGGCTATGGCGTTCATGTAATGGTCTTTTTCGACGTCATCGCTGAGCGCCCGCACCACAGGCAGCAGCACATCGCTGAATTCGCGTTTGCCCTGTGCCGAGTTTATATCCAGTAGCTTTTCGTAACGCTCCATCAGCCAATCCAAGGCATATTGGTTCTGACCAATGGATCGTTGCCATAGTTTGGGGTCTTTTTGGATAAGTTCGTCGGGGTCTTTGGCGCCCGGCACGGTAATCATGCTCAGACTGACTTTCACGCGGCTGGCGATGGGGATAGCCCGCTCGGTGGCCGCCAAGCCGGCCCTGTCGGCGTCAAAACAGAGGCGGATATCGCCTGTGAAGCGGCTCAGCGCTTTGAGATGCTGCTCGGTCAGCGCCGTGCCGGCCGTTGCCACGACCTGCCGCACGCCGGCCTGATGGCTGGCAATCACGTCCAGGTTGCCCTCCACCATGACGACGAATTTTTCCTTACGGATAGCCTCTTTGGCCAGGTGCAAACCGTAGATATGCCGGCTTTTGTCGTACAACACCGTCTGCGGTGTATTTATGTACTTCGGTGCGTTGTCGATGTCATCCAGCAGCCGCGCCGTAAAGCCGATCACGCGGCCGAACTGGTCCTGCAGCGGGATCATCAACCGGCCGCGGAACATGTCGCGCAGGCCGCCGCGGTAATTCTGTGCGCTCAAGCCGGCCTGCTTGATCTCGGTTTCCGTAAAACCCTTCTTCTTGGCAAAATCAATCAGCGCCGTGCCGTTGTTCGGCGAATAGCCGAGCTGCCACTCCAGTGCCGTTTCCTTCGTGAAACCACGTTTTTTGAGCACATATTCCAGCGCTTTTCGGTTCTGGGCGAAGTTGGCCTGATAAAATTTGGCAGCCTGTTCTAATAATTTGTGCAGGCGCTCCTTGTCCGGACCGCCGCGGCGCGGTTGGGAACGGTACTGATCCAGGTCGACGCCGGCCTTACGGGCCAGCAGTTCCAGCGCGCCCTTGAAATCGACGCCCTCGACCTCCATGACGAAGCTGAACATATTGCCGCCCTTGCCGGAACTAAAATCATGCCAAATCTGTTTTTCCGGACTGACCATGAAGCTCGGCGTCTTTTCGTTGGTCCAGGGGCTGATGCCGCGCCAGTTCCGCCCGGCGCGTTTAAGCTGGATATACTCGGCCACCACGTCTTCTATAGACAGCCGGCCCTTGACCTCCTCGACAGCATCCATACTAATAAGTATCTAGCAAGAGGTGGCGCTGGGCAAGGCTAAGGCTGTTTAGATTTTGTTTTTGCCGGGTTGCGGATGCCGACGAGCGAGATTATGCCGCCGACTATCACCAGACCGGCCGTGACTTCCATACCGGTACGGAAAGCTGTTACGGAGGCTTGATTAAGCGCCCTCTTGAAACTGGCGTCATCCTGGTAAGGCTTGGGCGGCGTAGTCACTAAAGAGGCTTGTTTAGCCTGCGCCAGCGCGCTGGCCGGCGCCGTGCTGCAAAGCTTATCAAGCGTGTTGCCGAACTGCAGCGCCACTACTGCGCCCACGGCCGCCACCGCCACCAACCCGGCTACGCGCGCCACGGCGTTATTGATGGCCGAAGCTATACCGGCTTCGCTTTCGGGAACATCCCCCAAGATAGTTGCGGTCAGCGGCGCCACCGTGATCGACAGGCCGATGCCGAAAATAACCACTCCCGGCAATAGCTGCGTCCAGTAGTTGAAATCCATCGGTATACGCGCCACTAGCAGGAAGCCGACACCGCCGATGAGGGGCCCGAAGCCCATGAAAAAACGCGGACCGTATTTGGCGGACAGCGCACCAGCCCTGGGCGATAGCAGAAACATGATGATCGTCACCGGCAGCATGGCCAGGCCGGCGCGCAAGGCAGAATAATGGCTTACCTGCTGCAAGAACAGCACTATCAAAAAAGTCGACACACTGAGGCCGGCGTACACGGCCAGCGTCGCCACGTTACCGACTGAAAAGTTCCAATTCTTGAACAGATCAAGTTTAAGCATCGGCTGCCGCGCCCGGGATTCATACACAAGAAAAGCGATGAAAATAATGAGACCTATGCCAAGGGTCAGGTAAATCAGCGGATCTCCCCAACCGTAGCGCGGTTGTTCGATCAGCGCGAAGACCGGTCCGCCGAGTCCCAGCGCGCAAAGCGCCGCGCCTACTACGTCGACGGCCGCTTTTTTGGGCTTGTCCTTAGCCACCTTCACGCGGCGCAACAGATAGAGTGTCACCGCGATCGGCACGACATTGATCGCGAAGATCAGTCGCCATGAGGCAGAATCCACCAAAAATCCGCCCAATAGCGGCCCGATGACAAAAGCGATACCGGTCCAAGCTGTCCAGGTGCCGATAGCCTTGCCTTGCGCCGCTCCAGAAAACGTCGAAATGATGATGGCCAGCGAGCTCGGCACCAAAAGGGCACCGGCGACTCCCTGCAAGGCACGGAAGACAATCAGCGACGAACTATTAGGCGACAGCGCGCAGAGCAGCGAAGCCACACCGAAGCCGACCAGCCCGAGTGTCAGGATCCGTTTGCGCCCCAGCAGGTCAGACAAGGAACCGGCGATCAATATGAACGAACCCAGCGTCAACAGATAGGCATCGACTATCCACTGTTGGGCCGACAGGCCGCCACCCAGATCACGCTGTATAGCCGGCAACGCCACGTTGACTATCGAGCCGTCCAAGAAAGCCACCAGCGACGCCAAGATGCTAACTACCAAAACCAGCCTTTGCTGCTTGCTCATACCCTCAGGATAGCAGACCTCTACTTCCCTG
>DASZUB010000019.1:0-22891 GCA_035547815.1 Saccharimonadales bacterium (SeqCode)
GCACACTGGCTTTGCAAGCCAGCAAAAAAGGGATAGAAACGATGCTTATCACCTCTGATCTGGACATGCTGCAGATGGTAGATGGCGACGTGAAGGTCTACGCGCTTAAAAAAGGGCTGTCTAACATAGAATTGTATTCACCTAAGAGTTTCGAGGCCAAATATGGTATTCGGGTCGACCAGTTTTTGGACATGAAGTCGATAAAAGGCGACTCGTCCGACAACATCCCGGGCGTGCCGGGCATCGGCGAAAAGGGTGCCGTGCAGCTATTGCAGGAATTCGGCACACTCGACAAAGTTTATGACAACCTAGCGCTTATCAAGGAATCGACGCGCAAGAAGCTGGAGGCGGGCAAAGACTCGGCTTATATGAGCAAGGAGCTAGCGCGGATCTGGACCGACGCGCCTATCAAGCTGGATTTGAAAGCTGTCGACGGCCATAATGTGCGGCCCGAGAAAGTGCTGCAGCTGCTGCAAAAATTGGAGTTCCGCTCGCTGGCGCGGCAGTTGCCGGAAGTCATGCAGGTGGCGATCGACGATCATCATACCAAGACCGGCGGAGGCCCGCTCAAACCAGGCACTAACACGGTGATCGATAGCGATGAAAAGGCGGCCGGGCTCAAGCTAGGCGACTCCGAACACTTTTATATACACACCCGTTGTGCGGGCAAACATGGCCAACGGCCGGAAGCGTTGATAATCAGCCTGGACGGCAAGAAGACCTACACGCTCGATCTCACCAAACTCGATAAAGAGGCGATAGCCAAGGAGTTCCGCGATGTCCGGCCGCTGGTCGGTTATGACATCAAATCGACGCTTGAAACCTTGATGAGTCTGGGCGTGAAAGACTTGCCGCCGATCGGCCATGATGTGCAGGTGGGCGCTTTTTTGCTCAATTCGCTGCGGCGTGAACAAACTTTGACCGAACTGGCCGAAGCCGAGTTGGATTATGAAGGCTCATCGCTGGAAAACCTGGATAACGAGGAGTTCATCATGAGGGCTCCGGAAATCATGGCGATCATAAAAGCTCTTCACGACAAGCAGGCCGCGGAGCTCAAAA
The DNA here is from genome assembly GCA_035547815.1 of Saccharimonadales bacterium (SeqCode). GTDB lineage: Bacteria > Patescibacteriota > Saccharimonadia > Saccharimonadales > UBA4665 > JARIHC01. The sequence goes on from DASZUB010000019.1 coordinate 1,060, forward strand.
AATTGCCGAAGATAGCCAAGCTGGCCAAAGACGTGGAGTGGCAGGTCATACCCGTGCTGGCGCGTATGGAGTACATCGGCATCCAGCTGGATACCAAATATCTGGAGAAGTTCTCGGCCGAGGTCGATGATCTGATTTCCGATTATGAGCAGCAGATATACGGCTATGCTGACGAGGAATTCAACATCGGCTCGCCGGGACAGCTGGCCGAGATACTGTTCACTAACTTGAAACTGCCGACGACAGGTATCAAGAAAGGCAAGACCGGCTACAGCACGGCCGCCAGCGAGCTCGACAAGCTACGCGGCCAGCACCCGATTATCGACCTGATCACGCAATACCGCGAGGTGACCAAGCTCAAGAACACCTATATCGATACGCTGCCGCGGCAAGTGGACGAGCGGTCACGCCTGCACACCACTTTCGGGCTGATAAATGCTCAGACCGGCAGGCTTAACAGTTCCGATCCGAACCTCCAGAATATCCCGGTGCGCACCGAGCTGGGCCGGCGGATCCGGACGGCGTTCGTGGCGGGCGAGGGCAACAAGTTGATCAGCGCCGATTATTCGCAGTTTGAATTAAGGCTGTCGGCCGTGTTGGCCGGCGACAAGGATCTGATTGAGATGTTCAATCGCGACGCTGACGTACACACGATCACGGCCGCCGAAGTCTACGGCCGCGACCCCGAGGACGTCACCAAACAGATGCGTTATGCCGCCAAAGCGGTCAATTTCGGCACCATGTACGGCCAGGGACCGCACGCGCTCAGCCTGCTCACAGGCATGGATTACGGCGCTGCCAAGAAGTTCATTGATAAGTATTTTGAAATTCGGCCCAAGCTGAAAGAATTCATCGAAAAGACCCGTGAAGACGCCGAAAAAAACGGCTACGTGGAGAATATTTTTGGTCGACGCCGACCGACACCGGACGTTAAATCGTCGAACTACGTGGTGCGCGAAGCGGCCTACCGCGCGGCCGTCAATATGCCGCTGCAGGGCAGTGCGGCCGACATCATGAAAATGGCTATGATCGCCGTCGACGAAAAGCTCCGGGCACAGCACAACGACTGTAACATCTTGCTGCAGATCCATGACTCGGTGCTGGTCGAGTGCCCGGCGCCGGTGGCCGAGCGGGTCGCCAAACTTATTAAAGAGACCATGGAAAACGTTTATAAGCTGGGCGTCAAGCTGACCGTCGATACCTCGATAGGCAACAACTGGGGCGAGCTGTAGCCCTCGTAGTACACTAGTACGGTGGACATAACACAAACAATCATCGCCGCGATAGCCGGCGTGGCCGCGGGTTTCATCGGTGCCGTAACAGGCGGCGGCGGTTTGCTATCTATCCCGGTATTGCTTTTTCTAGGGTTGCCGGTCGACGTCGCTATCGGCACCAACCGTTTCAGCGCATTCGGTCTTATCGCGGCCGCCGTGCCGGAATATTACCGCGCCAAAAAGATTCGTTGGGGCGTGGCGTTCAAGCTGGTGCCGCTGGCTATGCTGGGCGGCTTGATCGGCTCCAAGGCACTCGTGCACATAAATACGGATACGTTGTCGGTAATTGTCGGTGTGCTGCTACTTTTGATGATCCCAGTCGTTTTTATGAACCACAACAAAGGGATGAAAAACGTCAAGACGGGTGAGCGCAAAACACTGGCTGGCTATAGCTTGTTTTTTCTGATAATGATATACGGCGGCTTCTTTGGGGGCGGCGCGGCCATGTTCGCCATTTACACGTTGATTTACTTTCTGGGGTTTACTTACATCCAGGCCAACGCCACGGATTTTATCGCTTGGTCGTTCCTGTCAGCCGTAGCACTCGCGGTCTTTTTGTTTAGCGGCTTGGTTAATTTTCAGTTGGGCATACCGCTGATGATCGGTATGTACATAGGCGGCGCGCTGGGCGCCAGAGTGGCACTAGAAAAGGGCAACGCTTGGGTCCGCGTCCTTTTCATCCTTGTGCTGACCGCTTCGGCCGTCAAACTGCTGTTTTTCAGGTAAGTTGCTGTTCGGCGGGTTGGTACAATAAGACATTATGGCGGAGAAGCTTTTCTACATCGGCATCAAAGCTCTCATAGAAAACAAGCAGGGTGAGCTGCTGCTTTTCAAGGCCGACGTATCCAAACACCGCAAGAACAAGGAGCCGTATTGGGACATTCCCGGCGGGCGGATCGACGAGGATGAGACCGATGTGCTCGACACCTTAAAACGTGAAATTTATGAGGAGACCGGTATCAAAGAGGTCGTCAGCCATGAATTTTTCACGGCCGTTATCTCCAACCATCAGATTCCGAAGGGCGATAAACTGTACGGCCTGGCGCTTATGATTTACAAAGTTTCCATACCCGAAGGCAGCCAGATAAGGATGAGCCAGGAGCATGTCGCTTACGAATGGGTAGGCCGCAGTGAGGCCAGGAAACGCCTGAGCCACAAATATCCCAAAGAATTCACAGATCTGTTGTAGGTGGCTTGCGCCTAGCGCGGGCGCGGCTGCGGATACGACGACGGCTGACCACGCGGCTGTCGCCGGCCAGCCAGATCCGGGCGGCCAGCAGCATGACCCACAAAGCAAGCAGCAGGTCTATGGCGCTGGTTACCAGGCTCAGCCAGTCGTTGTGGTGCATGATGCTGAACAGAGCGACCATGGCGATGATGAATTCCGCTCCCAGAAGGACAGTAGTGAGCTTGCGGCCGCGGCGTTCTTGCACGGTGTAGGCGAGCACCCATACGACAGCGAACCAGGCAGCGGTCAGGATGAACAGAATGATCGACGGAATCATGTTTTCGACGCATTGTCCTCTGGAGCTTACACAGGTGGAAATGATCGAATTCAATCCGTTAGCCAGACTCAAAAGGCTCAAGATAATAAACTGCGCGAACGCAATGATACCCACTTCGTATTTGAATAGCATGGCAAGGATAATTATACCTAAACGTTTTAGCGCACGAAACGGTGTCGGTATCTTGAAAAACAAGCTTAAACGTGTTACTATAAGCGTAATCCATGAGATACTTCATTGGTTTTTTGGTTACGATCGGCTTGCTCATCTTGCTGATAGTGCTGCTTTTGACCGGTGGTGGCAACGGCGGACACAAGAAGCCCCCAGTGCCAACCAAGCCCCGTTCGGTCAGCGAACTAGCGTCCTATGCCGATACTGACGCTGCCGTCCAGATGGTCATCGACGGCCAGATTAACGCTGACCAAAACCACTCGGCCGTGCGCGTGACCATAACCAATTCGGACGTGACTTTCGAGCAGATACAGGGCTATGAGGGCACCGTGGTCAACACGCAGGTCTATAAGAATAACGTGAGCGCCTACAATAACTTCTTGTACGCTATCGGACGAGCCGGCTTCCTACTGGGCGACAACAACCCTAAGCTGGCCAACGAAAAAGGCTATTGTGCTTTAGGTAGCCGGTTCATTTTCACGTTCAATGAGGGCGGCAACCAGATACAGCGCTATTGGGCCACCAGCTGCGGCGGAATCCATACCTATAAAGGCAACCTTGGTCTTACGGTGGCCTTGATAAAGCTCCAGGTCCCTGATTACTCCCGACTGACCAGCAATATCAATAACCTCTAAACTGGCGACGTCAGACTATACGGAAGGTCAGGCGTTTGGTCGTATGGCAGCGCCGCTTGATGTCCGGCGCGCGCAGCCGCAGCGTATTGGCCAGGGCGGAGCTGGGCACTTCGATGACGATATCGCGGTCGCGCACCAGCACGCTGACGGCCGTCTTGAATTCATCCTGGACGTATTGTTTGATGACCTCCATCTCCTCCGGTTCCTCGAAATTCTTATGCTTCAAGATATTGTCCAAGCTGTCCATATCCTTAGTATAATAAACTAAGTTATGCCGGAGTTGCCAGAAGTCGAGACCGTACGGGCTGGTTTAGCCCTACTATTGCCCGGACGCCGTGTGAAGGCGGTGGATTTTGATTGGCCGAAATCTTTTCCGAATGCTCAGGCGGATGTCGATAAGTTCGTGGTCGGTGCGGAGGTGGTCGACGTGCGGCGCCGAGCCAAGGTGCTGCTGATTGAGCTGTCCAGCAAATATTCCCTGGTGATCCATCTGAAAATGACCGGCCAACTGGTATTCGCATCATCTAGTGAACGCTTCGGGGCGGGGCATCCCAACGATTCCTTGGTCGGCAAGCTGCCGGACAAATCGACCCGCGTGACGCTGACTTTCACGGATGGCAGCCGGTTGTTTTTCAACGACCAGCGCAAGTTCGGCTGGATGCGGCTGCTAGCGACGGCCGAAATAGTGAATCTGGACTTTTTCAAAAAAGTCGGGCCGGAGCCGTTGAGCGAAGATTTTGATTGGCGACAGCTGCGCGAACGGCTGATGCGCCGTAAGAACACGAATATCAAGGCAGCGTTGCTCGACCAGACGGTGGTGGCCGGCGTCGGTAACATTTACGCCGACGAGGCGTTGTGGGGCGCCCGCCTACATCCCGCTACCTTGGTGCGCGATATCTCCACAGCCAAATTCCACAAGCTGTATGATGAACTGGTCTACGTGCTCAGGCTATCTATAGAAAAAGGCGGCTCCAGCGACCGGAATTACGTGAACGCCGAAGGCAAAAAGGGCAGTTATATCAGTTTCGCGCGCGTCTTTCGGCGCGAAGGCCAGGCTTGTCCGCGCTGCGGCCATACCATCATAAAGATCCGCGTCGCCGGCCGGGGCACGCACATATGTTCGTATTGCCAGAGGAGCCCAAAATGACCATAACCCTTAGCGGTGAAAACGGCTTTGGGCTAGCGCAGGCGCTGCGCCGATTGACCGATGATTTCGTGGCCGAACACGGTGATTTGGCCTTGGAGCGGATAGACTGCGAAGAAAGCAGCTTGGATAAGATCCGGGAGGCTGTGACTGGCCTGCCGTTTCTAGCTGGCAAAAAAATGGTGGTCCTGCGCGCGCCGAGCACAAATAAGCAATTCGTCGAGCAAGCTGAACAAATTTTGGAGCAGGTTCCTGAAACCAACGACCTGGTGCTGGTCGAACCCAAACCGGACAAGCGCACGGCGTATTATAAATTTCTTAAAAAACAGACCGATTTCCGTGAATTCCCAGAGATGGACCAGCATGGTCTAGCCGCTTGGCTGGTCGCTGAGTCCAAGCAAAAAGGTGGCTCTTTGAGCCAGGCCGATGCCCGTTATTTGGTGGAGCGTGTAGGCCCGGACCAACAACTATTATCCAATGAACTCGAAAAACTGCTGCTTTATGATTCAAAGATCGACCGCCGTACAATTGATTTGCTCACCGACCCGGCGCCGCAGAGCACCATCTTCCAACTCATAGAGACAGCTTTCGCTGGCAACCACAAGAAAGCCCTGGACCTGTATGCCGAGCAGCGCGCCCAAAAGGTCGAGCCGGCCCAAATAATCGCCATGCTGGCGTGGCAGTTGCATGTGTTGGCCGTCGTCAAAGCAGCCGGGAACCGTCCGGCCGAAGCGATAGCCAAAGAAGCTAAACTGAACCCTTTCGTAGTCCGCAAAAGCCAGGCCGTGGCCCGCAAACTGTCATTATCCGAGCTGAAAAAATTGATAAATGACCTGCTCAAAATAGACGTGGCTGTGAAGCGCATCTCGATCGACGCCGACGAGGCGCTGCAACACTATCTGCTAACGCTAGGATAGGTTTACTTCTTAGCAGCTGGCTTTTTGGCAGCCGGTTTCTTGGCGGCCGGCTTGGAAGCGGTCTTTTTGGCAACTGGCTTGGCCGCAGCCTTCTTAGCAGCAGCTTTGGCTGGCTTCACACCGGCAGCCTTGGCCTTGGCAGCGGCACGCTTTTTCAGGCGCGCGGCTTTGTTCTTGTGGATGACGCCTTTCTTGGCGGCGGTGTCGAGCTTGCTCTGGGCATCGCTCAGAGATTTAGCACTCGGCGTCTTGGTGAACACTTTGAGGGCATCCTTGAAGCTGCGCTTGGTCTTGCTGTTGCGCGTAGCGGCCTTCTTGGCTACGCGGACGCGCTTCTTAGCTGACTGGATGATGGGCATTAAACTAAAATTCCTTCCTGATTAAACAGTTATTAAATTATCGACGCTCAACTATACAGGGGTCGAACAGATTTGTAAAGTAGTGGACAAGGCAAAGCGTTTATGGTAGTCTGAAAGTTAACAGTACCTCTAAACCAAAAAAACTAAAATAAAAAGATATGGACAGCGCTAAAACCCAGCTCGCCGACCGGCTGAAATCAGCCAATAACATCTTGGTGACGGTCAGCCGCGACCCGTCGATCGACCAATTGGCCGCCTGTCTTGGTCTGACTCTGTTGCTGAACAAGATGAACAAGCACTCGGTCGCCGTTTTCAGCGGTCAGGTGCCGTCTACCATCGAGTTCCTGAAGCCGGCCGAAACGATAGAGAAGAACACTGATTCGCTGCGCGACTTCATCATCGCGCTCGACAAGGACAAGGCTGATAAGCTGCGCTACAAGGTCGAAGACAACGTCGTGCGGATCTTCATAACACCTTACAAAACGTCTATTACCGAGAAAGACCTGGAATTCAGCCAGGGCGATTTCAACGTTGATGTGGTAGTCGCGCTGGGCGTTCAGCAACAACAGGATTTGGACGCTTCCATCACCGCGCACGGCCGCATATTGCACGACGCCACCGTGGCCAGCATCAGTCTGCAGGGCGATGGCGGTAACCTGGGGACCATCAACTGGAAAGACACCAAAGCCAGCAGCCTCAGCGAATTGGTCACCGATCTCGTAAAATTACTCGGCGACAACCTGTTGGATAACCAGATTGCCACGGCACTTCTGACCGGTATCGTGGCCGCGACGGACCGCTTCAGCAACAACAAGACCAGCTCAAGCGCCATGGAGGCCAGCTCGGTCCTGATGGCCGCCGGCGCCGACCAGCAGCTGGTGGCAGCCAAACTGGAAGAGCCAGAGCAGCCGCCAGCGCCGGAACCCACCGAAGACGGAAGCTCAGATGAAGATGAAGACAACGGCGAAGAGACCAAGTCCGAACCCGGCGAACTGAACATAAAACACGACAAAAAGAAGGAAGAGGCTAAAGCAGAGCCGGAGCCTGCCGCTGAAACTGAACCAGGGCCCGAGCAGAAATTGCCAACACCTAGGCCGCCGGAACCGGTTACAGATATCGAACCGCCAGCGCTGGCCGAACCGTTCCAGCCGCCTCAGCCTCAGCCGGAACTCCAATCATCCCAGCCTGGGTCATCCAGCGCCGGCCTGCAGCCGGGCGCCAAGCTTATAACAGATGATGAGCCGTCGCTGGGAGGCACGCTTAATGCCAACACCAAGCCGGAAGGCATGGATCCGGTGACCGACCCGATGAGTATGCCCCAGGTGGAACAGAACCGCATTTTGGACAGGAAGCCGCTGACGTCCGAGACCGATGCGCCTCAGCCTCAAACTAATGCTGAGCCGACGCCGGCGCCGGTGTCCGCTCCCGCATTCACGCCGCCGCAACCCGCCCCTGACGCTGGCTCTGACGCCGCCGACTCCGGACCATCGTCCGAGCCTGCGCAAACCGCGGCCAGCGGAGACCACGGTTCCCAAACATTGACAGAGATAGAACAGTCGGTCCATAGCCCGCATATCGATCCGGCCAAGCTGGAAACGGCGCGCGACCAGGTAAGCCAGGCTTTGCAGGACAGCGTCGACCCGACGCCGACGCCGATCAAGGCGTTGAACGCCCAGCCTCTGGGTGGTAGCCTCCATTCGGACCAGCCGCCAGCCCAGCCGCCTAACCAGCCTTCCGTGGAGCCGATAGCGTCCACGCTGCCATTCGATAACACCCCGGAATCATCGGATACCGCGCCGACCCCGCCGCCATCGGCCGACAGCCTGTCGCCGAGCCCGCAGGTCACCGATCCGACAAGCGCGCCGACGGTGCCACCGCCGTTCATGCCGCAATCCGCCAACAATTCGGATAACGATGCCGGTTCGCAGTCCGTACCCCTGTAACCATGCCAGACATATTACTAGTCGATAAACCGGCCGGCTGGACGAGTTTTGACGCTGTGAATTACGTGCGCAAGCTGATCGCTCGCGCCGAGGGCAAAAAGCCGCGCCAGATAAAAGTCGGCCATACGGGGACACTCGACCCGTTTGCCACGGGGTTGCTGGTACTGCTGGTGGGCAGGGAAAACACCAGACGCGCCGGCGAATTGGCCAAGCTGGACAAGTCATATGAGGTCACTTTGCGCCTCGGTGCCGTAAGTTCGACCGGTGATCCGGAAGGCGAAATCAAAGCCGTATCTGATACTAAGCCGGAAGAAAAGACCCTTGAAGAAGCCTTAAAACGCTTCACAGGGCAAATTGAGCAGGTTCCGCCGGCTTATTCGGCGGTCAAAATAGATGGTCGGAGGGCCTATAAGCTGGCCAGAGAGGGCAAAGAGGTCAAAATAGAGCCTCGTAAAGTAACGATTAACAGGTTGGAACTGCTCGATTACGCCTATCCGCAGGCAAAACTGATCGCCGACGTCTCATCAGGGACTTATATACGCTCGCTAGTACAGGATATCGGTGAGGCGCTCGGCACGGGCGCTTACACGACGGAGCTGAGGCGGACCCGGATCGGCGACTTTTCTGTGGCTGACGCCAGCCCCGTAACAGATATAGAATTTGACCGCTCCGGATAAAACTGATTACATAAAAGCAGTAAAAGCTGCTGCCATGAGAGAGATAAGCGAATTAGCCGGCCCCCAGGATTTGCGAACGATTTTTGACTATCGGTTGGAAGAAAGCGGCGTCAAACGGGGCAGATTCATGGGGGCGGAATTGCTGGCGCCGACGGATTCGGCATTGCGCGTAGAAGACCAGACCTTCCACGTCGTGGCGCGCGATTTGGACGGTGATGACAGCGAATATAGCTGGCTGCAGGTTACACCGGGCGCCGGCACGGCTGAAACGATGCTGTCATTCCGCGATAGCAGCGTGCATGTGGCCAGGCGGGCGATAATCCTGTGGAGTATCGGCGACACCGAGGACGGTGGAACTATGTCGCCAGAGGAGATACACGAACTCTATCTGCAGGTCGGCGATCCGCTGACGCGGCCGCGCAAGGAAGCCATCGAGGCTTTTTATAGGAATCGGAACGCCGCTCGGGCCGCACTTTTGCGCCCGGTCTGCCGGATGCTCGGCATAGATCGGCCGCCCAAACATCTTTAAACTTGAACACATTTTCGGTGAAAGTCGGCTTGCATCTGATTGCCACATCTGTTAAAATGCGTGTACATGATTACAAGTGAGAAAAAGGCCGCGGCCATAAAGAGCGCGCAGGTCCATAAGAATGACACCGGCGGTTCCAGTGCGCAGGTCGCCGTATTGACCGAGCGTATCAAGGAACTGACGGACCACCTGAAGACGCACAAGCACGACTACGCTGCCCGGCGCGGTTTGCTACAGATGGTCGGCAAGCGCCGCCGGCTGCTGCGTTATATCGCTGAAAGGGACAGCCAGACCTATCTGGAACTGATCAAGAAACTCGGCATCCGCCGCTAAAGTGCCCGGACTGACGGCCTCGAGTAATCGAGGTCCCAAGCTTGTGCACATTAACCGGAGAAGTGTTCCTAGCCAGAGCTGCAGATATATCGCGTTGGGCCATTAGCACAAGCGGCGCATATATTTGAACTCTGTACGGGATATTTTCCGAAAAGAAAGGATACTTGCATGGGACAAACGATTAACCCTTACGGCAAGAAAATTACAAAAGTAGAAACCGATTTCTGCGGTCGGACACTGAGCCTGGAAGTCGGCCGCGTCGGTTTTCGTACCAGCGCCAGCGTGATTGCCCGCTACGGTGATACCGTGGTGCTCGGCACGGCGATGGTCGGCGACAGGCCGATAGCCATGGACTACTTTCCGCTCAGCATCGATTACGAAGAGAAGATGTACGCTGCCGGCAAGATCAGCGGATCGCGGTTTATAAAGCGTGAAGGTCGCCCGAGTGACGACGCCATCTTGATCAGTCGCCTGATTGACCGGCCTATCAGGCCGCTGTGGCCGAAGGGTTATCGCCATGAAGCCCAGGGTGTGGCGACGGTTTTGAGCATGGATCCGGAGTTCCGTCCGGATGTTATTGCTATGATCGCCATGAGCGCTGCCTTCATGTTGACCGGTGCGCCTTTCGAGGGGCCTGTAGCGGGCCTTCGCGTGGGTTATGACAAAGATGGCAAGTTGGCGGCCTTCTTATCGCCCGAGCAGCTGGAAAGCGGCGGTTTGGACTTGGTGGTGGCCGGGCGCAAGAGCGGCGTCATGATGGTCGAGGCCGGTGCTGACGAAGTCAGCGAAAAAGCCATGACCGAGGCTATCGAATTCGCCTTCACGGCTATGCAGCCGGCTATAAAATTGCAGGAGCAACTGGTCGAGAAGATCGGCGTAACGGAACAGGAATACGAACTCAGCTTGCCTGATCCGGAAATCCAGAAAGCCGTTGATGAGTGGCTGGAAGGCAAGCTTGGTGAAGACCTGCGCAAACCTTATCCGGAACGCAATGAGTTCGTCAGCCGATTGCGCGACGAAATGCTCGACGCTTTCGCCGAAAAACTCGGCGAAGAAGACTTTTTGGACCTGGTCGACCATTACCGCGATGCTTTCCAGGTGGCCCTGCACAAAGATGTGCGTAAGGGAATCGTCGAAGATAATCTCCGTCCGGACGGCCGCAAGATGGACGAGGTGCGGCCGCTCAGCAGCGAGACCGGCCTGTTGCCGCGGGCGCACGGCTCCAGCCTGTTCACGCGCGGTGTCACGCAGGCTATGAATATCGTCACGCTGGCGCCGAGCAGTTTCGCCCAGCTGGTCGATACCATGGAAAAAGATACCGAACGGCGCTACATGCACCATTACAACGCTCCCGGTTACACGGTCGGCGAGGTGAAGCGTCTGGGCAGCCCGGGGCGGCGCGAAATTGGTCACGGTTATCTGGCGGAACGCGCCCTGATACCGGTGTTGCCGAGTGAAGCCGACTTCCCGTATGCTATCCGATCGGTCACCGAGATCATGAGCCAGAACGGCTCGACGTCGATGGCGGCCACTTGTTCCAGCTGCATGGCGCTGATGGACGCCGGTGTGCCGCTGAAGGCGCCGGTCAGCGGCATCGCCATGGGGCTGATGATGGATGGCGATAAACCTTACGTGCTCAGCGATATCGCCGACGCTGAGGATTTCGCCGGCGATATGGACTTCAAGGTGGCCGGTACGGCCAAAGGTATCACGGCGCTGCAGATGGATATGAAGGTACATGGGTTGCCGGTGAAGATCCTGCAGAAGGCGCTTGAGCAGGGCAAAGAGGGTCGAGCCTTCATCTTAGATCATATGCTAAGCACGATCGCCGAGCCCAAGACCGAGCTGAGCCCATACGCACCTCAGGTAGAATCGATTCAGATCAACCCGGATAAGATCCGTGAAGTCATCGGCAAGGGCGGCGAGACCATCCAGAAGATTACCGCCGAAACCGGCGCTACCATCGATATCAAGGACGACGGCACGGTCATGATCGCCAGCCCGGACGGCGATAGCATCAAGGCCGCCAAGCAGTGGATCAATTCCATCGTGGAAGAGCCGGAAGTCGGCAGGATCTACAAGGACCGGCCGGTAGTCAGCGTCATGGATTTCGGCGCTTTCGTGCAGATACTACCAGGCAAAGATGGCCTGGTGCATGTCAGCGAAATGGCTGAAGAGCGCGTGAATAAGCCGAGCGATGTCGTGAAAGAGGGCGACAAAGTGGATGTCAAGCTGGTTGCCATCGATGACCGCGGCCGCTTGCAGCTGAGCATGAAAGCCGTCAAGCGCGAACAGGGAAATAAGAAACAGGATGAAAACGCTTAATAGTTGGCACCAGACCCGGGTGGGACTGCTATTTTTCGGCCTTATTGAGCTAGGCATAGCTTACGGCTTCGCCAGCCTCGCCATCGACCGCGGTAATTTCCTGTGGTATCTGCTGGCGCTGGTCTTTCTGGTCGGGGCGCTGCAGAACATCTTTAAATTAATAGGTAAATTGGCACGGAAGAAATAACGTGAGTGAGACATTGGCAAATACGGCACTGGCCCCAGAAGTCCATGTAGAAGGCGATCTTAGTGTGCGCCTGCTCGAGCCCGACGATTCTGATGCTATCTTCCAGGTCTTGCGAAGAGCGTCTGAAGTACAATCTTATGTCACCTGGACAGCGGGCATACGGAACCCGGATGATGTAGCTTGTGCGATCGAAGGTTTTCAGGCAAATGGGGAATCTCGCTACGCCTTGCTCGAAGGCGAGACGCTGATCGGATATATAGGCGTATTTCCGTATGAAGAGGGCGTTTACGGATTGGGTTATTTCTGCGATCCAGCGTATAGGGGTAGTGGTCGTGTGACACGGGCCGCAGAGAAATTGATGGAAGCGGCTGAAAAAAGCTTGCCGGTTGATAGGTTTGCCCTGTATATCGCCGATGAAAATAACGCAAGCCGGGCGGTGGCTGTCAGACTGGGCTTTTCACCGACGGATATAGTAATTAAAGATGATGTGTTGGATTGCACGGAGCGTCGCTATGAAAAGGTGGTTCACCATGAGTAAGCAGCAGCAACTCGATAAGATAGCCAAGCAGATCGTCGACGATAAGGTCACGCCGGAGCTGGCTGAGAGCGCCACGCAATTAGTGTTCGGTGTCGGCAGTCCGGATGCCGAAATCGTGTTCATCGGCGAGGCGCCGGGCAAGCAGGAAGACCTGAAGGGCGAGCCGTTCGTGGGCGCGGCGGGCAAATTCCTGGACGAGATGCTGGAGATGATCGGCCTGGAACGCAAAGATATTTACATCACGAATATCGTCAAATACCGGCCGCCGAACAACCGCGACCCGCTGCCCGAAGAAAAAGAAGTGTTTTTACCGTATCTGGAGTCCCAACTAGAGATAATTCAGCCTAGACTGGTGGTCACGCTAGGTCGCCACAGCCTGAATTGTTTCTTGCCGGACTTAAGTATCAGCAAGTGCCATGGCCAACCGAAACGGTATAACGGCAGGGTGTATCTGCCGTTGTTCCATCCGGCCGCCGCGCTATATAACGGCGGTATGCGCCAGACGCTGATCGATGACTTCGCACTCATCCCGGCCATTTTAGAGAAAATCAAATCATCTTAAATAACGCATAAGGAGAAAAATTTATGCAACCAAAGAACAATAACAGTAAACCCAGGCAAGCTAAACGGCCTGCCAGGAACCAGAAACGCGGTCCGGGCGGCAATGGCACTGGCCAGAAGCCAGCGGGCAAGAACAAGCCGATTACGAGCAATCTGACTACTTCGCGCGGTCAGGCCGTACGCGCTCAGCGCCGCAGCCAGCAGGACGCCCAGCGCATAGCCAGCCAATATGTGGCGGCTGATACGGGCAATAGGCCAAAGCGTGCCAATGTCATCGATGACAGCCCACGGCTGAAAATCATCGGTCTAGGCGGCATGGACGGCGGCGGATCGAAGAACATGATCCTCGTCGAATATATGAACGACGCCGTTATCCTGGACTGTGGTAATGACCTGGGAGTCGACCTGCCGGGCATCAACTACGGCATCGCCGATACCGCATACCTGGAACAGGTCAAGCACAAGCTGCGCGCCTATATCGTTACGCACGGCCATCTCGACCACATCGGCGGCCTGCCGCACATCGTACCGAAATATCCGGCGCCGATATACGGCTCGCGCTTCACGATCGGCCGCGTCGAAGAGATTTTCGAGAACTTCGGACTGCCGATGCCCGAGGGTTTTGAATTAAAAACCGTCACGATGAACGAAAGCACACATGAACGGCTGAAGATCGGTGAATTTTTCGTGGAACTGGTGCGCGTGACGCACTCCATCCCGGGCAGCACGGTCATCGTGCTCGATACGCCGGTCGGGCGGATCATCAACACCGGTGATTTCCGGCTCGACCCGAATCCGTTGGACCATGAACGGACCGATACCGAGCGCTTGAAGCAGCTCGGCGACGAGGGTGTGCTGGCGCTGCTCAGCGAGAGCACCACTACAGAGCGTATAGGTCGCACGCCAAGTGAATCGACCATCGAACAAAGCTTCAAGGACATCATGGATCAGGCGCCCGGACGTATCTTCGTCGGCCTGTTCAGCACGAATATGAACCGTGTGCAGATGATCATCAATGCGGCCGTCCATCATGGCAAGAAAGTCGCCATGGATGGCCGCAGCATGGTCAGCACCCTGGAAATGGCCGTCCGGCACGGTTTCGTAAGGATCCCGAAAGGCACCTTCGTACCGATCGCGTCGGTGGCCAGCATGAAGGACCAGGATGTGGTCGTGGTCTGTACCGGTTCGCAGGGTGAACCGAGTTCGGCCCTGCAGCGCATGGCGTCGGGCGAACACCGCCATGTCAAACTTAAGGAGCAGGACACCGTCGTGCTCTCCAGTACGCCGATCCCATATTCTGGCAATGATGCCAAGATCCGCACCATGGTAGACGAGCTGCTGGCCAAGAACGTGCACGTTTTCCGGCACGAGACGCATGAGTTGGATAACATCGGTCCGCTGCACGTTTCCGGCCATGCTTCGCGTGATGAGTACGCCGAAATGATCGAGATGACCAAACCGAAATTCTTCGTGCCGATCTACGGTGACTTCACGTCCAAGAAGTACCATATCGACCTGGCGGTGGAGCATGGGATTCCGCGTGCCAGCACCCTAAATGTCGGCAACGGACAGGTCATCAGCTTCACGAAAGATAAGATGGAAGTGGTCGGTGAAGTGCCGCACGGCACCATCCTGGTCGACCAGACCGGCGCCATCGTCAACCATGTGGTCGTCAAAGACCGTGTGCTTTTGAGCGAGGAGGGTCTGGTTACGGTTGTACTGACGATAGATAAGAAGAACGGCGGCCTGTTGACCAGTCCGGATATCATCAGCCGCGGCTTCATCTATATGCGCGACAACGAGGAGATCATGAACGGTCTGCGCGTCGAACTGAAGCGGGCCGTCCAGCAGCGTTTCAAACGCGTCGACCTGGACCGCTTCAAGGCGGAGCTAAAAGATCACGTTACGCACTATCTGTTCGAGCATACCCAGCGCAGCCCGATCGTCATTCCGGTGGTCAATGTGATTTCCGGAGGCGGCGGCAAGGTGGAAGCCAAGACGGTCCACAACGGCAAGGCCAAGAGCGCCGATGATGTGGCCGCCGAGCAGCAAAAACGCTTCCAAGAAATGCGCGAGCGCTTACTTACCCAAGACGCCCGCATTGACTAAAGTTGTAAAAATTGCTATAATATCAGTTGTTCCATAAGGATAAGGGTAATAACTGATATAATTAGCGTAATGGCACAAAAGAAAAAACCGGTTAAAAAGAAGTCTGCGGCACGTGGCGGCCGAGCCGCCAAATCAGCTGCTGCTCAGATAGAGCGTTCGCCGTTCTGGCCGCTGGCGGGCGCGATCGGGCTGGTGCTGCTGGCGTTCCTGCTGCTGCTCGGCGGCTTCGGGGTCGGCGGACCGCTACCGGTCAACCTGTTCAAGGGTGCCTATTGGCTACTTGGATGGGTCGCTTATGCCACACCGGTCGCTTTGGTGTACTGGGGCGTACATAAGTTCAAAGCCGAGGACAGGCAGATTCCGCTGGAAAAACTCGTCGGCATGCTATGCGTGCTGCTATTCGCCAGCTGCTGGGCCTACGTAACGTTCGCTACTAAAAACCCTGCCGGCAACTGGAGTGGCGGCCATGGCGGTGAAGTCGGAATGGTGATCGGCAATATCGTGCTGGCGGCTCTGGATAAGGTGCCGGCTTCGCTAGTATTCCTGGTGCTGACAGTTATCTCGGTGTTCTTCGCCTTTGCCATCGATCTCAGGAACCTCCTTAAGATCGGTGACTTATTCAAGAAAGAGGAAGGCGAGGGTTCAGAACTGGCCGACCTGAAGGCCAAGGCCGATCCGGACTTCAAACTCAATGAGGGCGTTCCGGTGGTCCATCACAAGGGCGAACCGCAGCCTGCCAGGCTGAGCACGCTTAAGAATACGGCCGAGAAACTGGCTGGCAGCGAGAATCACGAGGCGCTGACCACGGCCGCCGATCCCGATTGGCAATTCCCGAGCATCGACCTGCTGAATAAAAAGCAAGACAAGGCCGATGCCGGCGACGTCAACACCAACGCCCAGGCCATCCGCGATACTTTCGCAAACTTCAATATCGACGTCGAGATGGAGGGTGCCAACATCGGTCCGCGCGTCACGCAGTACACGCTGAAGCCGCCTACCGGTGTTAAATTGACCAAGATAACGGCACTTGAGAACAACCTGGCACTTGATCTGGCGGCCCATAGCATCCGCATGGAGGCGCCGATTCCGGGCAAACGCGCGGTCGGCATAGAGGTGCCGAACCTGAAATCGGCCACGGTGCGCGCCAGTTCCATCCTGCTTTCCGATGAGTGGCAGAAGACCAAGAGTCCGCTGGGGATCGCCATCGGCAAAGATATCTCCGGCACGCCGATCGTCGCTGACCTGGATAAGATGCCGCACCTTTTGGTCGCCGGTCAGACGGGTTCAGGTAAATCGGTCATGATCAACACCATCCTGACCAGCCTGCTGTATCGTAATTCGCCGGCTGAGCTGAAGCTTATCCTGGTCGATCCGAAACGTGTCGAGCTCAAACCGTACGATGACATTCCACATCTGTTGACGCCAGTTATCACAGAGCCGGAGAAATGTATCAGCGCCCTCAAATGGGCGGTGGCCGAGATGGAGCGGCGCTACAACGCTTTGAGCGAGGTTCGCAAACGAAACATCGCCGAATACAATAACCTCAAAAAAGAGGAGGGCATGCCTTATATCGTGATCGTCATCGACGAGCTGGCCGACCTGATGATGATGGCGGCGCGCGATGTCGAGGCGCTGATAGTGCGGATCGCCCAGAAAGCCCGCGCGGTCGGTATCCATCTGGTGCTGGCCACCCAGCGGCCGAGCGTCGACGTCATCACCGGTCTGATCAAGGCCAACGTGCCGGCCCGTATCGCTTTCACGACGGCGAGCCAGGTCGACAGCCGCACCATCATCGACCAGATCGGCGCTGAGAAACTGCTGGGGCAAGGCGACATGCTGTTCCTGACGGCTGACATGCCAAAACCAAAGCGTGTCCAAGGTGCCCTGATTGGCGATGATGAAACCGGCAAGATAACAGATTTCATACGTATGCAGCGGCCGCCTGCCTATGATGACGAAGTAGTGAGTCAGCCGGTCCAGCTGAACGGTAAAGGCGGTATCGTGGCTGGCGGCGGCGCGGATGCTGACGACGATATGTTCAAGGACGCTGTCAACGTGGTGATCGAGAACCGCAAGGCTAGCACCAGCTTGCTGCAGCGCCGGCTCAGGATCGGCTACGGCCGCGCTGCCCGACTGATTGAAACCATGGAAGAGCAGGGTATCGTCGGGCCGGCCGACGGTTCACGCCCGCGTGATGTTCTGGTAACTTCCGCGGATGACGTCTTCGGCGGCGGCTCAGCAGCCCCGAGCGAAGTCGACCAAGCTCTCGACGAGAATTTCCCTGACGCATAAAGCAGAGTGTGATTTTACGCACATTTTATTGCGAGGCCTAGCAGGCGATTTTATAATAATTACATAGCTACAAAAACTGCAAAAACGGAGGGAAAAAGCAGTGGCAGGAGAGTTGATGCCAACCCCGACGGATCGTCTTACCGGGTTGCCGCTGCCACTGCTTCCGCTTGATGATTACGGCCCGGATACGAGCTGGCATCACCACCAACACCCCCGCAGGCATCCACTGCTTCAGCAGCAGGGACTGGGCGGCCAAGCGGTGCGTGGATCCCGCTTGCAGCTTTATAATCACCGACTCCACTACGTAGGTTATCACTCGTATTATGAGGGGCCTCCGTTGCCTAAAACTCCTGAGGAAAGGTTCACGACCATAATCATGTGTATGGCCGGATATATTCCCCACCAGGCGATTGATATGAGAAGCGGAGAACCGCGTATCGTAGATATGGACCCAAAATTGTGCCGCCGTTTGCAAACCAGCGGCGAGCTACGCATGGGCCAGGAGACGACTATCCGACGTTTCATCAGAGCCTATGTCATGAGCCATGCTCTCGCGACGATTGACATGGAGAGAACGAGCACGGAAGAGTTTTTGGAAACGAACGATGTCGAAAGAAAAAGGGACCTCGGGTTTGATATGCTAGGCATCATAATCGCCAGGGCCGTGGAGCCGGCTGCGGATATGTACTTTCAGGCCCAGCGGGACGGCTTGCTTATGCCTACCGCCGCAGAAACTATCCAGCAATTCACCAAGACGAGACTGGGAACTATCAGAAAACGCCACAAGATGATCAACTCTCTGCATAGTCGTCTCATGGCCGCCGCTTGACCAACAGAGGTCATTAAGATATAATTGAGCCACTAACAAACTTCAGCTCATATCCTCTGGTGAGTATGGGCTTTAACCGAAGGAAGGAGTGTCTATGACACAATATGAAGTTGCCGTGCTTTACGATCCCGGCCTGGAGGTCGATCTGAGCAAGGCTGAAGACCGGGTGAAGAAAATCATCACGGATAACGGTGGTAAGATAACTGCTACGGACAACTGGGGCAAGCGCAAGCTGGCCTATAAGATCAAGAGCAACGAACACGCGATCTATGTGTTTTATACCGTAGAATTGCCGCCCGAAGCGGTCCAGAAGGTGGAAAGCACGCTTAATATCACCGATGAAGTGATCCGTTTCCTGATCACTAAGCCTGACTTGAAGGCTATCGCCAAGGCGGAAGCCCAGAAGGCTGAGAAGGCCAAGAAAGTTGCCGAGCGTGAGGCGTCCGAGGGCGATGAAGAAGATAGCGAAGAAGAAAAATCTTAAATGATTTAAGATATACGGTGTATCCGCTTGACCGCCGGTTAGGCCCGGGCGTAGGGTAGGGGAAACACCATAAGGAGGACAATGATATGGCACGAAGCTTAAACCAAGTAATACTGATGGGTAACCTGACGCGCGATCCGGAACTTCGTCAGACACCGACCGGCCAGACGGTGACTAACTTCAGCTTGGCCCTGAACCGCAGCTACAAAGACCAGAGTGGCGAGTGGCAGGAAGTGACCGATTACGTAGACATAGTCTGCTGGGGGCCGCTGGCTGAGCGCGTAGCACAGTATATGAGCAAAGGACGCCGTTGTCTGGTCCAAGGCCGTTTGCAGAGCCGTTCCTGGGAGCAGGAAGGCCAGAAGCGCAGCAAAGTAGAGGTGTTGTCGAATGACGTTACCTTCCTCGACAGCCGCGGCGGTGGTGGCGACGACGGCGACAATGGTGCGCCAGCTACGTCCGGCGGTTCCAGCTCGGATGGTAAGCCCCAGCCGAGCAAGAAACCTAAAAAAGACGACGTCGTTATCGAAGACGTCGGCGACGAACCAATCAATCTAGATGACATACCATTTTAAGGAGTAAATAATGGCAAAGATTTTTAAAAGTAGAACCGACGTAGCCTTTTTCGACTACAAGGATTTCAAAACCTTGCAGCGCTACGTTAATGTCTATGGACAGATAGAAACCCGAAAAAAAACCGGCCTGACCGAAAGTCAGCAGCGTCGCTTGGCAGTCGCCATTAAGCGTGCCCGCCACATCGGACTGCTGCCGTTCGTGGCTAACAATTAACGGATCGGCCGATGGCGCTAAATATTACCGATCTTAAAAAAGGTACGATTTTCCAGTGGCAGGGCGAGCCGTTCCGTGTGGTCGAGTACAAGCAGAAAGTCATGGGCCGCGGCGGCTCCATAGTCAACGTCCGTATCAAGAGCTTGCTGGACGGCAAGGTACTCGAGAAGACATTTAAGGGCAACGAACAGCTGGACAGCGCGGACGTATCCAGCCAGTCGGTACAGTATCTGTATAATGACGGCTCGAAGTTCTTCTTCATGAACGGGGAAACTTTCGAACAGTTTGAAGTCTCGGCAGACCTAGTGGGCGAAGGATCGAACTACATCAAGGAAGGCGACGAGGTCCAGCTCCAGTTTTTTGACGGCCGGCCGATAAGCGTGGAGCTGCCTAAGAACGTGCCTTTGAAGGTGACTTATGCCGAGGACGCCGTGAAAGGCGATACCAGCACCGCTATTACTAAAAGCGCCACGCTGGAGACCGGTATTAACGTGAAGGTTCCGGCGTTCATCAAGCAGGGCGATATTATCTCGGTCGACACGGCAACCGGCGCTTACCGTGAACGCGTCAAGGGCTAGGGACTAGGCATGAGCGTCAGCGCTAAGGTCCGGCTTGACCAGATGTTGGTAAAGATGGGCCTGGTTGCTTCGCGAAGCCAGGCGGAGAGCTATATAAAACTTGGCCGAGTCGAGGTTAATGGCAGACAGATCATAAAGCCGGGTTATTCAGTGAATCCGGATGATGCCATAAAACTCTCAGCGGAGGAACAGTATGTCAGCCGCGCCGGGTTGAAGCTGGCTTCGATAGCAAGATCATTAAATCTGGATTTTAAAGATAAGACGGTGCTGGATATCGGCAGCAGCACAGGTGGCTTTACGGACTATGCGCTGCGACATGGCGCGTGCAAGGTGATAGGTGTTGACGTGGGTACGGACCAGCTTCATCCATCGCTTAAGCGGGACGGGCGCGTAGAATTACACGAAAAGACGGATATCAGGAACTTTGAGCCCGGGCAGCCGATAGACATCGTGTTAGCCGACCTGTCGTTCATATCACTTAGGGAAATTTTACCTCATGTGGCATCCCTGTCCAGTCGTGAGACGCAGATAGTAGCTATGGTTAAGCCGCAGTTTGAAGCGGGCAATAGCCAGCTCAAACACAAAGGTGTTATCAAGAATGAAAAGATGCGGCGGGACATCTTGAGAGATTTTGAAAAGTGGGCATCGGAGCGCTTCATCGTCCAAGGGAAGGCCGATTCGCAGGTGGCCGGCTCCAAAGGCAACCTGGAGCGATTTTACCTCTTACGTAAAGCGTAAACGGAATGTTAAACTGCAAGCATGTATTTTGCTTCGCGGCTTCAGGCTGGTCGCATGCTGGCTGATAAGATAGCCGTCAAGTACAGCCGTCAGAATTGCGCCGTGTTGGCGCTGAACGACGGTGGAGTGATGGTCGGCGCGCAGATCGCCATGAGGCTGCACTGCGTCCTGAACCTGCTACTGAGTGAGGAAATAATGCTGCCGCGCGAACCCGACGCGCTGGCCGGCATAACCTCCAGTGGCGCCATGGCCTACAACCAGCACTACTCTACAGGGGAAATCAATGAACTGCTGGGAGATTATTACAGCGTGGTGGAGCAGGAGAAACTGGTCAAGATGCACGATATGAACCACATGCTGGGAAGCACCGGCACGGTCGACAGGCGTCTGTTGCAGGGCCGCAACGTGATACTCGTGACCGACGGTTTGAAGGACGGTTTCCTGGTGGATTTGGCGGCCGAATTCCTAAAACCCATATCGGTCAAGAAATTAGTGGTAGCCACGCCTATGGCCAGCGTCAGGGCAGTCGACCGCATGCACGTGCTGGCAGATGACCTATACTGCCTGAACGTCATCGAAGATTATCTGGAGACCGACCATTATTATGACCAGCAGGACGTGCCCGCTCACGAGACGGTGCTGAAGACGGTCGGCGAGATCATCGAGAAGTGGGAACAGTAGGCGCCGTCGGTGATCAGCCGGTGCTCAGCGCAGGTGCTTTTGCAGGGCGGGCAGGTCCCGCAACAGGATAAGTGATTGCTGGTTGCGCAGCAGGCCTTTGCGCTCCAGGGCGGCCAGCTCGCGGCTGGTGGTCTCGCGAGTGGAATTGACCGAGCTTGCTATATCTTGATGGCGCAGAGGCACCTCTATCATCAGGCCGCCCGGCGTTTCTTTGCCGAAGCGCTGGCCCATGGT
>DASZUB010000020.1:0-23923 GCA_035547815.1 Saccharimonadales bacterium (SeqCode)
TGTATACTCATAAGCATCAGTATAGCAGCTAATTAGCTGCTATGTCAATACAGAAAATAATACAGACTAATACAGTGATCTTGTGTCTCATTTGTCGCATTCTACCCGTGTTACTAGGTTCTAGACCGGTATGGGGAGCCAGACTGGACACCAAAGGTGACCGTAATGCTTAATGCAGGCGGTCATTTTGCTATAATCTCCTTATGAACGACCGCCACAACAAACGCGCGAAAGAAATTCTAGAAACTATTAAGTACGCCACTCTCGCTACTGTTACGCCAGAAGGCAAGCCCTGGAACAGCCCTGTGGCCTCCATCCTTGATAAAGACCTTAATATTTACTGGTTCTCGGACAAGGAAGGACAGCATTCTAAAAATGTCCGCGCTAACGGCGAGGTATTTATTGTTATTTATGACTCTACAGTTCCCGAAGGTCAAGGCGAAGGGGTTTATATACAAGCAAGGGCTCATGAACTCAACGATGCTGAAGAAATCCGCGCAGCACAACGCATTAAAAAAGGAACCGGCAACGATGATCCTGCGGAATTTATGGACAATGCCGTTAGGCGTGCGTATAAAGCCATACCGCAAAGAGTCTGGATGAATGATGATATTACTGAAGACGGCGTATTCATAAAAGATATCCGGGTCGAAGTGCCACTAGAGACTTTACGGGCGGGGTAGGTATGGCTGCCGATCAGACGCCTAAAGAAGTTCTGAAGAAAATTGAGTTCCTGTTTGAGCGCTACTCCTTAGAACGCCGCGCAACAACCCAGCCTTATCTGCTTCAAAAAGCCCAAGAAAAAATCAAAGACTATGAGTACGAGCCGGAAGACGAACTGGTCCGCGAAACGCTCATGGAGCATGTTGGATCAGTGCATGTGGTGGCAACCGCGCTCTTTCCGTATATCAATGACCCTGAAGTCGATTTGGGTGAGGCGCTTATAATGCTGGCCATCCACGATATCGGCGAACTCATCACTGGTGACGAAATGACATTTACTAAAAAGGCCAGCTCGAAAGACGCGGAGTATGAAGCCGGGCTGAAGCTGCTCGATTCGTCTTACCACAAGCTTTACGAAAAGGTAGAAAAGCAGCAGGGTAAAACCGCCCAGTTCGCCAAAGCCGTCGACAAGATCACGCCAGATGTTTTTGATTATTTAACTCCTGCGGATATTACACTCTGGCGCTACAAACACTTCGTTGATACCGAGCCTGACAATGTAATTGGCATGATCGTAAAACACAAGCGTCCATATATGCTTTGGAATCCATTCCTTACGGAGTTCCATATTTATTTGATGGATAAGCTCGCACACAAATTAGGAAGCAGCGAGCGTATTCAATGAAACAAGTCCCATACCACGGTAATCCCGGCAATGCCTGTGCATTGGCCTGCTACACCATGGCAGCACAATATCTCCTGCCTGAGAAGCATTTTACCTTTGAGCGACTCGCTGAAAAGGCTGACTGGCACAAAGGCTATGTCGTGTGGGGGTTCAGGCTCTGGAAGTGGCTCATGGATCATGGGGTTCACATTGTCGACTACGACACGATCGATTACCAGGCTTGGGCCGACAATGGAGCAGAAGGACTTAGAGCTTCAGTCCCACCAAAAGAATTTGAGTTCTACCAGAAAAATACCTTTGACCTAGAAGAAGAAAGCAAGCGAGTGAGCTTGATGCTCGACCATCCAAACTTTTCTTATAAGAAGCAGAAGCCTACCTGGGGGGACGTAGTACGCGAACACAACCTTCCGGGCATCGTCGATGTTACCGTCAACAAGCGACATCTTGACCGCGAAGAAGGGTTCGTGGGCCACCGAGTCATCTTACTCGATATTACTGACAATGAAGTGGTGTTCCACGACCCTAATCGTGATGGTTCAGGTAAAGAGCGTCGTGAGCCACTAGAGCACTTCCGGACCGTCTTCGAAGCGCAAAGTGAGCCAGAATTAGCCAGGTACTACCTATGACAAAAATCTTAACTGTCGAATTACCGAGATACACAGTCGAAACCGAACCCGATCATAAATCTATAGGCAAAGTTGTCGATGAAGTTATCAAGCAAAACTTTGCCGGTCAAGTAATTGTCGTGCGTGGCATTAGCTCTAACCAGCATCCCGACAAATCTGATGACGAGCTTATAGAAACCATCAAGAAGACCGGTACCGACCGCTATGATCCAGAGCGTGCTGGCGATAGGTACGAAAATATCGACGGCAAGCGCATAGACCTATTCGCTTTTCGTCGCAAGGTCACACCGAGTATGGAGTTATTCAAAGACATTAGTTGGGGATTTTATCATGGCTCAAAAGAAATTCATGGTGAGCCTGTCAGAATTGACATACTTACTATATACGATGCGACTCAACTCAAAGCAGTCGTTCATCAATATGAGGGCCGCGACGACATAAAGCGTGACGGTTACATCTTTAAAAATCCAGACAATAAAGCTGCAGCACTGCTGGGTATAATTAAGATAGTATGACTAGTACGTCCGATATGAAAAATACGAGAATTAAGTTCGATTATCCAATCCGAAATAACCCCACGCTTGCTGAACTGAGAGAAGCCTCTGGCATTAAAACCGATCTTACTAAAAGCACACTTGAAAACGCCAAAAATATTATAGGATACGTCCATAACTTGTTTTCACATGACGGTGACAATACCCCGTCATCAAATGACCCGCTGACGATTCTTAAAGAAGCGCAAGTCGGCAAATCATTTCGCTGCGTAGAATATAGTACTTTGGCGGCTGGTCTTTTGTGGGCTAGTGATATACCGGCGCGAGCAGTCGGGCTTAAGACTCGAGACGTAGAAACACGCGAATATGGCGCGGGGCATTTATAGCCAAAGAATCGTTCGCGGCGCCGGCTGCCGGCCGCGGCCCGAATTCGCCGCCGCCACGATATTAAGGAATAGATATGACAAGCTTTGACCTCGTACATCCTAAAGAACTAAGCGCCGACGAATGGCGCCAGCTGCAAGCCCTGTCGCGGGAAAGCTTCGGCGAGCAGCTTGATCGTCCGCAAGAGGAAATAGACGTCCTGACATCTTGGCATGACGCGGCACGTTACCGCGAGTCACGTATCGACCCCAACTCTGAAGTCGGCAAGCGCTTCAACGCCAACCAATCATTCTCCAGACCGCGTGTCGCCATTGCCACTGATGGTCCCGATTTCGTCGGCTTCGCTTATTCCGCCGATAACGTCTCCGGTAGCAATAAGCTAAAACGTTTCATGAAAATGAGAAATGCGCATAGCCGGTATCTGTGGTTCAGGGAAGTAGTCGTGCGGCCCGACCATCAGCGCTCCGGCATTGCCACCCATCTGGGCCGGATGTCATTGTACGGCGGCCAGCCCTGGCAGCCGGTCACGGCTTACATCTGGCCGGATGAAATCCGTTTCATGCCAGACACCTTACGTAAACTTACTTTCAAGGGGACCGGCGAACAAGAAGTCAACGTCTTCGGCGAAGATGCTCAGCCGGTCCGCCAGGTACGCATGGAGGCACCATCCGCTTATGGCGTTCTTATTCATATGAAAGGCTGACCCGGTGACAGAGAAGAGCGCAGACGAAATATACACTGCCAGCGGCCTTGGTAATTTATGGGTCGCTACCTACAGGGTCGGACAAGGCTCAGCCCCCCTGCAACACGGTGTAGTCAGCCTATTATACGAAGATATTTTGCCACCGGAAGTCAAAGGTGATTCCGAGAAACTTGAACGCTCTTTCGATGTCGCCCGATCAATAATATACCGGATCGTCAATTCTCCGGGTCACTGTAAATATACCAGCCTGCCTCAGGGGTCGGTCGATCTTAACTTCAGTAGCGATGTATCTGATGTTATCCGAGATACCAATAGAAGGACCAGGCCTTCTCCAGGCGCGTTGCTTGAAAAAATACTTATCCGCGACGCTCTCTATATGCCCGACATGGGCAACGCAGTCCCCCGCACATATGGCAGCGGACGCGGCCGATATTTCAGCCATGCTGTCAGATATATACTTTTGCAAGCAGACACTCCACACCCCGCTATTGATCAGCTGTTCGCCAAGCTGCGGCCATCTTTCACTGCTTTAGCTGGCAAGGAAATGACGGCACAAGTACCCGTGCCCGGGCAGGATTATTCTGAGGCCATCCCGAAGCCCTTCATGCTTCAGGATGTAGTCGACGCCCATCTGGCAGACAACGATGACGAGGAGCCTATACGGGCCGCTTTCGCGGAACTCGGCATAGAAGAGCCCGTACAAGCCCAACTAGCCCTATAAAAAACATTACTGCGGCGACTCCCATCCTCTGAGATACTGTCTAGCGTAACAAAGAAAGGAGGATGCTTATGCCAGCAGGAAACGAGGATCTGCCGAGCACCCTGGAAAAATCACCGGCCAAGGTGAAACGGACCTATAAGGAGACGCTTGACAACGCCCTTGACCAGTATGACGGCGACGAAGAGAGGGCCCACCGCACGGCCTGGGGGTCAGTTAAAAACATCGCCGAGAAAAAAGGCGACCATTGGGAGCTGAAAGACGATACCGGTCCCTCGGACAGCCGGTCCAAGAAGAGCACCAGCCAAAAACGCGCCGGCAAGGGCGAAACTTACGGTGGAGTCGATATCGAAGGCAATACTAAAGAAGAGCTTGCAAAGCGGGCCAAGAAAGCCGGGATTTCCGGCTACTCCAGCATGAACAAACGGGAGCTTGCCAAGCAGCTGTCGAGGAAAGAATGATGTCTGCCGATAAGAGGATCGGCCCCCGCGACCTAGGCATCAAGCTGCATGATAAATCCGGCAGGGACCATTTCAAATGGCTGCTGGCCTGCCAGCTTTTCGGTGCACCTATCAGTCAGGAAGTTGCTGCCAACACCTACCGTCTGCTCGATAAAAAAGGCTTTACCACACCGGATAAGCTAGCCCGGGCCGATTGGCAGGAGCTAGTCGACCTACTGGACGAGGGCGGTTACCGGCGCTACGACGAATCCACCGCCCGCGAACTTATTTCGATCGGCAAGGTTACCAAGGAAAAGTATGGCGGTTCGTTCAAAGAGTTCCTGGACGAAGCCAGAAGCCGGGCCGAGACACGCCGGAAGGTCCAGCAATTCAAAGGCGTCGGGCCGACGGCGGCAGACATCTTCATGAGAGAAGCCAAACTCTGAACAAGCTGGCACTTCTAGACAACCTGCAGTCCCGGCGAGGAGTTTCACGTGCTAAAATCTTTAGAGAGGAATAGCAAATGATTAACTTTAAAGCCGACGTATTCAAGATAGGTTCGTGGACGCTCCTGGTGCTGCCTGAAAGCGCCAGCAAGCATCTATCGTCACGCGGCATGGTCCTGGTGGAGGGAACTATCAACGGCCACCGCTTCAAAAAGCCTCTAGAGCCAGATGGTCGCGGCAGCCACTGGCTGGCGATAGACCAAGCGATGCAGAAAGCCGCCGGTATCTCGGCCGGCGATACGGCGGAACTAAAGGTTGAGCAATCCAAGGACTGGCCGGAACCGACGCTGCCGAAAGATGTGGCGGAAGCGCTAGCTAAGGCGCCTGATGTCCAAGAATTGTGGGCCGATATCACGCCGGCGGCCCGCTGGGACTGGTTGCGCTGGATCGCTTCCACCGGTAAATCGGAAACTCGCGCCAAACACATCAAAGTGGCATTCTCAAAACTCCGGAACGGCACCCGCCGCCCATGCTGCTTCAACCGCGCGTTATCCACCGTGCCCGAAGTATCCAAAGGCGGCGCGCTTCTCGAACCGGTTAATAATTAAACCAGCCTGCCGGCTTTCTCTGTTCTTAGCGTGGAAGCGTTCAGTGAAAACCGACAAGCTGGTTACCTCGACCGTTTGTAGCTCAGTTGTTCGTCTAGTGCCTATGGATATGACATCTTGATCTCCTTATAAGTTGTTTCGCAACTTTCCCCCTTGATCTAGCAGCAACTGAGGTGGAGCATATTTCGCTTATTGCCACTCTCGATGCTTTCGATCATGACCCTATAGTAAACAAAACCGGGTGAGCGTTCTGTAAACATCACCGCATTGCCAAAACGGTTATTTTGGTTTAAAAAATGAGACATATGTTACACTTTTTATATGACAAATCTTACACTTCAAGCTGTTAAGGAACTTTTCCCGCGTTCCACCGTGCGGCATTATGATAAGAACCAGATCGTCTGTTATGACGGCGACAAGCCGCAGCACATCTTCTTCATAGTCAAAGGACACATCCGCTATTACGATATCGACGAGCGCGGCAACGACAACATCTTGCACATCAACGGGCCCAAGAACATATTCCCTATGCTCTACGCTTTTGACGTAGCCGACCAGGTCAATGGTTTTTACGCCGCCATAGATAAGGTGGAGGTCCTGTCCGTGCCGCTGAATGATTTCCATAAGGTAATGCAGACCAATCTGGATTTTTCCAATACTCTGGTGCGTTGGTTCTTGGGCGAGATCGAGCAGCTGGCATACCGTATCAACAGCTTTGAAAAGACCGATGCGCACATCAAGATCCTGTACGCGCTCAAGTATCTGGCCACAAACTATGGCCATCCGGACCAGGAATGGCGGAAACTGGACTTTCCGATAACCCAGCAGTTCATCGCCGATTTCACCGGTATGGCCCGCGAAACGGCCAGCTCGGCGCTGCATAAGCTGGAAAAGGACAATGTCATAAAAAGGGGCAAGCTTCGGACCCTGGAAGTCAAGCAGTCCGAACTCGATAAATTAGGCTAGCTATTAGTCATTGGGAGCAGGCTCTTGCCGGACCACCAGTGATTGCTCGTCGGTGGTCGTGGCGCCATACCTGTTGGCGAAGGTATCTAGGTCCATAGGATATTCCGGGTACCAGTCAAAACCGCCAAGGATACGGGTCATGAAACTACCGCGCTCGCCATCACTGTCTCTGATACGTGAAACGCGGGCACAGAACTCCCTTAACCTTGGCGCATACAGGTCGCCGGCTATTTCAAAGATACCGCCGTGACGCGGATCACCGTTGGTAGGGAAGCTTATGAAATCCATCGGCCTTAGCTCCTGGCTTTCAAACAATTCCAAGACCTCCTGCATGGCGGCCGCCCCCTGTGGATGGGTTATGCTGAGCACGCTGCGCCTGGCCGTCTTCTCTTCATCCGGGAAAATAAGCTGGATGCGGGGGTCGAGCTGCAACCCATAGAAGCGGGTGACGCTGTTCGGCGGATTTACCTGTCCCTCGCCGATCTGGTATACGCCGAACGGCTCGACGGCGTGCGCCGGACCGATGGCCAGGGTATCACGCCTGTCGATTTCCTTGATAGTCTTAACGGCTTGGATGTTGTCTGTACTACCCCTGTAATTCGGCCTATCTAAGAGGGCGCGCACGCCGGCTTCGGATTGCCGCCAAGCCTCGCGGTGGGCATGGACGTAAACACGCTTCATCCACTCCGGCCTCGTGACGTCCGCCAAGCCTTGGTCCTGGGCGCTTACGAGCACCAGCGAAACATCCAGGTCGACCCGGCCGGTTATGTCCGGCAGGGCATCCGGCACCACTTTGACCAACTCGGCCATCGAACGTTCGACGGCGCCTTTGGCGGTTTTGACAGGGATCACTCCCATGCCTTTGGGGCCCTCCTGACGGGTTTCCCGTATCACCTTGCCGAAGGAGCCGCAGTCGTGGATAGGGACGGATGCGCCAAAAAGCGCCCGGGCGGCTTCGACCGAATACGAACCTTCGTCACCCTGAGTGGCGACAATCTTAGGCGTCTCGCTCATATCAAGAGTATTTTACAATGAATAGCTAAAATTATCAACGAATAGGCGGTTAATTATTCATTTTGTCCGAAGAGTATAATGGCTAGTATAAGCAGGAGGGGGAATCATGAGCGATAATCCGGTAGTACATTTTGAAATGCCATACGAGGACGCGGAGCGCGTGGCGGACTTCTATAAGAAGGCGTTCGGCTGGAACATGGTGAACATGGGCCAGCAGATGGGCGACTATATAACCGCCGGTACGGCCGAGACCGATGAAAACCGCATGGTCAAGACACCAGGCACCATAAATGGCGGTTTTTATCCGCTAAGCAGCGCACCGGACTCCAAAGAGCCTTCGGTCGTCATCAGCGTCAATGATATCAAGAAAGCCACGGAAGACATCAAGCAGGCCGGCGGCAAGATGCTAGGCGAACCGATCGAGATACCGGGCATCGGACTTTACGTTTCCTTCAAAGACACCGAGGGCAACCGCGCCAGCATACTACAACCAAACGAAAGGAGTTAGCGAATGGCACAGAAAATCACACCCAACCTATGGTTTGACGGCAACGCCCAAGAGGCGGTCGATTATTACGTCTCGGTCTTTCCCGGCGGCAAAGTGGTCAGTACGGAGTACTATCCCAAAAGCACCGAAGAAGGCCTGGCCGATTTCCAGAAAGATTTGGCGGGCCAGCCGTTGGTCATCGAGTTCGAGTTGGCCGGCCAGCGCTTCGCGGCCATAAATGCCGGCCCGGAATTCAAATTCACTGAAGCGGTGTCGTTTTCCATTACCTGTAAAGACCAGGATGAAATCGACTATTTCTGGGAAAAGCTGTCCAGCGTACCCGAATCCGAGCAATGCGGCTGGTGCAAGGACCGCTTCGGCCTGAGCTGGCAGGTGGTGCCTGAGAACATGGGCGAGCTCATGAAGCGTCCCGGCGCCTACGCACGTCTGATGCAGATGAAAAAGCTCGTCATCGACGAATTCTAGACTGACTGAACGATATGAACGATATAAAAGAGGTCCCTTATGAGGACCTCTTTTTGGCACGTCACACCGTCGTCCGAGCGGTTTTTAAGCGTGCAAGTGGTGCTCGCGGCGCACTTCGCTTATTTCCGCGCCGTCCCAGGCGGCCAGCAGGAAAGCGATGACGGCGAATACGGCCTGATTCCAAGCCGCGCCGGTACTCATGGTGAAGGCAAAGGCTGATATGAACAGCCAGATTGCCGCCACGATGTTAAGCCAGCTCGGCAAACTGTTGACCCAGAACAGCTGGATCAGGCCGAGCAGGGCTATGACAGCGCCGGTGATCAGGATGTTGACGAGCGCGGCGCCCGTCATCGAAATTGCCAGAGGCGTAATCAGCATCCATGCTCCGACCGCAATCATGAGTACGCTAGCCACTCTCGATTGTGCTAGTCTCTCCATAGCGTTCCCTCCTTTCTAAACGGCATAGTAGTCCATCCGGCGCGCTCTCTGCAGTGAAGAAAATCACTTTAAGCTTTATACTAAGGAATTATGAAGCGGCTGTGGTTACTGGTGGCGACGGGTTTCGTAGGTGTTATCGTGGCTCTGGTCTATTGCTACTTCGAGGCCGCCGTCCACCATGGCATAAACCTGGTTTGGGCAGATTGGCTGGATACCGGCGCCCATCGCTGGCTGGTAGTACCTATCTGCCTGGTCGTATCGCTGGTTTTCTTCGGCCTGCAGCATTACCTTGACTCCTCGTCAGAACATAACGAGAGTCACGGACTGGGTGAAGCCCCGAAACCTACACTCACTAATTTTGCCAAAGTACTTTTCCTGGGTTTTTGGTCGCTGGTGGCCGGCGCGTCACTGGGACCGGAAGCCATCCTGGTGCCGGCTTGCATGATCGCGGGCGGCTATATCGGCGCCAAGGCTTTCAAGCATGACGGCCGCGGCGTCAAAATACTCGGAGCCGCCGGTTTTATCGCCCTGATGGCCGCCTTCTTCCATTCGTTCATCGCCGGCATGCTAGGCCTGCTACTGATCAAGAAACAGACCAAGGCACCCCTGAACATTTTCACCGTGTTAGTTGCGGTCGTGGCATCATGGGCTACCGTCTATATACTAGGGTTATTGAGCTCGCCGGCCTTCGTAAGCACGCCTAGCTCTGGCTGGCACTTTAACACTCACAGCTTGCTGGCGTTGGCAATCCTGGTCGTCGCCGGTTACGCCGTCACTTATGGCCTGGGAGCGTCTCACGGCCTGATAACGCGGCTGCACCAACGGATCGCTGGCAGCCAGTGGTGGCTCAGGAGCCTCGCGGCGGCCGCGGGGTTATCGGCGCTATACCTGTTGGGCGGGACACTGGTGGAATTCACGGGCAATAAATCCATCGTGCCGATGTTGAAACAGGCGGCCAGTCTCGGCGTAGCCGGGCTGTTATGGATAACCGTGGTCAAGATCGTGGCTATCAGCTGGTCCAAAGCCATGGGCTACCGCGGCGGTCTGATATTCCCGACCGTCTTCGTCGCCAGCGTGCTGGTAGCTATAGCCAAGCTCCATGTGCCGGAGCTTAACTTCATCTATGGGTTGATCGCCGTCCTGGTCGGTGTTTTTGCCGCCGAACGGCGCGTCAAGATACTATTCTGACAACTTGTCTATTTTTTACAACGATTTCATATCTGAAACTGGTGCACAGGCTTGACAACACGTCAATTCAGAGCATTATAAAGATATATTAACAACTAGGGGAGGTGCGTATGGACGCCATTGAGAGACGTTTCATAGCAGAGTACTGGTGGGTATTAACATTAAGGGGTGCCGCAGCGGTACTGTTTGGTATCGCGGCCGTTTTCTGGCCAGGGATCACACTCGTGACCTTGCTGTACCTGTTCAGCGCTTACATCTTGGTGTCCGGCGTCATTGACATCGTCCACGGTGTCGGCGGCATATCCAAGCGCGCTTCTTGGTTCTTAACGCTGATTCTCGGCTTTGCCGAGCTCGGTGTCGGCGTTTACCTATTGCGCCATCCGCACGTGGCCTTCGCGACATTCATCTTGCTGCTGGGCTTCATGCTGATCGTCCGCGGCGTACTCGAAGGTGTGGCCGCTTTCAGCGACAGCACTTCGGCTACCAATCGCACGCTGATGATCATCGCCAGCATCGTAGCTATCGTGGCCGGCATAATCCTGCTGTTCCAGCCAGCCAGCGCCGGCGTCGCTTTCGTCTGGATCCTGGGCCTCTACGCCTTGCTAGTAGGGCCGATCATGATAGCGTTGTCGCTAGACCTGAAGAAGTCGATCGAAGCCTAAAGGCTTTTTAGCTGCGGCACAGCAGCTCGAAGTAGCGGGTGGTGCCGAACGGGATCTTTTGTTTGACGATGCCGCGGGAAGCGTAGCTGCCGGCAAAAGTCACCGTGAATTCGCCGTAGCGCTCATTGACGCGGTCGACGGCCTCGGTCAGCCAGTTTTCGCGGTTTACTTCGTCCAGCAGGCTGACCTGGGCCCGATCAGACGGCGTCAGCTGGTAGCAGGAGACACCTATCTCGCGCACATAATCATGATGGGGGCGCCGGTTGAACAGCAGCATGGCACGCCTATGGACCTCAGCGTTAGAGAAGAACGTCGTCTTGAACATTCGGCGCTCGTACCAGTAATCACCGCTCAGGTAGCGGGCGTAAACCATGATGCCGCGGGCGCTAAAGCCCTTGTAGCGCAGCTTCATGCCGGTGGTCTCGCACAGGTAGGCCAGCCGCGAATTGATGGTGGCATCATCCAGCCGCACATCTTCCAACACATACTGCCGGCCGATGGTCTTGGTATCGTGCTCATGATTGTCGATCTCGTGTCCGCGTAGCCGCTGGTACCAATCCTCGCCGCAGATACTATGGAAGACCTGGCGCCTGAGCAGTTCGCTCGGCGCGTCCAGGAATTGCAGCGGCGTATAGATGCCGGCCGCGTTCAGCCGGGCCTGGTTGCGCTCGGCGATACCATGCAGGTCGGTCAGTTGCAGCCCGTCCAGTACCTGGCGCAGATTACGGTGGTCGATGACATCCATACCGTCCGGCTTATGCAAACTGGCCGCCAGCTTGGCCAGGAAGCGGTTCGGCGCTATACCGATATTGCAGCGCATCCAGCAGCCGACATCTTCTTTCAGGCGCTGTTTGATCTCTTGGCCTATCTCCGTGAGCGGTCGCCGGTTGATATGCTCGCGCGTGCCATGAAAATCAATCACGCCCTCGTCGATACTCTTCATGGTGACATCCGGCGAATAGGACTTCATGATGTTGACCAGCTTCTGATAAGCGTAATGGTACTTCGGCGGGTCGGTTTCCAGCACGACCATATCCGGCGCCAACCTTAGCGCCTCATCGGTCCGCATGCCGACTTTTACGCCCAGGCGCTTGGCTTCATACGAGGCCGCCACCACGCAGGCATACTTAGCTTCGCTGACGCGGCGGTTGGTCACGCCGACCGGACGGCCGCGCAACATCGGCCGGGCCTGTTGCTCGACGGTGGCGAAGCAGGAGTTCAGGTCGATATGCATGACCTGCGGCTCTTCGCGGTTAAGCGGCAGGTGCATAGCTCAGCCTCGGCAGGCCGCCCTGGACCTGGTCGGCGATATATACCAGCCTCCAGCGCAGGGCTTCGGCGTCGAACTCCAGCCGGTAATCGGCCTGGCCGTCGGTCATATCGAACACATGTACCATCCGCTTGCCTTTGGTAGTCGGATGGCGCAGGCCGGTCTCCGTGAACGTAACCGTGCGTCCGCCCAGCTCCATCTTCTTAGGGAAACACTTGGGTTGGTTCTTGTCCTTGAAGTAGTAGGCCACTATATTTACGTCCCGGTTGATCATCGTTACATCTTCCATCTCTAGCTCCTTTACTTGAGTAATAATTAAGAGGTGCGAACTAAATCGCTCAAGCGGTTTTTAGGGTGGAGTCTGCCGGATAAATACTGGTCACCGCTCGAGGGACCATATCATGACCGGAAAACTGATTGGAGCTAGGAGAGAGCAGGGGCCGGAGCGTGCTTTCTCGGTTGTAATAATTGGCCTGCACGGAGGAACCTGGCGGACCGCCCGGAGCCCATACACGGCTACCATTAATTATACACCCAGGAGTCAATCGTTAAGTTAAGCCAGATTGTCGGTGATAAATTCTTCCAACTGACCGACAACAGATTCATCCTTGGTTCTCAGACAAACCTCCGTGTTTCCAGCCCATACGTGCAGAGCATTGAAATTATGTGAACCGACATACGCCACCTTGCTGCCGGATGAGTAAGTAATAATTGCCGCTTTGAGGTGATTCAGCTTATCGGGCACGTTATCAATCCAAGGCGTTTTGGCGGTCAAGGCGTAGGCTCTGTGTAAAAGTCTCTCATATCCCGAAGAATGCGGAGGCCGGAACTTTGAGGGGTGATTCGCATAAACTCTGACTTTGCGCCCAGCGTGTAAATGACCGACCAATAGATCGTCCAATTTGCCCGTGGGCATAGAAGTAGAGCTTAGCGTAGCCGATACAAGGTCTACCTTAAGGTCAGCAAGTAAGTTATCCATAATAATAGACCGATTGCCCAGACCAAGCCAATTTTTTCTGTGGCCGTAATCTATAAGTATTTCATTCTGCGCGTCCAACCGGAATGTCTCTCCTATGCCGCCCTCTCTAATCCTGGCCCCAAGCCCCACGAGCTCTTTAAGACGCTTTATGAAGGCGGGCGACTCAAAGTCCAGCATTACATCTATAAAATCGTACGATGGCGGTGTGCAATTAACTCCCCCAAGCGATAACACTCGTCCGCCTACCGCGTATGCTTTTATGTGGGAGCGATTCAATATGGTGCTGTTAGTAAAATTTATCTTGGGTGGTGCGCCTATAACCATATACGTACCTGAAAAATTTCTTTTAAATTCGTTGCGTGTACTTTTATGAAACTTTTTCATGAACCTTGTCGGCGTTATGCCATGCCAATGACCGAAGTAATCCAGCGCCAGAATATCGCCAGCAAAACCATAGTTAACTAGATTGTCAGTAATAGGATTGTTATCGAACCATGCCGACATTGAGGTTACAAAGGCGGCCTCGCCGGGCTGTCTGTTCTTGAGCCTCCTGACAAAAATATCCGGCACTTGACGAGCGGGTACCACCGTAATATTCATTCTGTAAATATATCATGGCAGCAAAACGCCCATGCTTGCGTTGATGCGGAAGCTAAAAGATAATTTGGTTATGAGCGAGCTTCACAAATCGCGCGTCGCCATATTGGCTTCCGGCAGCGGCACGACGGCCGAAGCCTTCGTAGACGCCACGCAAGATGGCAGGGTAGACGCGGAAGTGGGGATGGTTATCTGCAACAAACCGCCTGATCAGGCTGGCATTTATGAGCGCATCGGTAATCTGAATAAACTGTACGGCTTGGATATAGAGACAGCCTACATAAGTCGTCAGACTTATCCGGACGGGCGTGCCAACCGCGGTCAAACTCTAGAGGAATCGGCGGCGATCTGCCGCAAAATAGCCGATGGCGGGTACGATCATGTGGCATTAATGGGATATATGATAATTATCAGGGGTGATCTGATGGACGAGTATGGATACCACCCGGACGAACACACATCCATCTATCAGGCCCGCATGAGCAATACCCATCCCGGGCCCTTGCCGGAAACCGAAGATACTTATGGACTTAACGCCTCGGCTAAAGTCCTGGAACTGGGCATGCCGTTCTCAAGACATACTTTTCATCTGGTGTCGCCGGGTGTGGACCGCGGACCGGTGCTGGATCAGCACAGCGTGGAAGTCCGTCCCGGCGACACTCCGGAAACGCTTTTTGAAAGAGTCCAGCGCATGGAAAAGAGAAAGCTGCCGCTCGATATAGACGGCTTCTTAGAGGCCCAGCGAGCTTACGCGGAGAGTCGCGAAAATGAGTAGGGAGGCCCGGCAGGTGCATACCGCCGACCCGGAGCTGGGCGACAACGTGTCAGATCTGTTATATAAAGCCGCCAAGCAAAGCTGGGAGAATCGCCCCGGGGCCGTCGTAGAGATGCATCCGTCCTTTTCGGGTTGGCGCGCCTTAAGGCCGGATTACAAACCCACGGACTGTTATGAAGGCATGGGATCCGACGGCATCGGCACCAAGGTGGAAGTCGCCGAGCGCCTGCAGGATCACTCTACGGTCGCATACGATCTGTTCGCCATGGCCTGCGACGACGCGGTGATACGCGGCGCGGAACCTGTGGCCATTAATACGGTACTGGACGTCAACGAGCTGCGCGACGGCGACCTGTTGACCGAACAAGCCATACGCGACTTGGCGCGCGGCTACGTGGCGGCCGCCGAAACCGCAGGCGTAGTCATACTCAATGGCGAGACCGCCGAACTGGGCGACCGGGTCGGCGGCTACGGCAGGTTCAACTACAATTGGTCGGGCACCGTTCTGTGGTACGCCCAGCGAGACCGGGTGCTTACTGGTCACAATATACGGCCGGGCGATCATCTGATAGGTTTGCCTGAAGCAGGTTTTCGTTCCAACGGCATCAGCGATGTGCGTGAGGCTATGGCTGTCAGATATGGCGAACAGTGGCACGATGTAGTCTTAAGACATTTGGGGTCTCTGTCTCTGGGCCAGCTGACGGAAACTCCCTCTACCATATATTCCCGTTTAATAACCAGGCTGACCGGAGGATTCGACGTAAACCAACAGCCGTTGGTAGAGCTCCACGGCGCCGCTCATATATCCGGTGGCGGGCAGCCCGAAAAAATGCGCCGGATGCTGGAACCGTCCGGCTATGGCGCGCTGATTGATGATCCGGTCAGTCCGCCGGACGTAATGCTCGAAGCCCAGAGCGCAGCCGGCTACTCAGATACTATGGCCTATAGACGGTGGCATATGGGGCCGGGAATGGTTCTGGTCGTCCCTGAAGGTGAAAGCGACGCCGCGCTTGAAATTATCGACGACGCTGGGTACGATCCGCGGCGGATCGGCGTCGCGACAAGCAATCCCGGCATCAAGATAAGAAACCGCGGCCTGGTGGGCGGAACAAAAAATAAGGATCCTTGGCTTAAGTTTTAATATTCCGCCCGATACGCTTATGCTAAAATTGGGCCATGGCGCGCCCTCGGACCAAACAACGGCCAAAATCATCTTTTTTCAACCGGCATTGGCACCTGAAGCACTTCTTGGTCGGCCTGTGCGTGATACTGATTGGGCTAGTGGTTATATTGGTGGCGCTAGTCGGCTACTCCAGCTGGCGTGAGCAGCGGCGGCAGCACGGCCTGGCACCTTTTTATGACACGGCCGGTCTGAGCCTGGCTGGGCCGATGGGGCAGGTGGTGCGTCAGGAACCGCTGAACATCAATGTGGCCCACGGCTCGGCGGAACGTATCTTGTACCGCACACAGCGGGCCAACGGCACGACCACGTTTTCCAGCGGCATGGTATTTATCCCTGATAACAACAAGACCGGCACGCCGCGGCCAGTGGTTGCATGGGCCCACGGCACCGTCGGCATGGGCGACCAGTGTGCGCCGTCCAGGACGGATAACCCAATCAGTAACATCGGTTGGGTCAGCCAGATGTTGGCCAAGGGCTGGGTCGTCACGGCAACCGATTACGCCGGACTGGGCACACCAGGGACGGAAGGCTATTTAATAGGTGGCGATGAGGCCCGCGACGTGCTCAACAGCGTCCGCGCCGCCCGTGACCTGTCGGCCGCCCACGCCGGCAACCGCTTCGCTATTTTTGGCCACTCCCAGGGTGGACACTCGGCCATCTTCGGCGCTGCGGAAGCGGCCGCTTACGCGCCGGAATTACATCTGGTAGGCACGGCGGCAGCCGCGCCGGCCGCGGAACTTCTGCCTATTTTGGACACGACTTCCACCGACCTCTTAGGCTGGGCTATCGGGCCGGAGATACTGACCGCCTGGCCGGCGACTTATCCCAGCCTGGATCCGCAGGCCGTTACCACCACCCAGGGCTATAAGAATTACCAAAGGATTGCCAACCAGTGCATATTGCAGGCCGTCTTGGGCGGCCAAGCCCGCAGCGCCCTGAAACAGCAGTTTTTCAAGACCGACATATCAAAGGTGCCGGCGTGGCGTGGCGCAGCCCAAGCCCAGACGGCACCGGTGCTGCCATCTTCACAACCGCTATTGGTGGCTGAGAGCCTGGCCGATACGGTAGTGCCGCCCAGCACGACGGCGCTTTACATGCAGCACAGCTGCCAGGCAGGATCCGACCTGACCACGCTGTGGGTCGACAAAGTGAGCCATCCGGAATTGGCGGAAGTCGTAGCACCCCAGGTGATAGGCTGGCTGGCCGACCGCTTCGCCGGTGTTCCTGCCGGCTCGAATTGCTCCCAGCCGCTGCCGGTTACTCCGGCCTCCGTTACTACAGAGTAAGAAATTTCGCTGTCAGTTTACTCTCAGGTTAGGTTATAATGACATAAATAACCGGGAACCGGAGGAGGATGACATGTATCGGCAAGCTATTATGAATACTTATCGATTATATAAAGCTGAGTTTTTGGCTACGGTCGTGGCGCTTGTGGGTACCGTCATGCTGTCAGTCAGCCTGGTAGCCGCGCCAGTCGCCAGCGCCGTGACGATAGGCGGCCCCAGCGATTGCGACAAGAACGCCATAATTTACTGCGGCGCCCATTCCACCGAAGAGCTGATACATGACTATAACAACAGCGCCTACGTGCGCGGCGTCTACGCCGAGTTCGGGATCACCCAGGCCGATATCTCCAACCTGCCATCCACGAACGTCGTCGGGCGGGTGACCAAAGACGGCAACGTCTTCGTCGACGGCAAATCCCAGGCGGTAGCCACCAACGCCGTCACCGGCGGCCAGCAGAATATGCCCGGCAGCACCCGGGTCAACCACCAAGGTGCCATCTTTTACAAGCGGACACCTAGTGTGTCGTTCCAGCAAGATTCACTGCCGGCCTTCGTGTCTATGAACAACGGCCGGTTCCAGTTCGCCGTCATTGCCAGCTGCGGCAACGCCGTATCGGCCACGCCGACGGCCCAACCCCAGCAGCCGACTGCCGTAGCGCCAGCCAAGCCTGTCAGCAAACCTCAGCAGAAACCACAGCCTAAATCTGTTCCCACGCCAGCGCCTTCGATGAGCCAGTCGCAGAGTCAAGAGGTCAACGTCAATAACACCAATACCAATGTCAACAACAACACCAATTTACAGATGCAGGTCAACGAGCAGAAAGTCGTCGCCCAGACCGCCAAAGCCACACCTAAACCAAAGCCGACACCCGAGCAACCGGCCAAACAGGCGCAACCTGCTAGCCAGAATACGGCCGCTACCTTGCCGAATACCGGCCCGACCGGCGTCGTCGGCGCCTTCCTGATAGCCGTCGGCATCGGCACTTTCGCTTACCACCGCTTGCTAGTCCGCCGCTTCGCCAGCGCTAGCCGATAAATATGACCGTAAAAGTAAAAGAGGAGGGCACATACGAGTATGTACACTTTGCCGGACCTAGGTTATGACTATGACGCACTGGGGAAATACATCAGCAAAGCCATAATGGAGCTGCACCACAGCAAGCACCATCAGACCTATGTAGATAAACTAAATGGTGCGCTCGAAAAGGCGCCTGAGCTCCAGTCCAAATCGCTCGAAGACCTGTTGCGCGACGTCGACGGCCTGCCGGAAGCGGTCCGTACGACCATACGCAACAATGGTGGCGGTCACTATAACCACTCTTTGTTCTGGAAGTGGATGTCGCCGGACGGCGGCGGTGAACCGGACGGTGAACTGGCAGAAGCGCTGAACGCCAAGTACGGCGATTTCCAGAAGTTCGTCGACGAGTTCAGCGCCCAAGCTGCCGGCGTTTTCGGCAGCGGTTGGGCCTGGCTGATGCCCGACCTCAGCATTTCTACCAGCCCGAATCAAGATAATCCGTTGAATAGCGGCCAGCCGGAACCGCTCCTCGGCCTCGACGTCTGGGAGCACGCTTACTACCTGGATTACAAGAACAAGCGTCCGGACTACATAAAAGCCTGGTGGAACGTAGTCAACTGGCCATACGTGGCCGAACGCTTCCAGCAGAGTACGGAATAGCAATTTATACCAGGGTCACTATCGGACGTGGAGTCCTGACATTTTTGACCTTTTCCAGAGCCGCGTAGTATTCCACATAGCCATCATCCAGTTTTAATTCTTGCATGTGCTTGTCCATCGGCCATATATAATCAAATACGTCTAACATAAGGGCTTCGTACTCTATCTGGTCCGACGATATATCTGAGTGATTTTTACGGATGGCATTTACGAATCCCCTTTCATGCTGTCCGGAAGCTATTTCTATCTTCGTTTCTTCCGACATGCCCGGAATTAGCGCGGATATAACGATATACCGGCCGTAACGGCCAATCGTTTCGTCCGCCGGCAATTGTTCCAAGCATTCTTCTATGCTGAGCGGCCCGTACGTCCTATCGGCCTGTGTCTGGTCCAGGAACAG
The DNA here is from genome assembly GCA_035547815.1 of Saccharimonadales bacterium (SeqCode). Classification (GTDB taxonomy): domain Bacteria; phylum Patescibacteriota; class Saccharimonadia; order Saccharimonadales; family UBA4665; genus JARIHC01. Next base: position 19,177 of record DASZUB010000020.1, read on the forward strand.
ATCCATGGGCAGACTGCCCGACGCGAGGCCAGCCCTTATAGCGTCCAGCTTATCTTCCATATCTTTTCTTTTTTCTTCTTCTACCCGGCGCCATTCGTCGCAGACTTCGTTTTGGAAAATACTAAGCTTTGTGAAGTTATCGCTGATCGTCCTGGCTGCCGGGCCAAGCTTTTTGGCCGATAGGTAATTAGCCATCCTGGAAGTCGGCACGACGCCGTTGTTGGCCTGCATGAAGCGGACACCCCAATCTATATAGTCATCCCTGTCCCATAAATCGATCACGGGGTACCCAGCCAATTCAAGAATAGCCCGGAAGCCTCCTATATCATGGAAGCGCTGGTGCATGTACTCAGGGTCAGGATTTGCCGGGTTCATATCGCTTAGCCGTTTAAGGTCTTCTTTGGTCGGTCTTTTGGAACCACCGACCCGTTTGACATGCTGGACGAAATCATCAAGCTCCCAATCCTTGAAAACACCTACATTGTGGGTATCTTTAGCCCTTATAGCTACATAAAACTTGCCATAGGAATCAAATGTTTTACGCACCGCGAACGCGCTAGGCCCGAGGCCAAGTTTATAGGCGTTCTGCAGCACCGGATTCCTGGTCAGGCGCTTCTGGCCGGGCTGGGAAGGAGGGTCGACCACTCTGTTGATCCACCGTCCGAACTGCACGAACCTATCTCTGGACCAACCAGAAGTGTCTATGGTTTCCAGGTTCAGCGCAGCTATCATTTCAGGAGATTCGCGAAGAAGTGCTCCCAGAGCTACTACGTCACTTGGATCGGCGCCTTCGTCCAGATAACGTTCACGGTCTTCGCGACCAACGAGGACCTCGCCGTTAGACAGGTCGAAATAAGGTTTTCTGGTATCAGAATAGTCGATTTCATTCGGCCTCATATCTTGAATGTCCGTTCTTAGCTAGCTCTCAGGCTGATTAGGTTTAATTATTATACCATGATTTTGAGGCACTTCCTGAGAGGCTTATCGTGCTAAAGTATATAAAGTGCAAAAAGGGGTAAACGGGTGATCATTGATATCGCCATCATCATCTTTGCTATCAGCGCGCTGTACCGCGGGCGGGAAATCGGCTTCGTGCGCCAACTTTTCTCAACCGTCGGCTTTTTCGGCGGCCTGTTCTTGGGCGCCTGGCTGCAGCATTTTACCGTCCAGTGGGTCCACGGCGAAACCGCCCGTTCACTGATAACTTTAGTCACCACGTTGGGCTGCGCGATGATTTTCCTGGCTGTCGGCGAATACGTCGGAATCAAGCTCAAGCACCGCGTAGTCTTCCGGCGCATCAACGTCTTGGATAACGGCTTTGGCGGCCTGCTCAGCGTCATCTCGTTGCTGCTCACCGTCTGGCTGCTGGCGGCAGTCATCGGCAGCGTGCCGGTGGCAGGCATCCAGTCACAGCTGAAGAATTCCAAGATTGTCAGTGGGCTCAACCGGGCGCTACCCAGCGCGCCGGACGTCATCAGCAATCTGGGCCGGCTAATCGATCCGAACGGTTTCCCGCAAGTTTTCATAGGCGGCGAGCCGACACCTAACCAACAGGTAAACCTGCCTTCGCTGGGCGATATGCAGGCGGCCGTCAACAAGGACCGCGCATCGGTAGTCAAGATCGAAGGGCAAGGTTGCGGCGGTGTCGTCGAGGGTTCCGGCTTCGTGGTCGGCTCGAACCTGGTAGCCACCAACGCGCACGTCGTAGCGGGCATCCGACACCCTTACGTGGCGGACGGCAACGGTACGCATAGCAGCTCCGTGATGTGGTTCGACCCGGACCTGGATTTCGCAGTCTTGCGTGTATCCAACCTGGCGGGCCACAGCCTGGTAGTAGCCGATAAGAAAGTCAGCGTCGGCACGCCGGCGGCCGTCCTGGGATATCCGGGCGGCGGCGACTTCACAGCCGGGCCGGCGGCAGTTTCCAATCAGTTCAGTGCCAGCGGCCGCGACATTTATAACCAGGGCAACACCTTGCGCGACGTCTACGAACTGCAAGCCAAGATCAGGCCGGGCAACTCCGGCGGGCCGCTGATCGGCAAGGATGGCACCGTCATCGGCGTGGTCTTCGCTGAATCGACCGATTACGCGCACACCGGCTACGCCCTGACGTCCGACCAGGTCAAAGACGAAATTAACCAGGCGGCCAGCCAGAGCCAGCCGGTCGGCACCGGCCAATGCGCCGAATGATTTGCTATAATTTACCGGGATGAGACCTCAAAACATAACCCTCAAGAAAGCCCTACCGTGGATCCTGCTGATCGGCGGAATAATCGGTTACATCTGTTCTTTTATCATCATGTGGGACAAGGTCAAGCTGGCCGACAACCCTAATTACATACCGTCCTGCAGCCTGAACCCCGTCGTCAGCTGCGGCAGCGTCATGAAGAGCGTCCAGGCCCACGCCTTCGGCTTTCCGAACCCATTCATCGGCCTCGGTGCCTTTCCGGCTGTGGCCGTGGTCGGCGCCACCATGCTGGCCGGCGCGCGTTTCAAACGCTGGTTCTGGCGATTGCTATACGGAGGCTATCTGCTAGGCACCGTTTTCGCATACTGGCTGCTATTTGAGAGTGTTTACCGCATCAAGGCGCTTTGCCCGTACTGCCTGACTATCGACGTGGTGATGACCATCACGTTCTGGTATCTGACGCTGTACGTAATAGATGAAAAGCATTTAAAATTGCCTAAAGGGAAGCCGCAGAAAGCGTACGTCTGGATCCGACGGCACCATCTCGATATCCTGCTAGGCTGGTTCATCATCGCCTTCGCGATTATCCTGAAACATTTTTGGTATTATTACGGCACGAAATTCTAGACCGCTTGCTAACACCGCTTATGTTATAATTATTACAGTTTCATAGCTGTAACTTATGGCCAAAAAACAAAAAGATATCATCCAGAAAACCGCCGAAGCGCCGGCGGAACTGCTGGATTACAGTATCAGCACCACCCAGAAGGTGGTCACCAGCCTGCCATCCAACAGAGTGGTCAAGAAGACCGGTGATTATTGGCACGCCCTGGGGCCCGGCCTGACGACCGGCGCCTCTGATGACGATCCATCCGGTATCGCCACCTATTCCCAAACCGGCGCGCAATACGGTTTCCAACTACTCTGGCTATCGGCGCTGACCTTCCCGCTGATGGCCGTGGTGCAGGAAATGTGCGCCCGTATCGGCCTGGTGACGGGCAGGGGGCTGGCCGGCACCATCCGCTTGCATTTTCCGCGCCGCATCCTGGTGTTCTGCACACTTTTACTATTTGGCGCCAACGCTTTTAACATCGGTGCCGACCTGGGCGCCATGGCCCAGGCCGTCCAGCTGCTGTGGCCGCGCTTGAATTTCGGTATGCTGGTGGTCGCTTTCACCGTGATATGTCTCGGTCTGCAGATTTTTACTCCTTACGCGCGCTACGCCAAATATCTCAAATGGCTGGCGCTGGTGCTGTTTTCCTATGTGGCTTCGGCATTCCTGGCGCACCTGGACTGGGGGACCGTCTTCAAGGGCCTGATCGTGCCGTCCATGACCCTTGGCAAAGAGCAGGTCATTTTGATCTGCGCTATCCTGGGTACGACGATTTCGCCGTTCCTGTTTTTCTGGCAGACCTCACAGGAAGTGGAAGAACAGATCGCGGCCGGCAAAACCACGGTAGCTCTGCGGCGTGGCGCCGACAAGGCGTCAATCCGCAGCATGCGCGTCGACGTCTGGTCGGGCATGTTCCTGTCAAACCTGGTGATGTTCTTTATCATCGCCGCTTGTGGCGCGGTACTGTTCCCCCACGGAGTAACGCACATCGAGACTTCGGCCCAGGCGGCACAGGCGCTTAAACCCTTCGCTGGCAGCACGGCTTACGGGCTTTTCGCCATCGGCATCATCGGCACCGGCCTGCTGGCTATTCCTGTACTGGCAGGATCAACCTCTTACGCAGTAGCAGAGAGTTTCCATTGGCAAAGCGGCCTGAACCGCAGCCTGAAGCAAGCCTACGCCTTTTACGGCGTATTGATCATCTCCATGCTGGTGGGGCTGAGCATCAACTTCATCGGCCTCAACCCTATCAAGGCGCTGATTTATTCAGCCGTCGCCAACGGCGTGGTAGCACCTTTAGTGCTCGGCCTGATCGTGCTTATCAGCAGCAATAAAAAAATAATGGGGCATTGGGTCAATAAGCGCTACGTGTCGGCCATCGGCTGGGCCACCACGGGCATCATGGCCGTTTCGGGCATTGCCGCCATCTACGCTTTGTTCCAATGAAAGATATGAAATCTAAGAGTTCCGACACCGTCCTCATTTTCGGCTACGGTTCGCTGATGAGCCACCGGTCGCTGCGCGCCGACGCGCCGGACGCCACGAACATACGGCCAGCTTATATAAAAGGTTTCCGGCGCGAGTTCAGCAAGCTGGACCCGGAAGGCCTGAGTGGAAACAGCCCAGAGGAACTGGCTGGCATCCCGTATTGTGCCGTCGACATCATAACCGACAAGGCAGGAGGTCTGGTGAACGGGGTGGTTTTCGAGGCTAATGCTGCGGATTTGGCCGCCCTCAAACGGCGTGAAAACGGTTACGCCCTGGTTTCGACGCCGGCCTATGACTTCATGACCGGCCAGCCGCTAGGCAATTGCTTCGTCTTTTCGTCCAACGCCTGCGATGGCAGCTACGAGCTCGGTAATCCCGCCCAAAAACGCTATGTCGACATCTGCCTGGAGGGGGCCCGTGAATACGGCGACGCTTTTTACCGGCAATTCCTGATGACT
>DASZUB010000021.1:0-28890 GCA_035547815.1 Saccharimonadales bacterium (SeqCode)
GCGTCCAGGTTGACCTTCTTGCTGAGCGGCTTGTCTTTGAAGTGTACTTTCAGGATAGATTCACGGTCCTTGCGGTCAGGCAGGCCGATATTCACGCGGCGGTCGAACCGTCCGGGCCTGAGCAGCGCGGGATCAAGCACATCAACGCGGTTGGTTGCTGCCAAAACGATCACGTTCTGCCCCTGTTCGAAACCATCCATCTCGACAAGTATCTGGTTCAGGGTCTGTTCGCGCTCATCATGTCCGCCGCCCATGCCGGAGCCACGGCGTCGGCCGACGGCGTCGATTTCATCTACGAATATGATACACGGGGCATTTTTCTTGGCCTTCGAGAACAGGTCGCGGACCCGGCTGGCGCCGACGCCGACGAACATTTCCACGAATTCCGAACCGGAAATGCTGAAGAACGGCACATTGGCTTCACCGGCGGCAGCACGGGCCAGCATGGTCTTGCCGGTTCCCGGCGGCCCTACCAGCAGCACGCCTTTCGGTATGCGCGCGCCCATGCCTGCGAACTTCTTAGGAAACTTCAGGAATTCAACTACTTCCTCGAGATCTTGTTTGGCTTCGGCGCTGCCGGCGATGTCTTTGAACGTGATCTTGTCCTTTTCGTTACCGTACAAACGGGCCCGGCTCTTGCCGAAACTTAGCGCCTGGTTGCCCTGACCCTGCGCGCTGCGCAGCATGAAATACAGGATGCCAGCGATCAATAAGACGGGCACGATGGCTTCAGCCAGACCGACCCATGTCGAGTTGCTGTTCGATGCCGGCTTATATGAAACGGACACTTTGGAAGTGTTGAAGCCCTGCTCTTTAAGGCTAGAGTTGGCGTCAATATATGTTTTGAGCGTGGCGTGGCTCTCGCCCTTGGGGGTGATATCGAGCTCGTTGTTGCTGACTACTATCTTGCTGTACTTACCGGCGTTCGTATCGGCAATGGCCTGGCTAGCCGAAATCGTCTTAAGCGAGCTCGGCTGGTTAAGCGCCGCTACGATTATCAGGCCGAACAATATTATCAGGGCTATGAAACCGGCATTTTTCATGCCACGGTTGTTACCCTTGGGTGATTTACGTCCCGGTCGAAGTTGTTTCTTATCCATGTATAAAGATTATACCCTTGTGCGAAAATTTTTTCTAGCGCTCCACCATGTCGAGTGCTAAATTATCTTTTTCCACCACCATGATATTACCATTAATCACGTCAAAACGCTGTCCCGGTCGGCCGGTTTTTGCCGAAACGACCAATCGCTCCAGCGTACGGCTGTCGTAATTACGGATCCCGGCCCGGCGGAGCCAGCCGGCCATGATCTCAAGCGCGACGTCATGCGGCAGCTGTCCGAACCATCGCCTGTCCAAAGTCCCTCTATCCAAGTGCATGTCTAGTTCTTCTGTCAGCAAGCGGTCCAGTTCATCATTTCCGGCTTTGGAACGGTCCATGATTCCTATTAATTCCTGTTTTTCCTTGGGGCCGAACTTCGGCAACAGATGCCGGCGCACGTAGTTGCGCAGGTAGATGTCCTGTTGATTGGTGCTGTCTTCGCGCCAATCCAGACCGCGCGATTCGGCGTAGTTTATGATTTTTTGCTTCGGGATACGCAGCAAAGGACGCCTTAGCGATTCGGTGCTGCCTAGAGAACTCATGCCCTTGCGGCCTGTACCGCGCAGCATGTTGATAATAACCGTTTCCAAGGCGTCGTCCTGATGGTGAGCTGTCACGATGGCATTGGCGCCGTGATAGTTGCGAACTTTTTCTAAAAAATCATAGCGTGTGCGGCGGGCGGCCGCTTCGCTGGCTCCCGGGCCCAGCCGGCCTTCGGCGTACTCGAATGGCAAGCCGTATTTTTGGGCCAGCGATTCCACGAACAGACGGTCCTGATGAGAATCCGGCCGGATACCGTGATCGAAATGCGCCACCACTAGCTCAATTCCTGGCCGACTTTGCAAAACATCCAACAGAACGACCGAATCCACGCCGCCTGATACAGCTAGTACGTACTTGCCCGAGTCCAGATCAACATCCATAAAGTATAATTATAGAGTGAAACGACTGTACTTCATACGTCACGGCGAGAGTACTTTTAACGCCAGTGGCCGCTGGGCCGCCGGCTCTTCCGACACCCCGCTGACGGCAAAAGGCCGCGGGCAGGCCCGACGGGCAGGCCAAAAAGCCCGCGAAGAGGGCCTTGGGTTTGACATAATCATAAGCTCGCCACTAGCCAGGGCGTTCGACACGGCGAAGATCATAGCCGCTGAACTGGGTTACCCGGAAGATAAGATCGTCCTCAGCGACAAGTTCATAGAGCGTGATTTCGGGAAGCTGGAAGGCCGGCGTGACTTGGTGGCCGGGACCAAATATTTCATAGATGAATCGGCCATAGATTCCTATGACGGCGTAGAAAAACTCATCGACCTCCAGGCGCGGATGGACGAATTCCTGGAATATGTACGCGGGTTGCCTCAGGATACCGTATTAGTAGTCGGGCACGGCGGCTCCGGCCGCGCATTGAGGCGCGCTATACAAGGCGAACCGTTGAGCAAACGCGGCGAAAGCCTAGGCAACGCCGAACTGGTAAGGTTCATATGATCCGACTGGAACCCAGAACTGGCCAACAGATGTGAATCGTGGTATATTTGTACCCTGATACGACTATTTGGCGGCGTAGCTCAGTTGGTTAGAGCACAGGACTCATAAGCCTGGGGTCAGTGGTTCAAGTCCACTCGCCGCTACCATTCCACTCGATTATCATTTTTATAAGAAAGTTAAAGGCGGGGCCGTCTGGTCTGTTGAAGCGCTAGCTTCGCGTGACCAAACGGATCCCCGCCGGAGCCCGTTGCCGGGCTATTTGACTTCTACTTCGGTATCGGTGCTACCCGACGAATTCGTAGGTAGCGATCGGATGCCCCACGGCGTCGACGGACATGTCCTTCAGCCAAGCCGTGCTGGCCTGGGAGTAGAGCCCGCCGTCGCCGGCCTGGATGTTGACACCTTTGATGATGTCTCCTCCGTGTTCTTGGAGAATTTCGGCCCAGGTGGCTTTTTCTTGACTCGGGTATTCGCCCGCGTCGTCGTCGTAGCGCCAGCTGCCTTTCAGCGGTTCCCAGGTGTGGAGCCATCCGGAAACGACATAGGCCTTTTCGCCGGTCACCGTTTGGGTGTTCGGGGAAAAGATGACGTGGTGGATTTCACCGCCGGACGACGTGATGAACCGGAAATACGGCGCGCCGCCCTTGTAGTCCGTTCCGGACTGGAAATACGAGGCGACGTAACTGATGTCCGCGACTTCGGCCAGCTTCAAGCCGTCGAGGCCGTGGAACATCACGCCTGAGTACTGGGCACCGTCTTCGAACGGACCGTGTACTCCGCCGAACTGGACTCCGTTGGAGGTAATGGTCGGTTCCGGAGCCGGATTGGAACCGCCGTCGGTGCCGGCACGGGCTTCCCATTCGCCGTTTTCAGCCGGAGTGCTGAGCGACGTCACCTGGTGAATGGCGTCTTCTCCAGCCGGACCTTGAGGGCCGGCGGGGCCAGGAGGACCCTGGGGACCAGGATCGCCCTTGTCGCCCTTGGGACCTTGCGGACCAGTTGCACCATTGGAGCCGTCGTGGCCGTTCTGGCCATTCTGGCCGGCGGGACCTTGCGGGCCGGGAGAACCAGTGTCACCCTTTTCGCCTTTGTCGCCTTTCGGACCACCCGGACCTTGAGGGCCAGGGCCGCCGTTGGTGCCGTTAGCGCCATCTTTGCCGTTCTGGCCGGCGGGACCTTGCGGACCCTGAGGACCGCTCGGACCGGATTTGCCAGCGAGCTTTTTGGCTTCCTGTTTGGCGATTTTGCGAACTTCCTGCTTCTGGGCGCCAGTAAGCGCGCCAGTAGCCCAGGCAGTACCACCGCCGACCAGCGCCATCATCGCGATGATGATCGCTACTACAGACAGGCGATTTGACCTGCCGCGAAATATGCGGGGTTGCATATTTCCTCCTTCTGGGGAGTAGTTTGACATTGCTAAACGGAGTGTTGCTACACACCCTTTACTTCACTGTGGACTTCGATACCTATAAGTAAAAGAGCGAACTTCAACTGCTCTCAACCAAGGCACTGCCTCAGGAACTGCTAGATGAACTTCAATAGTATATTTTAATATATTTAATAATTTATTGCAACTATTTTTCAGGAGAAGTTTTATCTAGAAGGCCGCTAGAGCGATTTCAAGATACGGTCAACTTCTTCCATGCTTCCGTCAGACGACGTTACCAATTCAAAAGCCAAACCGCTAGCAGATTTCATTTTTGCTCTCCTTTTATTTTTAATTTTGGTTGGTTGTGTTTTTGTTTGGATTAACCTGCCATTATGATAACGTTTATGGCACCCTTGGCACAAGAGCGTTGATCAATATTCTGTTGTATTTTTTGCAGATTGGTGCGTCAACCACATAGTGGCGATAGCAAAAACCACCAGGATAGCTACGATAATCAGCAAAACTGCGTTCGGGTGATGATGTTGTTTTGTACCGGCCGTGTCTTTCGGTTGGGTGATACTGGTAGTCTGGGCCGAAGTATTGAGGTTTGCTATCGGTAAGATCGTACTATTAAGCGGTATACCTTCGCTACCTCCGGCGGCCCCACTTAGTAAGGACGTCGCCGTTCCGGGCTGGACACTTTTGGCCGCCGCGGTCGGCGCCGAGCCGGAACCAGCGGATAATTGAGGGCTCTGAGTGTTGGACTGACTGGATATGTCGCCGTTGGTAGTGGTTGATAGCGCCATGCCTTTTATTGTAATGCACGGCGAGCCTGTGGCCTAAAATTCCCTTATACTGCCCGACCAGGATTCATAAACCAGCATGTCGTTACCGGCAGACAAAGCGCTATCAAGCATTACCCTGACAACCTGGGTACCGCTTCGCCATATCCGCCGGTCAGTCCGATGCGGCCGGGCATGTCCGGTAACGAGCGTCTCGTCCATGTCTTTAGGGCGCCTTACTTCACGGCTCAGTTTGCGGCTATTCAGTTGTTTTATATTACGCGCGAAGACGTGCTGTCGCTGCATGTTTTTAGCCTTGTCCAACGACGCGCGCTGTTTCTGCCAGCTGGTCTTAGGGTCCAGCCCGGCATGGACTACGACCATACCATCGTCTTCGTAATATAATTCCATCCCTTCGAACAAAGCATAGTGCTCTAGTTCTTGGAGCCTCTCCGCGGTAGCCTTGCGGATATCCTCCATCCGCCTATAGTGCCGTATGCCATAACTGGCCAGGAAGTGACTTTCGGTGCCACTGCTGTGCGGTGTTCTCAACCAAGCCCTTTCCAGCCAGACGCGCCGCCTCTCCGGGTCCTCTTCGCTCAAGGCGGCCATGAGTGCCCATTCGTGGTTGCCGCTCACCAAAACCACATCTTCCAATTCCGCCAAAGTATCCATGACTCCCCTTGAGTCCGGACCTTTATTTATAAAGTCACCGCCCATGACATAGCGGACGTCATCGCCGTAATGCTCGGCCGCCAGCAAAAGCTTTTCCGAGTAACCGTGGACGTCCGTCATCACGACGGTTCTGCCTTTTTCGCTCACTTCAATATATAGTGCATTATACGAAGCGGTTTGCAAGCATATGCAGGACGGAAGCTATCTTGATCTCGCCGCCTTGCGGCTGATGAAAAAAACGTAGCCCAAGACGGAAGCCCCTAGGAACAAGGCCAACGTGTCGCCCGGGCCACTATTGCTAAGGGATTGGTTGGCGGTAGACGAACCAGGTTTTTTAGTTGTGGGCTCCGTGGGTTTGTTCTGTGAACCGGTTGCAGGCTGGTGTGTGCCCGGTTTATGTGCTGGCGGCGGACTATTATTGTCCGAGGAAGCTTGGACAAGCAGATAAACCCCTACTATCAGTAGGATGACGATCAGTCCTATCCCGATTCCAACTCTCATACGGTTCATGGCTACCTCCATAATATAATAGCGGATTTTGCCATGTCATGCGATGGAATATCATACTTTACTTGCCGCGGCGTAATAGTAAACCGCCCGCGCTTAAGGCTAGGGCGGCAACGCTGAATACGAATGCCAGCGTAGTCTTATGCGAATCGGCGTCATCTTCGGACGAGACGCTTTGGTTAAGGTCATCCACGACTTTTGTCACAGAGAACGGGCCGGCCGTACTACTGGCATCGTCACTTCCCATTGGCTTCTGGTCCCAATGTACGACCGTGCCGTCGGCATATGTCTGGTAGGCTTTCCAGTCCAGCTGCGTAGGAGAAGGCGGCACTTGGGCACTAAGGCTGAAGTCCGCACGCTGACCGACAGGTATATTGCCTGTCCAAATTATTTCAGTCACGTCGCCCTTGCTGCCGCTGGTGGTTATATGCCAGCCGGGGGTAATCGTCGGCGTGACATCGCTGACGCCTTTCGGGATATCTAATTTTACGCTGCTGACGGCTGTGTCGCGTTCGTTCGGTACACTGACATTGAAAACTAGCTCCTGGCCTACGCCAGCTTGGCCGGGCGTTACGATTACATGCGCGAAAGCGACTGATGGCAATGCCAAAACTATAGTGACCGTTGTCACCGCGGCAGTTAATAATTTTTTCATTGGTGCTCCCTGTTCATAGCTTTTATAGACTCGTCACTAGCATAATCCAGGGCGTAGGCAGCTAGCAAAATAAGGCCTATGCCCATCGCCATGCCGACCCATAATAACAGCGGGAAAGGCTGAGTGGCGGACTGGTTACCCATGACCCGGACCTCGTAATCAAGGGTGAATGGCTGGAATTCACCAGCTTGCTTGGGCGCGCCGGTAAACCGCATGTCATATACGCCTGGACTCGTGAAAGTGTATCTGTTCTCGCTCGTCTCGCGACCGGAAGCTGTCAAAGGTTCGGTCGCCACTATCCGGCTGCCTTTTATGATCGACACTTTGCAATCGCATTTCTGCAGGCTGAAACGGTCGCTATCGTCACTAAACGACATGACGTAATCGGTCGGGCTGCCGGTGGTTGGGCTGTCATCTGGATTGATATGCAGCACTGCCCCGATATGGTCGTCCACCTTCAGCACGTGGGCACTCGCCACGCCGGGAGCCATCAAACAACTAACTAGCAGCATCGCGGCCCCGATAATTAGCCGCTTATTCACGTTCGGCCTTCCGCTTGAGGATGTTTATACGGATCCGCAGTACTTCCAAGATGATAAGCACCGTGGCCGCCAAATATGTCAGTATGCCCAAGAAACTCAGCCCTTTGTCATAGTGCGGCCCGATCAGGATGACATGCAGCAGTACGGCGAGCGACGCCAGATACACCAGCCGGTGCAGCAATTTCCAGTGCTTGTAGCCCATGTGGTCGACCACCCAATCAAGCGAGGTAGCGGTCATTACCAGAAGCACGGCAAGCGTAAAAACCCCGAATAATAATGACCAGCTATAGGTATTATTCAGATATCTTATGCCGCTAAAACCATCGAGCTGTTTGAAGAAAGTTATGTATACGTGGAGGGCGGCGTAATAAAAAGCCGAAACGCCGATGGCGCGGCGGGCGTGCAAGAATTCTTCCCTATACGGCAGGTTAGGAAAAACTTTCGTAAGAGGCGACATCAATATGGCTACGTAGAGCAGGAAAAGCGAAATAAAGCCGTAGGCTTGTTCTATGCGGATGGTCTGCAGACTGCTGGCCGGCACGAGAAGCTGGACGAATCCGGCGATATTGACCGATAGTGTGACGGCGATTGCCAATATCCAAAACCGACTGTTTTTCAGCAGGCGCCGGTGCCAGGAAAGTTTGTTCATGCTCCGCACACGACTTCCAGCTTAATGCCGTCAGGATCGTAGAAGAACACCGCATAATAGCGGTCATTGTAAAACTCCGCCGGACCATCTTCGATTTTATGACCATTGCTTTTCAGCCAGTTCGCGCAGCTATCGACGTCGTCACGCGCAGGAACATTGATGGCGATATGATGAAGCCCTAAATCATAACGGTCGTAGGGCACGTCTCGCAGCCTCGATTGTCTCTCCCTAATTCCAATTGCCCCGCTGGCAAAACCGCCGGGACCAGCCAGATAGGTGAGCGGCTCCCCTTTTTCGCCTTTGATCGTATTTTCCGCGGTCCACCCGAACGGCCGCAAAAGTTCCCTGTAAAACTTAAGGCTTGTCTCCATTGAGCTGACCACTATGTCCACATGCCTGATCGCGGCCTGCGTAGCGTTGTCTTTCATAAACTTATCCTAGCAGATATCTGGGAGACTGAATTTTTACAGAAGCTCGGGTGTCAACAGAGATAGACGGGCGCTCTTTAGAATTTTGAGTTGACATCAATAAAAAATACCACCGAAGTGGCATTCAATCAAATCTGGTTGCGGGGGCAGGACTCGAACCTGCGACCTCGTGGTTATGAGCCACGCGAGCTGCCGCTGCTCCACCCCGCACATCATCCTTCATAAGGACGTGTATAACGTAAGTTTATCTAACTTGATTAATAGTATAGCAAACAGAGGTGGAATCGTCAATTGTCGCTGGAATCTTGGCGATGCAAAAAGAAATCCACCCAGGACTGAAAGTGCTTTTGGTAGGCCGGCTGGTGGTCGCTGGCCGAAGACATTTTATTGCTGGGCGGATCGACAGTATATGACAAAGCCACGCTTTCGGGCACGATTATCTCCTTTTCGCCCGGGTTGGCCAGGCCGAAATTCTGCCGTGCGGACAGCTCCAGATATTGGTTGCTGTTGAAGTAGTTGTTCTGTAAAGCCAAGTTGTTATTTTGCAGCTTTTGGACGCTGTTCTGCTGTTTCAGGCCGGAAATCTGTTTCTGTAATTCGTAATTGGTCTGGATGGCCTTGATGCCGCTCCAGCTTACCAGCAGCACGATGACTACGAACACTACCTGCCCGGCGAAACGGGTATCGCCAAGCCGCTTCACGAAATCCTGCAGTTTCTTTTCGTATGTTTGTATTTGCATGTTTAACAACCATTACCAGTATATAACAAATCCGCTAGTTGGCGTCGCGGCGCAGAAAGAGAATCCAGGCCACGATCCAAGCTATGAGCAGATAAATTCCGAACACGATGGCGGCCCGCCCGTAGCTCATCACGCCCTGGGAAGCTTGCGGATGGGTCAGGATAGCGTTCGAGGCGCCGGTGAACGGCAGGTATACGGCTTTGGTCTTGAGCAGCGAAGTGAACATCAGCTCCACCGTCGGTATGACGAACAGCGTTACGATAGCGCCGACCTGGCTGCGCACCAGCACGCCTATCGCCAACGCCGCCAACAGCGAGGTCCAGCCATAGTACAAGCAGCGCCACAGCAGGCTGGCGTAAGGTATGGTCTGGGCCGCCAGATGGCTGCCCTTCAGGGAGATTCCTATATATGACGCCAGCGGCGACAGCACGGAAACCACCAAGGTAAGCAACAGCGCATAGATGGTAATGGTAATTATCTTGGCCGCCAGCACCCGGCTGCGGCTTTTGCTATTGGTAAGCGTATAAAGGATGGTGTTGTAGCGGTATTCGTGAGTGATAAGCAACAACGCGACTATGGAGCCCAAGATAAGCGGCACACTGGTAAGCGCGCCGGTGATGGCATCCGTATAATGGTTCACGTTGGTCAGGTCGGCGCCTTTCAGGTTATAGCCTTCCACATACCCCGATACGAAGATGGTCAATAGCAACCCGATACCGGTGATGACATAGGTCGAGCGGACCGAGAGAAGTTTGCGCATTTCCGCTTTTATGGCCGCCAACATCACTTGCCGCCTTTCTTCTCGACTTTGGCGACGTACTCTTCACTATCGGCCGTTAGCTCCAAAAAGGCCTCCTCCAAAGAAGCTGCCTGGGGCGCTAACTCGTAAAGCGGCACTTCGTTCTCAAAGGCCAGTTTGCCGATGGCATCGCTTGTCATACCGGAGACTTTTAGACCGCCGTTAACTTTATCGATGGTAGCTTTCTTGGTTTTGAGCTCGCGCTCGAGCTTGGACAGCTTCGGTGACCGCACGAAGACGCCCGAGTGTCCGCTGGTAGCGATAAGTTCTTTTATGGAGACATCGGCGATGAGCTTGCCCTTGCCGATGACCACCACATTGTCGGCCATCTGCGACATTTCACTCAGCAAGTGTGATGAAACGAAAACGCCGTTGCCCTGATCGGCATACGCCTTCAGAAAATCGCGCAGCCAAACGATGCCCTCGGGATCAAGCCCGTTGGCCGGTTCGTCAAGAACCAGATACTTCGGCTTGCCCAAGATGGCCGCCGCGATACCCAGACGTTGGCTCATACCCAGGCTGAATTTGCCTGGCCCTTTCTTGGCAACGTCGCTAAGGCCGACCTGCTCCAGCGCTTCGTCGACACGGTTTATGGGAATTCCGCCGGCGTTCGCTAAAATCCGCAGATGCTGGCGGGCCGAACGGGTCGGGTGAAAGGCCTTGGCTTCCAGTAAAATACCGATGACCTTGGAAGGCTGGGCAAAGCTATGCAGCGCTTTGCCGTCGAATGTCGTGTTGCCTCCGCCCTTGTCCAGGCCGAGCATCAAACGCATGGTCGTGGATTTGCCAGCGCCGTTCGGCCCCAAGAAACCGGTTACCTTACCGGTTGCTACTTCGAAGGAAATATCATCAACGGCGACTTTTTTGCGGTATCGTTTGGATAGATGGGACGCTTTTATCACTATCCTCTATCATATCAGACAAATTTTCGATATACTCTTCTCTGTTACATGCAGATACATGCGACCGGCGAGGGGGTGTAGCTCACCGGTTAGAGCAGGCGGCTCATAACCGCTTGGTAGTTGGTTCGATTCCAACCACCCCCACCACTTATCACCTTGACATCTTGACAGCAGGTGTACGAAGAGTATGCTTATGGTTAGAGATTATTAAATCTACATTTAACAAAATAAACACGAAAGGAAAGGAAGATGACCCTCACAGATTTAGCAATGGTTAGGCCCGGCGAAACCGTCGGGTCTATAAGGCATGGCGGTGGCCAGTTGGTCGAGATCGATATCGCCGAAGGCATAGCTCCGGCGGCCAGCACTTTGACAGCGCCTGACGCCAAAGCATTCGTAGCGACCGACAGCATGGGCAACGCCGAAGTGGCTATCGGCTTAGAAGATATTCACGACGGCCACGCAACCATCGGTATCGAATCGGTCACCGGCCGGGGCCTGGACGTCATACTGACTCAGAAATTAGTAATCGACGCTATGGCCAGAGCCGAAGTAAAGCACGCCACCATCAGCCCACAAGTAGCCTCCATACCTAAGGAAGCTTTGCCGCAGATCGGTTTCCTGCCTGACGGCGCCGGAGAAGACTACACCCTATCGCTGGCAGCATAGGCATAAGACATCTCGTCCAGCATTCTTATAAGCTCGTCCGTGCTGTCCGCGTCCATCAATTTTTCCCGCATTTCTTTGGCGTGCGGGAAGTCGTTTATATAAATTTTGCAAAATTTGTTTAGGGTGGCGATGGGCCGCTCGCCTGGGCGCCACGTGACCGCGAATAGCTCCACATGTTTTTTGTACAGGCCGATCCGCTCGGCAGCCGGCATGTCGGGCCATGGACTATGCTCAGCGAAGGCGAACGGATCTTCGAATATGCCGCGGCCTATCATGACACCGTCCAGGCCATAACGTTCGGCCAGTTCCAAGCCGTGCTGGCGGTTCCGGACGTCGCCATTGCCGACGATCATGGTATCGGGCGACAATTTGTCTCGGAGTTTCCGAGCCTCCCCTATCACGTCCCAATCGGCTGGCACCTTGCTCATCTGTTTGCGCGTCCTGCCATGAATACTTAACATGTTAAGCTTTTGCTTTAAGAGAAATTCCAGCCAAGTCATGTCAACTTCGTTAAAACCTATACGGGTCTTTACGCTCAGTGGTAATTTTCCGTCCAAGCCTTCTCTGGTGGCCTCAATGAGCTGATTAGCAAGGTCCCTGTCATTGATAAGCGCGCTGCAGGCGCCGTTCTTGACGACCGTTTTGTCCGGACAACCCATGTTGAGATCTACACCGGCAAAATTAACACCTTCCGGCAGGCCCATCTCTCGCGCGAAAGTACCATCGGCCAATTCTCTGGCCGTCTTATAGAAATTATCCGGTTGTTTGCCCCAGATCTGCGCCACCAGCGGTCGCTCAGGCTCCGTAAAACGAAGTTTCCTAAGAAGCTTTGGGCGGCCTGGGCTTTGCAAGCCGTCAACATTCACAAATTCCGTGAAAAAAAGGTCGGGAGCTGCGCAGTCCGCGACTATACGGCGGAAGACCGTGTCGGTCACATCGTCGAGCGGCGCCAATATCAAAAAAGGTCGTGGTAGGTCCCGGTATGCTTGGTTCATTAAGTATTAATTATAGGTCAGTATGCCAGCGGGCGATAGATTAAGGACGCGGCCTTAGGTAGTGTCTCATCTCGGCTATCGCACTTCTTATGGACAATGGCATTTCGGCAGGCGCCTTCTCGGTGTCTGTACCGTCAATAAGCGGTGCGCCGTCATCTGCCAGCTCTACTTGTCCGCCTATCGCCGTGCCGCCCAGAGTCGGTCCGCCAGGCTCTCCTGCCCCCTCTTGGGGCGCTTCGCTTTCGCTGGACACATCGGTAGTACCCGGCTCGTGAACTGATGATTTTATCTTATCTGGTGTCATTGTAGTCTGCATAACCTATCATGCTATTATTATTTAAGCAAATAATACCCTCTCTTTTATGTCGCCATTTCATTTTTGGCGACTTCAACTCAGTATATGCGGACAGGCTGATTGCTAGCTGTAATTAATCGTACTGCCGAGTGCTTTTAGCGGTCCCGCAAGAATAGACCGAGCACCACGGCCCGCGCGGTTTGAGCATTATAGACGCCCCCATCAACCAAGTCGTCGACTTCTTTCTCTTGCTCGGGAGTAAGTTCTGGCTCCGGTGCCGAGTCGTCGTCCGACGATTGAATGTCCGGCATAGCAAAATGATCTTGTTCGCTCATGAGTAATATTATACCACACCGTGAGATATTTTACAAGACAGGCGTAGGTTTTACTCCCAGCGGAAGACACGGAAAGCGATGGCGTAGATAATGATCGTCCAGGCGGCCATGATACCGAGCTGCGGGCCGAGGTCGAAAAGCGATTGGCCTTCGGTAGCAATCAGGCGCGCGCCATCGATTACCGGAGTCAGCGGCATGAACGTGGTTATGTGCTGCAACCAGACGGGCATCAGGAAACGGGGGAAAAAGACGCCCGTTAAGAACATCATGGGAAAGACGATGATATTAGCCAGCGGCGCTACCTGCCGTTCGTTCTTGGCCCAGCCGCCGAGGGCCAAACCGATACCCAGTATCATGACGATACCGAACGCCAAGAACAGCGCCAGCTCGAAGTAGTTGCCGACGACTTTTAGGTTGAATACCAGGATAGCGACGACGAACATGAGGGCCAGCGACATCAGGCCGACCACGGCGTTACCCATCATCGTGGACATGAAATATTGCCAAACGCGCAGCGGCGTAGTGTGCAGCCGGCGCAGGATACCCATCTTTTTGAGCTCCGGAAAGACGTTGATCGGGCCGAAGATGCCGGCGCCTAAGATGGCGAATCCGAGCAGACCCGTAAAGGTGTAGTCGAACTGCGACAGGCTGCGGGTATTGGTCTCTTCCGATTTGACGGTAAAAGGCGTAACTGTCTTAACGAGCTTGTCATTCATACCTTGGAATTGGGCTTGCAGCACGGAAGTAAGTGTCTGGGCAGCCTGGGAATTATTTTGGGTGTAATGGACTACCGCCTGTCCCGCCGGAATATTTTTCTGGGTCTCGCCGAAGTTGGATGGCAATTCGATAGCGGCGTCCAGCTGACCGCGGCTCATCTGTTGGTTGGCCTGCTTGAGGTTCGTGATGGAGTGGTTTACCTTAAAGATTTTCTCGGAATTAACCTGTTTTACGAACTGCTGGGCGAACTGTGAATGCGAGTTATTGATGACGGCAACGTCGAAAGACGTGCCCGAATTCTTGCCAAAGATACCGCCAAACACGAAGAGGAATATCAAGGGAAACAGGAACGTGAAGAACAGTGCCGTGCGGTCGCGGAAAAGCCGTCGCATATTGATGATGAAGAACGTCCAAACGGTAAATAATTTACGATGCCAGGGTTTCATCCTTTCAGCTCCTTGCCGGTAAGGTCGATAAAGACGTCTTCCAGGTTGGCTTGTTCGACTTTTTGCTCTTTGCGGAAGCCGCGTTTCAGCAACTGTTTGATCAAGTTCTGCGGCGTATCGATCGTGATTATTTTGCCGTTATCCATGATGGCTACGCGATCGCAGAGGATTTCGGCCTCGTCCATATAATGCGTCGTCAGGATGACGCTGATTCCGCGGCTCTGGACTTCCCTTACCAGGTCCCAGAGATTGCGGCGTGCTTGCGGGTCCAGACCGGTGGTCGGCTCGTCAAGAAAGAATACCTTGGGATCGTGCACCAGCGCGGCCACGATACTGAAGCGCTGACGTTGGCCGCCTGACAAGTTCTCGACATAACTGTCCGCTTTGTCGCCGAGATTCACTTCGTCCAAGAATTTTTTAGGGTTGACGCGTTCGCCGTAAGCGGCCGCGAACATGCTGATAAGTTCGGTGAGCTTGGTCTTGTCCTGAAAACCGGGGGTTTGAGGCTGGACGCCGATCATCCCGCGGATTGCAAAAGGGTTACTGGCAACGTCCACGCCATCGATGGTGGCGCTGCCGCCATCGATCTCGCGCAGCGTCTCGATCATTTCCAGCGTCGTGGTCTTGCCGGCGCCATTCGGCCCCAGGATACCAAAGATCTCACCTTCTTTTACCTCGAAGGATATGCCATCTACGGCGACGTTGTCGTCGTAAACCTTTTTCAGATTTTTGACTTTGAGTATGTATTTAGCCATGTTAACTGCATTGTACTATAACAGAATACCCGCCCCTTTGTGGAGCGGGTATTGCTAGGAAATAGGCTTTATAACCTACTTGCGCTTAACGGTCAGGAAACCGTTGCGCGGGTTTTCGTTCACTTCCATGCCGTCAGGAAGATCAGTGGCTTCCGGACGCTGGTCCTTGCTGAAGTAATAGATAGTTTGCTGTTTGCCACCGCGGAGCGTAACAGTTTTTGAGTTTAGGTAGTATGTTACACCTTTGGAGTTAGTGTGCTTGTATGCCATTGCTGACTCTCCCTCTTCTTACCATTATTAGTGTACCCCTAACATACTCTGTTAGGATTTTACTTGTCAACCCTGTATTTACGGTTGCGCTCATGCTTATGCTGTATTACACTGAACCAGTAACTTATTAAAATAAGAGGTGGAGAAGAAATAGATATGGATTTCACAACCCGCGGCGCTAGCGCGCATCCGTCAGCGCCATCACCTAGCTCAGGTACCGCCGCACCGGCAGGAGCATCAAAAAAGAAACGTGACCGCGGCAAATGGAGCCGCGTAGGTGTAACCGCAATAGTTGGCGCGGTAATCATACTGATAATAGCCCTGGTGGTTTTCATTAGCTTCAGCGGCAATAAGAGCGAAGACAGCTACGTAGACACGTCCAAGCTCCAGGCCGTCTTTTTGAATACCGGCCAGGTTTACTTCGGCAATATAAAGTCCCTTAACAACAAGTACTTTGTATTGACCAACATTTACTACCTGCAACAGACCAATAACGGTTCCAATAACAGCTCTAGCTCAAGCAATGCCGGCAACAACGTTACGCTGGTCAAGCTTGGTTGTGAGCTCCATGAGCCATACGACCAGATGGTCATAAACAGCAGCCAGGTTACTTTCTGGGAGAACCTGCAGGATGGTGGCCAGGTCGCCAAAGCCGTGGCTAGCTTCGAAAAGCAGAACCCCAACGGCCTGAAGTGTACCGACCAGAGCAGCAGCTCGAGCACTACCTCCGGCAACGCAGCACAGAATGCCGGCAACAGCTCTAACAGCAATAGCAGCTCGAATAGCTCGAACAGTTCAAGCTCCTCTTCGAACAGCGGCCGTTAATCTACCTCGCGGCTAGTTCCAAACACCCCCTTCCGAGGGGTGTTTGTTTTTGCCCGCGTCTTATTTGGTGTAGTGCTTGAACCAGAGACTGATAAGCAGGTCTATGACGAACAGCAGCCATAGTATGATAGCGGCCAACAGACTCCAGCCGGCGAGGTCGGGCGACCAGCGCGGCGATACGAAATCAAACTTATACAGGGCATCTGGAATGGCTTGGGGCTTGGAGCCGCCATGAGACTCTACGTACTGTTCGATACATGGCACGCGGTTATGGCCGGAGAAATCGACTGGATCCTGCTGTTCGCAGTAATGCTGAGCTGCGGTGTACAGCTGGCTGTTCGATTGGGCGGCTTGCTGGGCATCAACCAGCCGTTGGTAAGTGTATTTGAGCTGGATCGGAGGATAAACCGAGGTAGGGCCATTGCTCAGGTCGGTGTTCATGTGCGTAGTCACATAAGCTTGCAGGTCCTTTAGCGCGCCGGTGACATCTCCGTTATTCTTGTCGGCGGAATAGACAGCGCCGCGAAGTTTGACCATGTGCTCGTTATTGGCCCGGAGTGCGAAAACGCAGATGATGGTCGCTATTACGGCCAGCAGCGCGAAATACCACGGCTTGAGCCAGCGTATTTGGGTCCAGGTGTGGTGTGTTTGACGTTTATCCATCTTCTTAAGAGTATACTAGAATTATGCATATTTACTTTTCGGGGATCGGCGGTGCTGGAATCGGTCCGCTGGCGCAGATCGCCCACCAAGCCGGGTACAAGGTTTCTGCTTCGGATAAGCAGGATTCGCAGTATATACAATACCTTAAAAAACATGGAATCAGCGATATACATATCGGCCAGGACCGGGACGGCATCGCGGCTGTTCATGAAAAAGAACCTATCGATTGGTTCGTCTACACCTCTGCCCTGCCTTTGGAGAATCCGGATGCTCCGGAGCTGTTTTATTGCCGCGAGCAGGACATCAAGACATCTAAACGCGACGAGCTATTGAATGCCATCCTGAGCGACAAAAAATTGAAAATGATTGCTGTTGCCGGTACGCACGGCAAGACCACTACCACAGCCATGGTCACCTGGTTATTCAAAAAACTTGGCGAGCCTGTCAGCTATCTGTTGCCAGCCAAAACATCCTTCGCCGAAATGGGCGAATTCGATAACGAGTCCTCTTATTTCATTTACGAAGCCGACGAATTCGACAGGAATTTCCTGGCTTTTGAGCCGGCCATCAGCCTGATAACCGGCGTCAGTTGGGACCATCACGAAATCTTTCCGACCCGCGAAGATTACCAGGACGCGTTCAGGGAGTTCATCGAACAGAGCGGCCACACGTTCATATGGCAGGAAGACGCTGATTACCTCGGTTTGGCCGGAGGCACGACTGTAAGCGTCGTGAACAGTGGTGATAAGCATATAGACGGCGTCGAATTGCTCGGCAAATTCAATAGGATGGACGCTTGGCTCGCCATTATGTCGGTCCATCGCGCCACACAAGCGCCGATAGAAATATTGACCGAACTAGTGAACGGTTTCCCGGGCCTAGCCAGACGTATGGAACGGATCGCCCCGAACCTTTATAGCGATTACGCGCACACGCCGGAAAAAATCCGCGGCGCCATGAGCGTGGCCACGGAGATGGCGGCCGAAAAAGGGCAGAAAGTAGTAGTCGTTTATGAGCCGCTGACCAACCGCCGGCAACACTATATGATGGATGATTACCGCGACTGTTTCCACGGCGCCAGCAAACTGTATTGGATTCCGAGCTATCTGGCGCGTGAAGATCCAGGCCAGCGCGTAATCCCACCGGCCGAGCTTGTCGCCCACTTGGATGACCCGTCGATCGCCGAGCCCATGGAGCGGGACGCCAAGCTTAAGAACGCTATCCGAAAACATCTCGATGCTGGCGACATGGTCGTCTGCATGGCCGGCGGCGGAGGAGGCAGTCTGGACGACTGGATCAGGAAAGAGTTCGGCGCTTAATCCCAGCCGTATTCCGCGTAATTCTTGCCTGAGTTGATAGCTTCCAGTGCGGCTCTTACTGAAGGCACTATGTTGTCAGGTAATTCTTCTGGGTCGAACCACGACAGCTCACCATGGACATGCGGCTCAGCATTGCGCGGCTCGCCCCGCCACTTTTTAGCTTCGAAATAAATATCTGCCCACACCATGTCTTGATCTTTATTTTTGCGGTGCATGGTCAACGCATAAACTAGATCGTCCTTGTCGACATCTACGCCCATCTCTTCTTTGACTTCA
Organism: Saccharimonadales bacterium (SeqCode); assembly: GCA_035547815.1. Taxonomy (GTDB): domain Bacteria; phylum Patescibacteriota; class Saccharimonadia; order Saccharimonadales; family UBA4665; genus JARIHC01. Next base: position 18,198 of record DASZUB010000021.1, read on the forward strand.
CGCACCGCAGCTTGCAGATAACTCTCATCCTTTTCAACCTTACCGGAAGCCAGGTCATAGAACCCGTTCATCCATGGCGTATTTTGGCGCAGGAGGAAGGCGATTTTGCCATTGTGGCGGATGATTACGAAGCAAGCTGCGTACGGAGTCTGTGTATCGTATTTCACCGGTTGTCCCCGGAACCGCCCAGGACGCCGCGCTGTTTGCGGCTTTGGAGTTTTTCCAGGTTGGCCTTGGCTATGTCGTCGAGTGACATACCCAAGTCCTCGGCGAACACGGCCAAGTACCACAGCACATCGCCGATCTCTTTGGCCAGTTCTTTTTTGTCTTCTTCGGAGACTTCCCCCTTCTTGTCACGGATGATTTTCTTGACCTTTTCAGCTATCTCGCCGGACTCTCCATTGATACCCAGAACCCAGTGCAAAAGGTCCTTGAACCGGTCGTCGGTAGTCAGGACGGTCGTCAGGGCTTTTTTCTGATATTCATCGAATTTCATGCTTTTTTCCTTCCAGCCTCGTCTATTTTAACAGTTCCCTGGCGGACTATTTCGATCGCGTCGTCGACGATACGGATGATCGTGGAGGGCTGGTGATCAGATAGGTCGCCACCATCAACGTAAAAATCCACAGTATCGCCAAAATATTCCTTGGCTTCCGCTATGTTCGTAGCCGGCGGTTCTCCCGGATGGTTGGCGCTGGAGGTCAGCAAAGGCCCGGTCGCCTGTAGAAAGTCCCGAAGCTTTTTATTATCCGGAATCCTTACCGCCAGGCTCATCTTGCCGCGGTGCAGATAAGCCAACGCCGGATCGGCGCAAGGAATTATGACGCTGATGGCACCAGGCCAGAAGTCTTCCACGGCTTTAAGATAGCGGTGCTTGAGCCCCAAGTCTTCAAGTTGATCTAAGTCCGCGGCAATTAGGGTACCGGGTTTGTTCTCGCGGCTTTTGGCCTTATATAGCCGTTCTACCGCCTGCTTATCGGCAACGCGGGCTACCAGCCCATAAACCGTGTCAGTCGGGATTACACCGACGGCTCCGTCCGTTTGTAGGTTTGACGTGTATTTTACAAGTTCACTCATGCTTACAGATTATATTGTATTATGAAAATAGTTCATGATTCAGTTTGTTACCCGCCAGGCCAAGCGTTTCGCGGTCCTTTTACCAGGCCTGGTGATAGTTTATTTCTCGGTCAGGAACATCTTGCCGTTCATTGACCGGCGGGTGCCTTTGAGCCTGGCCATATTAATTACCTATATTTTAGCGGCCTATTTGTTGATTCCGGCCCTCATCCGTTTGGTGCGCATATTCATACCCACGAACCATCTGCCGCTGTATTGTGTTACGCCGGATGGATTCGCTTCCGACCCATTGAACATCGGCATCATAGCTACCCGCCGTGAGCTTATCACGGCCATGGAGGCGGCTGGCTGGTACGTGGCCGATCGGCACAGTTTTAAGAACGTCTCGCGGATGGTGGCAGCCACGTTGGTGGGCCAAGTATATCGGAGGGCGCCGGTAAGTTCGTTGTACCTGTTCGGTCGCAAACAGGATATCGCTTTTGAGATTCCCATAGAAAACGTTCCCGGCCAGCGCCATCATGTGCGTTTTTGGGCAACGACTTATGAAAAGAAAAAACGCCTTAGTGTGCAGAGTATCGCCTGGCATCACCGCCGCGAGCACATCATGGGGGATAATCTGCTGTGGGTGGGCGCAGCGTCGCTGGACACCGGAATAAATTTCATTCGTCATAATTTGCAGCTTACGCACATGATAGACCCGGACACCGATAGCGAGCGGGAGCTCATAGTCAAACAGCTGAAGGCGGCCGGCAAGGCGGCTAGCGTGGAGTCTTTAAAGCTAGATGATCCGTATCGACTGATCAACCGTGTCTGGCGGGGCTATTTGCAGACCGATGGCAAGATGTCGGTGGTGACTCTCAAGCGGATACCTACCGGCCAGTGACAGGTGTGTGAATTGAGTGGCAAAGCCAGCAGGATAATAACGATAACGACTACGAAAAATATAAGCCAGGCCCAATGACGGTGACTAGCCTTCCTGCGATCTTGCTCGGCCAAATCGCCGGCCACGCGCGTGGCTTTATCACCGATAGCGTCTTGAAGCGCCAACAGCGTGTTGCCCTCTTTGGCGGCGATATCGGTGACAGCATCGTCCGTGGCCTCATCATCCAGCGGGTCATCATCGGCGATTGGGTCAGTAGGCGCTTTCGGCGTGGCGTTATCCGGCGTGAGCGTAGGACCAGCGGCTGATTTTCGCCTTTTCACAGGGATGTTCACACTGCCCACATCTTTGTCGACTTTGTTAAGCAATTTGCCTGAGACTTCGGGCGCGGTCTTGGCCGATTCGGCGTCGTTGTCTGTTATGTCTTCCTTGTGTGGCATCTAATTACCTTTTGGCCATGGCCGCAGTTTGCCGTACTGCCAATAAATAATTAATTAAGATGTCGCAACAGACTCAGGGCGACGGCGTTCAAACGTTTCTTAGGACCTATGTATATTCTCATCTTCCTCGCTCACTGTTCTTTGTGTTAGTTCACTAAGCTTAAGCTAAGCGTACCTCTTTCGAGCGAGGTGTGTCAAGAATTTTGGTCAGCGGTTGACCGTCGACATGTCAGGATAACGGTCACCCGCCGTCGCGCCTCGGGGTATAGCCTCGTCCAGGCGGCGCAGGTCTTCGTCGCTGAGCTCTATGTCGACGGCGGCGATGTTCTCTTTCAAGTATTCAACGTGCTTGGTGCCCGGAATCGGCACGATATCATCGCCCTGGGCCAGCACCCAAGCCAAAGCCAGCTGTCCGGCCGTAACGTTTTTCTCGTCGGCCAGCTGTTCGACCCTTTCGGCCATCCTGCGGTTGGCATAGAAATTATCGCCCTGGAATCTTGGGTTTCGGCGCCGAAAATCATTTTCCGGTATATCTTCCGGTGATTTGAATTTAGCGGTCAAAAAACCTCGCCCCAATGGGCTATAGGCTACGAACCCGATGCCAAGTTCACGGATGGTATCGAGGATTTCTTCTTCCGGATCGCGGGTCCACAGGGAATATTCTGTCTGCAAAGCAGTTATCGGGTGAACCTTGGCGGCACGTCGGACAGTTGCCGGTGCGGCTTCGCTCATGCCTATGTAGCGGACCTTGCCTTCTTTGACCAGTTCGGCCATGGCTCCTATGGTCTCCTCGATAGGCACGGACGGATCCACCCGGTGTTGGTAATACAGATCTATATGATCTACGCCCAGGCGTTTCAGGCTAGCTTCGCAAGCTTTCCGGACATATTCCGGCTTGCCGTTGATTCCGACCCAGCTGCCATCGGGCCGCCTTTCGTTGCCGAATTTTGTGGCCAGCACTACTTTATCGCGACGGTCTTTGATAGCTTTGCCGACCAGTTTTTCGTTGGTGAACGGGCCGTACATGTCGGCCGTGTCCAAAAAATTTACTCCGTGATCAAACGCGTAATGGATGGTGTTGATGGCGTCCTGTTCATTGGCGGTACCATAAAACTCGCTCATGCCCATACAGCCTAAGCCGATAGCCGATACGCTGAGATCACCGATATTGCGCATGCGCATATTCGCCTCCCTCCAATTAGTTTTATTCACTTTAGTGGAACAGTTGTCAATTGTCTGTAATATTGTCCACTCAGCTATAGATGTAGTAAGATAATTTTATCGTGGCGGTCATAGGCAGCCCATGCGCACCGTTCGGCGAACGACATGGCAATGACGCGAAAGGCCACTAGAGAACGGATCTTCATCAACCTAAACGGAGATTTCGTTATGGCACACCAAGGCACAAGTGCCCAGGAAGCCCAGAAATACCACGAGAACTCGCTGAAGTATTGGCGTTCGTGGGGTTCTTGGTTCAGTTGGGGTTCGCCGGTGGGATTGGGATTATTTTTCATCTCAATCGGCTTCACGCTCTGGCTGCTCAGCCAGGCCTTCGGCTGGAATTAGACCAGCTGACCGTTAAAACAGCATTGCCCGCGCGGCAATGCTGTTTTAATTACGGGGTCAGGCGGCCCAAGTCGCGCGGGAAAAGGATGGCTTCTTTGACGTTGCCCAGGCCGATGGTCTTCTCGACCAGCCGGTCAATGCCGTAACCGCAGCCGCCATGCGGCGGTAAACCATATTGGAAAGCCTGCAGATAATATTTGAAGCCGGGATGTTTCGGATCTATGCCCTTTTCCTTCATCTGTTCGACCAGTTTTTCGTAGCGGTGTTCGCGCATCGGGCAGGTGGCGATTTCTATGCCACGGAAGAGCAGGTCGGCCGTCTGGACGGTGCCGTCATCAGCCATTTTTTGGTAAAACTTATGGAATTCCTTGGGGAAACTGGTTACGAAAACCGCTTCCGATCCATCGTTCTTTTTAGCGTAGTCGCAGATCCACCGCTCTTCGTCAGGTGTAAGGTCTTTTTCGCCGGTCGTGTCGGCCTTGTTGGCTTTACTGTAAAGCTCATGTACCTGCTCGACCGTATAGCGCGGGAATTTTTCCGTGATTTTCAGTTCGGGCGCGTTCAGACTTTTAAGTTCGGCGGCGAATTCTTCATAGATTTTCGACAGCACGTCATAAGTCAGATTTTGGATGGTCTCGAGCACTTGGTCATGGTCCACGAAACTCATCTCGATATCCAACATGGTGACTTCGGAAACATGTCGTGTCGTAGCGCTTAGCTCGGCGCGAAAAGCCGGCCCGATCTCGAACACCCTTTCAAAAGCACCGACCATGATCTGTTTATACAGCTGCGGGCTCTGAGCGAGCGACGCTTCCTTGCCAAAATAGTCCAACTTAAAGACCTCGGCCCCGCCCTCGGCGGCGCCGGCCACGATCTTAGGCGTCTGGATCTCGGTGAAATCATTTTCTGTCAGGTAGCGGCGGATCTCACGTAAGACAGCGGAACGGATTTTGAAAACTTTCTGTTCCTGTAGATTACGCAGTCCCAGTACACGGTAGTCGAACAGCGTGTCCAGATTGTCCGGTTTGTGGCTGAGCGGCTTGTCGATCTCGATCGGCGGCTCGTCAGTTACCGGTACCAGGACTTCGAGCTTGGCTTCGTGCAGTTCGGCGCCGCCGGGAGCGCGCGGTTCCTCGACGGCTTTGCCTTCCACCTTCAGCACCGTGCCGACCTGCATACCGCGCAGTTTTTCTACCTCGTCCTTATCTTCGAGCACGACCTGGACTAGGCCGCGGCGGTCGCGGACATTTATAAAAGTCAGGCCGCCTAGCAGACGTTTCTTATGAAGCCAGCCTTCTACACTGACCACATCGCCCACGTGGTTCTTTATGTCATCTGTCAGAGTTCTCATGAATGATAGTTATTCTACCACTTCTTTATCTGTTTTTACAGGGGTTTCGGCGGAAGACGGCTTGTCTTCATCGGCTTCTTTTTTAGATTTCGGTTTGGATTTTTTCTTTTTCTCGGGCTTAGGATGACGGGCGGCGACCGCCTGGATATCATGGTTTTCCTCGAAATCATCACCATGGATATCACCCAGCAATTGCCTCAGTATACCTTCTACGGTAATTATGCCGACGTATTCCTCGAAGCTGTTCACGACCACGAAAAGCGGCTGATGGGTCGCAAAAAACGCATGCAGTGCTTGGGAGAGCGGATCGTTTTCATGCACGTAATAGACTTCCGGACGCATGATATCCTGCACTTTGCCCTGGCTTTCTATGCTTAGCTGTTTGAAGGATAGGATGCCGACAAAATTGCCTTTCGGCGTGTCCTGAACCAAAGCGTAACCCTGAGCATTTTTATGCAGCTCGTCTATTAGGACCGGTCCGACCGTATCGCGCGCAAGTACCGTTTTGACTTTTTTTCGCGAGACCAGCACGTCATGCACTTTGTACTCGCTAAAATTTAAGGCACGACGGGCTATCTCCAGCTCTTCGTCACTGAACCTGGAATCCGTTTGGTGTTGCTGCTGTTCTATAAGCCCCACCAGGTCATCACGCTCAAATAGGCCGGTATGCGCCGCGGCAGGCCTATGTTTGTACGCGGCGTCGGCGCCACGGCCCAACAGCGGACCGACGTAATTAAGCAACCAGACTATTACGGGCGTCACGATCAATGTCAGCCGGGCACCAAAGGGCGTCACGCGGCTGGCCGGCAACCAGGAGAAAGTTACCCATAGCAAGAATCCGACTATCAAGATGCTGGCCCAGATGGGCAGGCCGCGTGCCAGCAATATGATGCTGGCGGCGCTCGTGAGACCTATGTATAGCCAGAGCAGTACGCGCAGGCCGCCGCCGTAAGCGGCGGCCGGATAGATCCGCCGAGCCAGCGGCTCACCATGTTCGGCCCGCCGTTTCAGTTCGTGGAGAGGCAGATAATAATACGTCTTCCTGACTACCACGCCGCCGATAGCGAACAGTAAAAATATAACGGCCAATAGGTAATTATTCATGCCTCTACAGCTTATAATTATCAGCTTTGTTTGGAAAGTTCTGTTGTATACTTAGACGAGTAATCGGGAGTTTCACGTGTCAAAAGGTTTCTTAGCGATCATCGCCGTAGTCGTACTGGTATTCATCGGTATATTCGCTTTCGGCGGCCATAAATCAGGTGGCGGCAACGGCAGCAGCTCATCTTCTGATACCAGCAAGGCGACCAACCACGTCGAAGGCAAAGGCCAGAGCGGTGTCACCCTGGTGGAATATGGCGATTACGAATGCCCTTATTGCGAACAATATTATCCGATCGTGAAACAGGTGGTCGCTAAATACAACGACCAGATCAAGTTCCAGTTCCGTAACTTCCCGCTGGTCAGTATCCACCAGAACGCTTTTGCCGGCGCCCGTGCCGCCGAAGCCGCCGCCGCACAGAACAAGTTCTGGCAGATGCACGATCTGCTCTACGACAACCAGAACCAGTGGGCCCAATCCAGCAGTCCTACCAAATACTTCAAACAGTATGCACAGCAACTGGGACTGAATATGGATAAGTTCAACAAGGACTACTCCTCTAACGCCGTCAATGACGCTATCAACGCTGACATGGCGGAGGGCAACAAGCTGAATGTCCAGGGCACGCCGACCTTCTTCTTGAACGGCAAACAGATCAATGTCACCGCCAGTGCCAGCTCATTCGAGACGCAGATCCAGCAAGCTATCAATCAGAAGAAGAAATCCTAGAGTTGATCGCTCGCTCCGCCACGGATATATAGAGCCAGTTGAGTCGGCTATAACGTTCTACGCTTTTCAACAAGCCTTTGGCCTGCTTGCCCTGCCTGAGCGCTAAACGGACCAATTTGGATGACGCGGTCGGCACGTGACTGTTGAACATGATGGTTCGCAGGGGTTTGATCGGCCATTTCCGCATCTCTTCTGCAAGCGCGGTTTTCTTGTCGTTATCACGCAAGCTTACTGCCAATTCACAGCTATTTAAGAGTCGTTCGTAGCGCGGCCAGGTAGTGATTTTTGGCACCACGTCGGAACCGAAAAGGAAAACCAATTGGGCGCGCGGAAAACGCCGGCGCAAGCGGCGCAGCGTGTGCTCGACCGTAAAGCTGACGTCTTCCAGTTCCAGCACGTCCATCCGCGGATGGGGCGTGGCGGCCCGGCGTAACATCGCCACACGGTGGCCGAAATGTTCTATCCCTTGCTTGGCGCGCGGCCGGCGCTCCGGCAAGAAATACAGCTCGTCCAGCCCTGCCTTTTCCATAGCCTGCAGGGCGGCCGTCACATGGCCGGTATGTACCGGGTCGAATACGCCCGGATAAATGCCTATCCTTCGCTGCTTCACATTATTAATTATACTCTCTGAAGAATTACGATACTGCCTACTTTAAGCCTGGAGCAGCGAGTTTGCACTTCTTATTGCTGCAATAGATCTTGCTCTTGTCACCAGCAGGCACTATAGCCTGAACGATTTTTTTGCAATGAGGACATTTTGTCGTTTGGCCATTTTTAATTTCTGGGCAGTCCTTGCCTCCGAATGCGCGCTGCGGATTTTCTTTCGCGCCATCCGACTCACCAAGCGAGATGGACAGTCCGCAAGCTGAATATACACGATCGTTTTTGGCGCCTTCGGCACCGAACCCTCCCAACATCGTCTGGAAAGATGCTGGATCAAGAGACTCTAAGAATTCGGCGCTGATAGTATTGGGATCATAAAACACAATGCCTGCATCCGAGTTGCCTTTCTTGTTAAGGTGTAAGGCACGCATCATTTCAATAGTCGAATAAACGAGCAGTTCGTGGATAGCTATGAAGTCACTATCGGTAAACTCTCCGTTAACCCTCATCTTATATAAGGAATCCTTGTATTTCTCATTAAAATGGTGCGCTTTATCCGCCAGGCGTAAGATGAGTTCTCTGGCATCCCTGGTCTGATAACCGAGAGCGAGCGATTCGCAGGCATGTATATATGAATCATTAAAAACGGTTTCCAACAACGCACGGTGCTCATTAGTTACTTCGACGGTATTAGCATCCTTCTTATATTTAGGGTCACCTGCTTCATCTGCTATCTCTAAGGCCATTTTCTTTGCTTCATCTTCTGGAAGAGTGGCAGTAATCGGGTACTTCAACCAGTTGTCTGTAATCTCCTCTTCTGGGATCTCAACTCCGTATTTACTGAACAGCTCCCTGAGCCGCCTTTTATCACTTCCATCAAAAGATAACGAGCCGCTGGTTACGCCACCCTCCGACACGTAATAAAATTGTATGAACCCTCTTCTCAGGCTTGGAACGTATCCTATATCCCGCCAATAATCATCGCCGCTTACCGCTGCAGCTTCTTCCGGGAATGGACTGGCCACGATCCGCATATTGTAGCTGGTCTCTCCTCTCGCCATGCTGTCGACTAACTTGGCGTTTTCATGGTCCCATTCAGACCGGGTCAATTGCGGCCGGAACAACCTGTCTTTTGCCGCCGTTTTAACCGCACACTTGAGTCCTGCTTCGGTCATATCTGAGACCGCGGTTTTAAGGTCGCTGGACATGACCTTGCCTTCGACCACGGGACGGAAATCAAAATCACGGACTTCCAATCCGCCGCCTAGTTCCACGTCCGTACCAAATCCTTCTTCCACGGAAGTATTGAATTCGGCTTTTGCCTGGGCTGCTTCGGGGCTTTGAACTATTTCTACTTGTGACTTGCCCACCGCGAATGTTCCCAGTCGATGGACCGTGCTAAGCGAACGCCCATATATTTCGCCCTCTGGCGGACGTTCATCAAATTGAGATTCGGCATAATCCCAGTCAAATTCGTCTTGTTGCTGTTTTACGAGTTCGGCTGCTACGGCCATAAAAATACCCTCCGCTCGCGAGCGAGGGCCAAAAACTATGGTTGCTCTTGCTCGAGAGGCTTTTACGCTGTATCGGACTTTAACCGTTGCGGCACAGTACAGGAATTTCACCTGTTTCCAGCTTGTTTGTTAATACACCAGTGCTAGTAGTTTAGCACTTCGCCGCTACACTAGATATAGTATTAATTACTTCAGTCCGAAGAAGGTCTCATGGCCGATAAACGCGGCACGAAGCTCTGGGCAGCGCCTTCCATCCCCAGCACTCTCAAGGCGCTGACCAGGACGGAGAGATTTTCCAGGTCATCCGGCGTAACGGCAGCGCCGGCCTGTTCAGCCTGCTGGAAAGCGTGTTCCACCTTCTCGATGAGCCATTTTTCTTCACCGGGCTTTATCTGGTTGGAAGAAATTTTTTCCGGCCCAGACGGGTTGGCCACTTCCAATGACCGCGCCGAATGGTCGCGTTTATTCAGATGGCCGCGCTTGATCAGGTTATTGACGTGGACCGCCACGGTGGCCACGGAACTGTATTCTAGCCCGTCTTTGATTTCCCGGTAGCTCGGACTGTAGCCATGTTCGGAGATAAACTTCTCTATGAAGCTGAGCAGCTCTTTTTGTTTTTTGGTCGGCCGTACGGTCTTAGCTTGTTTTTCAACCATATTTATATTATGCCACGCCTGGCTTTTTCTTCTCGGGGAAAACCCAGTATTTGTACCAGAGCCAGCTCCAGACGGTAAAGAAACCGGCCGATACAAAGAAGCCTATATAAGGAGTGATGCCGATGGATTTAAGGCCCCAGATAATCAGGTAATCTAGAACGAATCCGATGCTTTCGATGAAAATGTAGCGGCCGGCGTGCTGCATCTCGCTAAGGTGGATCTGGTCCGAGAACGCCCAGAACCGCTGTACCAGATAGTTCAGCGTCCAGCCGATTGCGTCGGCGACTATCTTGGATGGCAACCAATCCCATTTGAATACCGAGTAGCAAAGAGCGAATACGCCGTAGCCGACCCAGAAGTAGACCGTGCCGCCCGACATGTATTTCATGAAACGTTTGATGGTCTTATTTTTCATTTTTCTTGGGAAGCACCATTGCTATGCCGGCCAATCCCCACCATACGTAGGCGATGGTGTCGTCGCTCCAGGCGTGCGAGAACAGGTTGACGAAAGTTATGCCGATGAGGCTTGCGAACAAGGTAAGCGCCAGCGGATCCTTGCGGTTCAACCACAGGATATAACCGACGCCGACATTTATAAGCAGGAACAGGATGAGGCCGATCCAACCCGTTTCCTGGCCGATCTGCAAGAAGTAATTTTCAGCTATGCGGGGACTGCCTATGTTGTAGACGCTGGCCGGACCGGCCGAGCCCGGACCGCGACCGAACGGTTGGTGTGTCAGGTCATGGACACCGTCTTTAAGCCCGGCTATATGAC